>JAKAXK010000087.1 GCA_021827145.1 Pseudomonadota bacterium
ATGTGTAATAGATAGAACATATACAACTGGCGCACATTACACACTATTATTTTATCAGGGCAGCGCCTCCGCCATTATCGGCCTCCTGAGGAAGTACGAACGGTACCAGCGGCAGCTTTTATCCATCATGCGGCTCGTCGTCGTAGACGACGGACCTCCCCTGGAATCAGGGGCCAGGAACCTCGGCGCGATTTTCGCGAAATCCGACAAAATGATTCTGACGGATCTCGATCGCGAATTTCCGGAGGAGACAACGGAGTGTGCCGCTCGGATGGGGGCCTCCGAAACAAGACGCATAAGATTTACACAAGGGATCTCGAATCGGGGCAGACGCATCGCGGTCACCCGAACATCTTTCTAATGTCACGCGGGAGATTTTTGAGACTGTGGGTTTACGACGAGGAACTCAGTGGCGGTCGCGAGGGCGCGGACTTCCAGTTCGTAAAGTATCAGAAATACCACGGCACCTGGTTTCGGCATTTACCTAAACAATGCACTTGCTTGTCTCGAACCGATATCGACCAGGGCTTGGAATATCATTCGCTGGTCCGCGATCAGTCGCGAAATAGCAAAATAGACCCGCTCAAAAAGGCCCAGATCAACTACTGGGGAAAGGAAGCGGGACACTCCCGGATATCCTTAGATTTCCCATGGCACCGCATTGTCGAATATTCGTTGCCGAGACCCTCGGCTGTGCGGCACAAGAGATGGTGGAAGAAATTTTGGTCAATAAGGGCGCGCTTGGGCGGCAACCCATAGATGTAAGCGCTAACCGAGCGGCGTTATGGATTCCGCGGGGGCGGCCAGGGGCCGGCCTTGCACCATTCCCAGCGACCCCTTCCCGCACGCGCGGCCCTGATCAGCCGAGCCCTCATTGTGCCCGAGATTGAGGTCTCGGCGCCGCTCGTGGACAAGCTGGCGGGGCTTCGTTATTGTGGCGCGATGCTCGCTGATGCCATCGATCCCACCGCCATTCGCCGTGTCCTCGTCATCAAATTTCGCCACCACGGGGACGTCCTGCTGGCGGCGCCCGTGTTCCGGGTGCTGCGCGCCCTGATTCCGGGGGTCGAGGTAGATGCCTTGATCTATAAAGACAGCCTCGACATGTTGAGCGCCAACCCGGACATAGCGGCTATCCACACCGTTGATCGTCGCACGCGTGGCCTGTCGCTGTTCCGGAAGGTCACCATCGAGTGGCGTCTACTCAGGACCTTAAGGGGGCGCCACTACGACCTCGTCATCCACCTCACTGAACACCCGCGTGGAGCCTTGGTCACGCGCCTCCTGAAACCCCGCTATGCGGTAGCGCGCCGTTACCCAGGGCGGCGCGGGCTTTGGTGGCGCCGGAGCTTTACCCATCTCTACGACGTTCCAGCCCGGCAACGCCACACCGTGGAGACGCATCTCGATGCGTTGCGGCGGTTGGGGCTTGTCGTGCCGCCCGCCGAGAAGGGCCTGCGCCTCGTGGCCGGGTCAGAGGCCGCGAGCGCCATCGAGACGCGTCTTGCGCGCGCGGGCCTGGGCGCGCGGCCGTTTTTTGTGATCCACCCCACCTCGCGCTGGCTTTTCAAGGCTTGGCCCGCGGCCTCGATGACCGCGCTCATACAAAGGCTGTTGGCGGCCGGACACGCGCTGGTCGTGACCTCGGGCCCGGATCGCGAGGAACGCGACATCATCGCCGACATTCTGGCACCATTGCCGCCCTCGGATGTGCTCGCGGACTGGAGCGGTACCCTCACCCTGAAAGAGCTCGCCGCGCTCTTGCGGAAGGCCCATCTCTTCATCGGCGTCGACTCGGCACCTATGCACATGGCGGCGGCCATGGGGACCCCCGTGGTCGCCATCTTCGGGCCGAGCGGAGACAAGGAATGGGCGCCCTGGCAGGTGTCGTCACGCGTTCTGACGGCCTCGTCTTACAGTTGTCGACCGTGCGGATTCGCAGGCTGCGGTGATGGGCAATTGAGCGAATGCATGGGGGCGGTCAGCGTGGATGAGGTATCAAACGCCGTGACGGAGCTTCTCGAAGACACGAGCACACGCGCATGCGCGTCGCCCTAATCCGCCAACGGTACCGGCCCGACGGGGGAGCCGAGCGCTTCGTGGCGCGCGCCGCGGAGGCACTAGCCACACAAGGCGTCGAAATCGTGCTTGTGACGCGAGACTGGCCAAAAGCCGCGGGGGGCATGGGCATCGAGCGCTGTAACCCGCCTTACTTAGGGTCCATCTGGCGCGACCTGGGCTTCGCACTGTGCGCCTGTCGCAGGCTTCGCGCGCTTGGCGCGGATCTCGTGCAAAGCCACGAACGCATGGGTTGTGCGGACATCTTTCGGGCGGGAGACGGGCTGCATCGCAGCTGGCTTGCGCAACGACGAAAGACCACAAACCTCCTCGGACGCATCCGTCTGCGATTCAACCCCTATCATTCATACGCGCTCGCCGCCGAGGCCAAGGCCTTGACGCACCCCGGCCTGCGCGCCGTGATCTGCGGCTCACGCATGGTACGCGACGAGATCGCCGCGGCCTTTCCGCAAACCACCGATAAGCTCGTCATCCTCTATAACGGTGTCGACTGCCAGTCTTTCCATCCGGGCGTGAGAGACGGATGCGAGGCCGTACGCGAGCGCTACGCCATCCCTCGCGACGCCACGATCTTCGTGTTCGTGGGCTCGGGCTTCTACCGAAAGGGGCTCGCTCAAGCCATGAGGGCCGTGGCATTGCTGTCACCCCCGACCGGCTTACTCGTGGTGGGGCAAGACCGTCATGAGGCGCGTTATCGGCGCCTCGGGCAAGATCTCGGGATCAATGATCGGCTCTGGTTCGTGGGACGCCAGACCGATCCTCGGCCCTTTTATGGAGCCGCCGACGCCTTTATCCTACCGGCGCTCTACGACCCATCGCCCAACGTTGTGTTGGAGGCCATGGCCTGCGGTCTTCCCGTCATCGCAAGCCGCTCAGCCGGGACCTCCGAACTCCTCACGGAAGGCGAGACGGGCTTTATCCGGGATGCGCTCGACACGGGGGGGCTCATGAAGGCTTGCGCGGCCCTGCTCGACCCGGCGCGCCGCAGCGCCATGGGGGAGGCGGCGCGACGTGCCATAGAGCCCTATGACCTGCGACTCATGGGCGAGCGCTTCGTGGCATTCTACGAAGGACTGCTGCGCGCAAAGGCCGGTCATGGCTAGACGTCCCAGCCGGTTTCCTGTGCGTTCGCGTATCGCCTGGCACGCCCTGTCGCGCGGCCGCAAGCGGCCACCATCCCCCCGAGGGGCGCGGAACATCCTGATCGCCCACAACCTGCTACTTGGCGATACGTTGATGCTCACATCGCTCCTGGCGCGACTCAGGCACCGTCACCCGGACGCGCACTTGGTTATGACCTGCCCGCCGGCCTTTCTGTCGCTCTACGAGGGGCGCCCCTACGGCGTGTTCGCCTCACCGTTCGATCCGCGCGACCCGCAAAGCCTTGCGCAGCTGCGCGCCCTCGGGCCTTTCGACCTTGCCATCGTGCCGGCCGAGAGTCGCCACGGTTGGCTCGCACGCGCCGCCGGTGCACGTTGGGTGCGCGGTTATGCGGGCGGGGCTTGGTACTATCGGGCATCGCTCGACGAGGCCTGGCCCGCGCCCGACCGGCTCACCACCCTGCCCGACATGATGGCAGCGCTCGGCGGCGACGAAGGGTCCGAATATGAGCGCTTCGATCCCCGGGATTGGCCGCCTCCCAGGCGAGGGGCATTCACACCACCCGAGATTCCATACGCCGTCTTGCACCTCGGCGCAGGGTCCCCCCTCAAGTATTGGTCCGCAGACAACTGGCACACGGTCGCCCTGTCGCTGGCCCACCAAGGGCTCCGCGTGATCTTGAGTGCGGGACCCGGCCAAGAGCCGCTCGTCCACGCAGTGGACCCCGAAGGGCGATTCCAGAACGTCGCAGGTCAGCTGGACTTGCGGGATATGTGGCATCTGCTGGCCACAGCCCGGCTTCTCGTCTCGCCGGACACGGGCATTACACATCTCGCGCGCATCACAGGGACGCCGTCCGTCGTGCTCTTCGGGCCGGGGCAGGCGGCCCTCTACGGCCCGGTGCAATTCTATGCGGGCGCCCCTTATCGGGCGGTAACGCGCACCGACATGCCCTGTCGCAACGAGACCGTGCTCTTCGAGCGCAGCCGTCCCTGGATTCAGACCTGCGTGCGTCTACCGGAGGACTGCGCCTTCGGTGCGCGTTGCAGCACGGGGATCTCGCCGGAAACCGTCCTTGGCGCGATCTCGGAGGTGCTGAGCGAGACGCGATCGTGAGCCGCCATCAGCGGGCGAGACCTAAAGACCGCAGCGCGACATCCAGCACGAGCAGCTGGTAGACAGGCTCCGCGAGCTTATCGAAACCGCCAACGAACGCCGCAACCAGGGTATCAACCCGCCCCGCCTGTAACTGCCCGCCAGTGGCGCTCGCCAAGCGCGTCCCGAGGTCAGGGAGCCGCTCGGAGAGTTCGGTCCGCAACCACTGCTTCAACGGAGGTGAGAAGCCGCGCTTCTTCGCCGTAAGTAGATTTTCATCCTGGCACACGCGGCAGGTGTCGACGAGAAGGCTCTTTGTGGGCCTGGTGAAGCGCCGGCTGGCAGGCAAGCCGGTCACCACCTCCACAAGCCGGTGATCGAGCAGCGGGGCGCGTAACTCGAGCCCGTGGGCCATGGTGCATAGGTCGCCTTTACGCAGGATGTACTCCGGTAGGTAGTTGGCGAAATCGATGGCAAGGAGGGCTGCGAGCCCCTTTCTGTCCGAGGGGAACTCCCGCCAATGAACGGGTGGCACCGCGGAAAGGTCGGGCTGGAGATAACGGCGCACGGCCGGCGACAGGCCCGAGAAGCGCAACACGTAAGCCTCCTCCCAGGTGAGCCCCAACTCTTCACGCCAGCGCGCCGGCTTTTCCCAGGGCAGGCCGTCGTAGGCAAGCGGAACGGTGAAAGACCCACGCCAGCGGCTCCGCAGATGCTGAGCATAGCGTTTGTAGCCCGCGAAGAGCTCATCACCGCCATCGCCCCCCAACACGACCTTGACCTCCTCGGTGGCGGCGCGCGCCAAGTACCAAAGCGGCAGTGCGCTCGGATCGGCAAACGGCTCGTCGAGATCGGCGACGATGCGATCGAAATCGTCGGCGAGACGCGGCTCCACGGGGATCTCCCGGTGGGTGAGGCCTAAGGCCTTCGCCATGCGTACGGCCTGGGGCCCTTCGTCGTAGGAGGTCCCGGGAAAGGTGGCGGTGAAGGCGGTGATGTTCGTATAGCCCTGACGCACGAGACTCGACGCCACCACGGCGGAATCGATGCCGCCACTCAGAAAAAGTCCCACCGGCCGATCGGAGGCGGTGCGCAGGGCCACGGCCTGATCGAGCGTTTCCCGGAAATCGGCCTGCGAGGAATGGGGCTCCCAATACCGGCGCACATCGGGTGTGCGACCTTCCCCGAATTCCCAGACGAGGCAGGACCCGTTCGCGAGACGTTTGACGCCCTGCACGAGGGCGAGCGGGGCCGGGACGTAGCGGTGCGCAAGGTAGGCGTCGACTGCCTCGGGGGCAATGCGGACCCTATCCCCGAGGTAGGGCAGAAGGGCACGCAGAGTCGAGGCGAACACAAAGTTCTCGCCATCGGTGTGATAGAGGAGCGGCTTCAAGCCCAACCTGTCGCGCGCGGCGAAGAGGCGTCTGCGACGCAGATCGAGGACCACGATCGCGAACATTCCGCGCAGCCGCTCGATGAAGGCATCTCCCCACGCCTCGTAGGCGTACAGAATGAACTCCGTATCGCTCGTGGTACGGAAGGTGTAGCCCTGACGCATCAACTCATCACGATCGTCCTCGTAGCCGTAGACCTCGCCGTTGAAACAGACCCAGATGTCCCTGCGGGCGTTGGCCATCGGCTGATCGGCCTCGGGCCTCGGGTCGCGGATGCTGAGTCGCGCGTGTAACAGACCGGCGACGCCCGACCCACTGGTCTCCTCAAAGCTGTCGTTCCACAGGACCGCCTTTTGGGCATCGGGGCCGCGGGTCTTCAGCGCCGCCAGCATCGCCCCCCACCGCCCCGGGTCTACGACGCGCTTACCGACAAACCCCGCGATCCCACACATAAGCCCCCCTAAGTAGTGGGACATCATATCAAGGAAGGGGCAAAAAGACGGCTGGGGCTGGCCCTCTCCCGTTAGCCCGCATTTCCGATACGAGCTTTTGGATAGTCACCTCGAACCAGGGGCCGAAAAACGACGCGGGACGACATCGGGCGACAGATTCCAGGGGGCTATCGCCTGGCAGCCTCATGCGTCATACACCACCCTTGGCCCGCGCTCGCCTACCTAAGGCCCACCCCAAGGCTCATGGCGGCAGACCCGGTAGGCTCGGCGCCCGGGTACACCGACGATGGTGAATTGACCTGCCGCTGCTGGAGACCGATGCCAACGATCCTACAGCCGCCGCACCTCGTTTCGGTGCGTCCGTCGGGCGATACCACCCGGCGATCAGTCAGCGCGCACGCAACCGGCGTCGGAGACATGGGGCACAAGATCGGTGGTGGGATAAAGTGTTCGTGGGGCGCCTCTGGCGGCGCGTCAATGCGAGGAGGCGTATCTCGAGACCTCGCCTTGCACGCGGGGCGGAGAACCGATTCCCGAAGCATGGACCTCTCTTGCCAAATACTTCGATTTCACTAATCATAACTGTCATCGTCAGGCACTGATGGACCGATAAACAGCGCGGCAGGCTTACATCGCGGTGCCCCTGAGACAGGCCGCCCGATCAATCCAGCGGACAATCCATTTTCATGATCCGGGGGTTTTGCCCAAGGGTTAGGGTCCGCCTCAGCCCACAAGAATGGCGGGGTAGGCGTCAGGTACGCCGTGGGGCAGCACGGTTTCGCGCCTCGGGGCTGTGTGTTGTGAGCCCCACAACAAGCGTCAGCGGCGAACCTTTCGACGCGCACATGGCGGGGCCATAAGGCCACTTGGTGTCGCAACACCAACTGCGCGCGAGCGGCTCTCGGGGCCGAAAACAGGGACATTGTCGATCTTGCGGGAATCGTGGACCTCAAGCCAATTGCTGCCATTGGGACGGGGCCGCAGCTTCGCGGCAAAGGGTTCGGGGGCGATGCCTAGCGCTGTCGGTACGGAAACGCCCCGTGTAGCCATTCTTGGACCCGGCAAGGACTATTTGGACGGGTCGATACGGAAACAACCAGAAGGTGTCGACACAGCTACCGTGCCGCCCCTGTTATCGCAATGGTTGCGGTGGATCTGGCATAGCCTGCCCAGGATGCGATCGAGGTCCCGCGCGCCGTGGGGGCCGTTAGGGCTATGTATACGGCGGTGGCCTACCTTCACCGATCACTCCTGCCATGGAGATGGCTATGCCGAGTACAACTTCTGAGAGAATAATCGCCACGGTGCACGGTTTTAGGTGCGGCGGAGTCATGCAATAAAATCGGCGTCGGGGCCCCTATGTTGGGGACAATGGCGCCACAATCGAGGGTTGAGGGATGTTTATGGGGAAATGGTCTAATTGCGTACCGACTAATTCAAAGACTGTCGACGCAAGCGGTCGCATACAACTGGCGCTGCTTGCGAGCCTGCTGCTCGTGTGGCCCATACCGCACTCCATAGCTCTGCGAAACCTGCTTCTTGGGATCCTTTTTCTCAGCACCTCGTTCGCTGCGGACTGGGCTCGCGTGCGTTGGTTTGCTTTAAAACCCATGCGCGTGCCGGATATATTTTGCGCCGCCTTTACGGCGTGGATACTTCTGGTTGCTGTCTTTATCTCCCCTCGTCCATGGTGGAGCCTGGGCGAGATCCAAGGCCAGTGGATCATGGCCCTCCTGACCATGTTGACCGGGCTGGCAATAAGCCTTCCGAGAAATCAGACGGACACGCTCAAGGTTATGAGTGTAGTGATTGCGGTATTCGCGTTAGAGGTCTTGGCGGTCGATGGCCAAGGAGTGTGGTGGACAATCCAGCATGGCGCATGGCCTCATTGGGCGCGAATGGGGGGGTTGACGGCGGGCCCCGGCAAAGCAAGCTACGAAACGAACTTCCTCTTGAGCGCCCTCGTAGCCGAGATCACGTTGCGTATGGAGGGCCGGTCTACGTTCAACGTGCCATCTTGGATGCTTGGTGTGGTGTTAGCACTCGCAGCGCTAAGCGTAAACCTAGAGGCTATGCGCAACGAGTTATTCGATCTGGCTGTGTTCCTTGGGTTTGCTGCGCGGATTGGATATAGGACGAACAAGGGGCGGGTATCGCGGGGAGGAATGGTAGGGCTCGGCCTCGGCTTTATGTTAGTCATCGGGTTGGGCGTTCTCGATCTGGCAGTCGACCCGCGCTGGAAAACACTCTGGGCGACAGTGCCTATAGCGCTGGATACCAGCGGCCACCTCTATTGGCTCAATATGGCGCGCTTTCCAATTCCTCACCTTCCAGACGGGCAGGCAGTCAGCCAATCGAATTACCTGCGAATAGCGTGGATAAAAGAGGGGCTCGAGGCGATCGCCAGGAACCCCTGGGGGGTAGGATATGGGCGCTCCGCCTTCGCGCACGCGATCAAAGCGAAGTTCGGCGCGATTAGTCGTGTAGAGGGGCCAAATAACTCACTTCTAGATATTGCCGTAGGAAGCGGCGTCATTGGTGTGACGCTCTGGTTGGGCTGGATCTTTTCCTTGGGGCGTATGGTGTCTGTGCGCATTCATGGCGTCGTGGATTCAGACGCTTTTGCCGCGCGTTTCCTGCTTCTCATCGTGTTGTCCTTTGGCATAAGAATGGCCATGGATAGTGACATGCAAAACTACACCCTCGAACAGTTTTGCTTCGCAATCGGCCTATTGGCGCCACTGGCGATCAGAGAGAATGGAGCGCGTGAAGTGGGTCCCGTACTCGTGGGTGGTGGCAAGCGCTAGAAGAATTCCGATGAAACGAAAACGATCGAGACAACATTGGAGAGTTTATCTGTGGCAGACTGCGTGCCATCACTTCGCTATTTTCGGTGCGCCGTGAAGGCGACAGGAACCGTGACGACGGTCAGGGGATGATATGGGAATGCGATATCGGCGCGCGGTTTTTGCAATACGCCGTACCCCGAAAGGTGTGCCCGGGAGTCTCCTGTGTCATTAAGCGTCATAGTCATCACACACAATGAAGAGGGCATGATCGAGCGTTGCCTTGCCTCCGTGGCCTGGGCCGACGAGATCATTGTCTTGGACTCGGGGAGCACCGACCGCACCGTTGCCCTGTGCCGACAGGCGGGCGCGCGGGTCGTTGAAACAGTCTGGCCGGGCTTTGGTCCGCAAAAGAACCGTGCGCTAGACCAGGCTACGGGTATGTGGGTGTTGTCGCTCGACGCCGACGAGTATCTGACGCCGGAGGCCCAGGCCGAGATTCAGGCGGTGCTCTCGTCCGAGCCCCCGACAGACGCCTTCCGGATGCCGCGCCTATCCAGTTATTG
>JAKAXK010000088.1 GCA_021827145.1 Pseudomonadota bacterium
GACCGGGTTAGGGCCAGTTTTTCGTAGATCGGACCCTCGGCGGCCGAGATGTCGAGGCACCCGACCAGGTCTCCGTCCGAGCTTATGATGGGGGCCGCAGTACACACCCAGTCGTGAAATATGCGACAGAGATGCTCCTCGCCCTTCAAGACGACCGGTTCCCGCGCGGCCAGCGCGAGCGCCACGGCGTTCGTTCCTGCGCTGCTTTCCGAAAGCGATGCGCCGGGGCGCAGACCGATTTCGGCGGCGGCCGCGACAATCTCCGTTTGGGACCACAAGCCCAATACCCGCGCCTCCACGTTTGTCAAAATGAAAAGGTCATGAGATCCCTTGATGTCGCCCCGGTATTCCTCGACCACCAGATGCCCGTAACTTGCAAGCCGCGCATTTTGCTGGAGGAAATTCCGGGTCTCGCCTTCCCCGAGCGCGTCTCCCAGGCGCTTCTGGTCTTCTGGGACGTCGAACATCCGGCATCGCTCGTACGACTCCGCGAGTAAGTCCGGAGGAATGAGATCCGGGGCGTCTGCCGTTTGCATGTACTGTACTGATTTCCACATACTTCCCCCGCTTCCAGGTGGATGACAATATCTGGGCACGGGAGGACCTAAGCCTTCTTGGCATCGGTACCATGTATCTTCCTATGCCCCTTCATGGGACAGGCCTTGAGGCCGCGCGCTTACTATCGTCGGCGGCCCACAATATCGTCAACCTGGAATAACGGACAGGTTATCTAACGGAGCTATCGAAAATCCCGGTAAAGGAAGATAGATACACACAGGGGCGTCATGCGTTCCCGAACCACCATGGGAAATTACGAGGGGCGCAGCGCGTCTGTGCCTGCCCAGGATGTCGCGAGCGACCTTTTGCTGCTCGCCGAAAGTCGCTTGATCTGCGCCTCGAGGCGGCTCGCCTCCGATCGGTCCGCGCAGGGCGTGAACGCAAGCAGGCGGCGCGGTTTGTTCATGCGCGTAAAGGCGGCGCCTTTGCCGCTCGCGTGTTCGCGATAGCGGCGCGCGAGGTCGGTGGTGATGCCTGTATATAGACGGTCGTTCTCGCACTCCAGGATATAGACGAACCAGGGGGACGGTATCAGGTGGGTCTTGGCGGGCAAAGGTTCTCGCGTCCAGGGATAGAGGCAGTGGCGACAGAGTGCCCCAAGAGGATGCGCGCGGCAAGGCCGTCTGCGCCCCTCGGTCTTGATTTGGATCAAGGCATGCCCAGGCCCCTATCTGAAAAAGTCAGCCCACGGCGTCGGTCTCCGGCGCGCCTGGGCCGGATAGGCCGGCGGAAAGTCTGGGACCGTTCCGATGTGGTCATGAGTGATTTTGCGGGGGTATGTCATGGCGGAGATGTTGGCCGGCGGTGCGCGCGTCACGATCGATGACGAGGGCTATTTGATCGATCCGGGGGAATGGAGCAAACCTGTGGCCGAGGCCCTGGCGCGTTCTGAGGGTTTGGTGTTGGGTGACGAGCATTGGCAGATCATCCATTTCATGCGGGATTTCTTTGACGAACACCAGGTCATCCCCGACGCTCGATTCACAATCCGCCACTTGGCCGACCAAGGTCTGGGCGCCAAGGCGCGCGCCCGGCTCTTCGAGCTCTTTCCCTACGGTTACGTCAAGCAGGCCTGCAAGGTGGCTGGTATGCGGCGCCCGCGCGGCTGGAGCACAGGCTAAGCCCGGCCTCTCTCGCCTTCGTACGCCATCGTGTGTTGGCATCGGGCCGCGCCCTGAATCGGGGCGGCGGCGTGGTGGTGCCTGCGAGGCGCGCGAACCGAGCCCGGCCCTCTCCTTGCTTCATTTCGGCTACCCACGTCCCGGTCGCGCTATGTCCCAGCCGTATCACCATCCTGGTGACGCGATCTCCCAGGATGGTGATACCCACCCCCGCGCCCCCGCATCGGACCCGCTCATTCGCTAGCGATCACCTGTGGCCCGAGTTTTGCTGAAAGGGATCAAGCAGGGCGAGGCACGGGATTGGGCCGATCGATGTGGGCGCCACGGTACGCACCGGGCGCGGGATGGTGCCTGAAGGTCCCGGCCAGGCGTGACGGTAGACTGACTATGTAGTGGGGGGTGGCGCGTGGATTTTTTCAAGAAATCTCTGGATCCCATCGTTGCTTTGGCGATTATCGCCGTACTGGACATATTTTTGTTCATGATCGTCGGTGCTTGGACCGTGGGCGGCGGGGAGACCATGATCGCGGGTTTGTTTGTGAAGTCCTTGGTGGGCGCCAAGGAGATGAACCGCATCCCGTTTTGGCATTTGGTATTCAAACCGACATGGGCCTATTGGAAGATCTACATAAGCCTCGGCATGGGCTTTGGCGCCCTCGTGAGCGCGATCCTGAGCAAGGAGTTCTACTGGCGCGTACCTAAGCATCTGTCGGAATGGGTGATGATCACGATAGGCGGGCTGCTCATGGGGATCGGCATCCGCTTGTCCTTCGTCTGCAATGTGAGCACCTTTCTCGGTCTCACGCCGGAGATGAATCTCGGTGGCTACCTTGCCGTGAGCGGCCTTGTGATCGGCGCCTGGGTCGGAACGCTCGTGTACAAGAAGGTCTTGGAGGCCTGACATGATCACAGTCTATGGACAATGCCTGGCGGCCTTCGTGTTCGGGACCACGGTGGGGGTGCTCGTGCAGCGCTCGCGATGGTGTAACACGGCGGCCTTGCGCGACGCCATGCTCTTTAAGAGCTACCGGAATACCAAGGCCCTGTTGATCGCCATGATGATCCTGACTGTAGGTTTTACGGCCATGATCAGTATCGGTAATGGCAATCCCATGCGCTTCGACGTCGGCATCAATCAGTTCATAGGGCTCTTTCTCTTCGGTATCGGCATGGTATTCGCCGGGGCATGCACCGTGTCGTCCTGGGTCAAGACTGGAGAGGGCAATATCGGCGCCTTGTGGGCCCTGCTCTTTCTGATCGTGGGATTGTTCGTGTCCTCGCTCGTATGGTCCTTCTCCTTTTGGCCGCTCGCCGGGCCCTCCATGACCGGACAGGCCAACGCCGCGGCCCTGCAGTTGGGCTTTGCCGACGCCCTGACCTTGCAACGTGACACTGGGGTGCCGGCTATCGTATTCGGCGTCATCCAGGCCGGCGCCCTCTACACCCTGTACCGGCTGATTCTGCGTCGGGAGCGTGCGGCGCTCGTGCCCCAAGGGCAGGAGACACCGACGTCCATCGAGCGCGCCGCGAGCCCCGCCCTGGGGTGCGCCGCCACGATGGCCAAACCGGTATCGAGCACGCGCGATACCTTGTCGACTTTAGGAGAGTGACGTTATGGGTCTATTCGGTCGCAAATCTCCCCCTTCCGAGGCCGCCCCGCCGGCCGGGCAGCTGACCTTGGAGGATGGGACGGTGTTAAGCATCAGTCGAGTGGTGGACGTACTGGGCGACTCTTGCCCGCGTCCACAGCTCATGACCAAGAAGGCCCTGGGCGAGGCGGCCTCGGGGGCTGTGATCGAGGTCAGAGTCGATAACCCGACCTCCATGGAGGCCTTGCCGACGGTGGTGGGGGCGGTCGGTGGCACGCATCTTGTGACCGTGAAGGCCGATCGTCATTGGCGGGTGTTCGTGCGCAAGAACTGAGGAGGGCTATTTCATGTTGCCTATCGGCCAAAAGACTATGGTCGTCTTGGCGTCCCTCACCGGTCTCATGACCATAGGGACCCTCGTTTATATGCTGGTGGCCCCGCCGGCCGCGCTCCATCGCACCCGTGACGGCGTCGCGTATTTCACGCCGCCTGTCATAAACCCGATCGACGGTCAGTCTATGAACGTCGCGCGTCTGGCCGCGTACTACAAGGGCAATGTCGCGGCCGGTCGGCAGGTGGTGGCGATAAGGCCGGTTGCGACGGGCGGCGGCCACTAGGAGGACTTATGGATCTCGATATCCCGACCATTGCGCAAATCGTAATGTTCATCGTCATGATGGCCGTGCTTTACATCGCCCTGACGACCGACGTGTTTTAGGCAAGGGGGCTTTATGACGACCGATGAAAGGCCGCGGGGCGCGGTGAAGTCCGGGGGCGGGGCGATGACGGGGCCCCAAATCCTCCTCTACTGTGGCACGTGCATCCTTCTAGTGGTGATCGGCATATCGCTTTTGATGCGGGTCGCCTCGGTGTCGCCCCAGTTCATGAGGCGCGCGCAGACCCCGCAGACCATGGACCGCTTCGCGCCCATACCCATGGGCGGCCTCTATGGGACGGTGAGTGTGCGCGAACTTGTGAATTACTACCTCCAGAATCCCCCACCGGCTGGGCGTCCGGCAGGGCCGCGGCTGTTGCCGAAGGTCGGCGGCTGCTGACGGCGCATGGGGCGATCCTGGAGGCGCGCGCCAGCCGACCCATGGCGGCCCTCGTGGCTTGCGCGCGTCTGCCCTGGCCTGTGCCGCCGCGCACGGTGGTCGTGGATACGCGGCGGCAAGCCCTTTGTGTGCGGCACTCGGTCGTAGGGGGGCTTTGTCTCTCGCCCGGCGTGTTTCAGGACCGGTCGGGCGGAATTCCGAGCTTCCGTGACCTGCGCTGGCTTTTGGGGACCATGGGGCTTACGGGTTCCGAGACGGCCGTGGTGGCCGGGGATGATGGCACAGCAAGGGATTTTGTGGCCGGTCTTTTGTATCTCGCGGGTCAAAGGCGCGTGGAGGTGGTGCGGGATCCCTTGACGGGCTGGCTTAGTCGTCATCCGCGCGCGGTCGGGACCGGTCGGACGCGGGGCGTCTTTCGGGAGGCGATCTACACCGCGTGGCCGCGCACGCGCCTCGTGGTCTTGCGCCGCGAACTAGCCGCGGCTTTGCGTCGCGGCCCGCGTGTGGATCTTCTGGACGGTCGTCCGGGGGATGGGGAATGGGGACCGCGCACCGGTCAGGGCATACCGGGCGCGCGGTCCTGGCCCATGGCCTTGCTGGGGGCGGGGCGAGGCGCCAGACCGTGGCGCGTCGCCGGGCGAAGCATCATCGCCTATGGCGAGGACCCCTACCAGTCGGTGGCCTATTTCGCGCGGCTGCGGATGCTTGGAGTGCGGACGCGAGTTTTCCTGGGCGGCTGGCGCGCGTGGTCGGCACAGGCGCGGGCCGCCCGCGCGCGGCGGCCGGGCGCGTTCGCGATGGCGCCCGTATGGGCCAAGACCCTGGCGGCCGCCGCAGTGGGCGTGATCATCCTGATACTGGCGTGGCATAGGGCGAGGAGGCGTTGATGGAGATCCTGTTTTTGGTGTCACGGGCCGAATCGGAGTCGCTGTTGTGTGCCCTGCTGCGCGCCTGCGCGCGGCGTCATATCCCCTGCGGATGCTTCCTGACGGGTCCGGCCGCGGCGCTCGCCAGCAGGGCTCAGGTCGAGATCGACCTGCGGGCCTGCGTCGGTGTGGCGGTTTGCGAATATTCCTGGGAGCGTTTCGGGCGCGGGCCCTGCCTCGTCACCCCTGGAAGCCAGACCGACAATAGCGCCATGGCCGCCTCGGCGCGGCGCATTGTGAGTCTCTGAGTATGGGTACGCCCAAGCATCTCGTCGTTCTGGGGCGTTGCGATCACACGGAGGCCATGCGCGTTGCCGCCGGACTGACGATATTTGGTCATGCCGTGCGTTTGATCCTCATGACCGCACCGGTCGCCGACACCACGGAGAATGCGATACAGGTCGAGACCCTTGAGCTCGCTGAGGTGACGATCGAAACCACTGTGCCTGACCAAGGGTTGCCGTGTCTCGATGCCGCGGGGCTTGGCCAGGCGTTTGCCGACGCGGATGCCGTGATTTCGCTGTGAGATGACTCGAGGGGGAACTATGCGCATCGTCGTCTTGGAGACCGATCTCTTCCCGGATCGACAGACCGTGGAGGAGGCCGTGGCATGGCTTGAGGGGGACGGGGCCACGCACTGCCTGTCACGCCACGATGTGCGTGGGCTCACGCCCACCCCGCACGCATGCGACGCGCTGCTCGATGCGATCCTCGCGGCCGACCTGGTCGTGACCGTGTGAGGGTCGGCGCGGGGCCGCGAGCCCCTGCGGACCCTGCCCGGGGCGCGCGCCGTCGTGCTCTTTTGATGCTCTGCGCCTTGTTCGGGCCGCCGGTGGCCCTCGCCCATGGGGCCGGTTTTCGTTTGGAGGTGGCGCTCTTGGCGCAGGAGGCGCATCGTGCGGTCGCGGGCGCCGGGTCCCCGCGGCTGGCCGCGCGCATCCAAAGTGATCTGGGTGTACTGGGCTTCGAGGCCCGATCTTACTGCGAGCGGGCCGGATGCGCCCTGGCCCCTATAAAGGCCCGCATAGAGAGGGCCCGTCGCGCCCTGAAGGGTGGGGCCATGGACAGGGTATGGCGCGAGATGCGCGCGCTGCGTATCGCCTATCCGTTCGATCTCACGGGCCTCGTGCCGCGGCGTGCCAGCGCCCGACGTCTACGGGAGGGTGCCTTTCTGTACACGCACCTCTGTGCGGCCTGCCACGCCATGTCGGGCGCGGGCAACCCGGCCCCTGACCTCTTTGTGTGGGCGGGCCGCGAGGGGGCGGCCGATCTGGCGGTCGACATTCTGGCCGGTGTGCGGGGTCGGCGGGCCCGTGCCTATGCCGATCCCCTGAGTGATCGGCAGGTCGCCGCCCTTGTCGCCTATCTGCGCGCGCACGCCTCCAAGCACACTCTAACCCATCACCCGCAAGAGGCTCAGGCCGGCGACTGAGGGGGTCGTCTGGCTGGCCTGGTCCGCAGCCCAGGCGCAGCGCGCGCCGGGGGACCGCAAAATCTCCGCCCAGCCCGCCCGCGCGCGGTTATACTCTGGGGTCATGGGCAAAAGCACAAGACAGGCATGGCTCGCGGCCATGGGTGTGACCGTCTGGGAGCGGCGTGACCGGCCCACGGCGTCGGCCGCGTCGCTCGTGGAGGCCGTGGATGGCGATGAAGGCCGATTGCGCGAAGAGGTCCGCTCTTGTACGCGGTGTCCCTTGCATGCCGGTCGCACCCAAACCGTTTTCGGGGTGGGGTCCCGCACCGCCTCGTGGTTTTTTGTGGGCGAGGCGCCCGGTGCCGAGGAAGACAGACAGGGTGAGCCCTTTGTCGGGCGCGCGGGGCGTCTACTCGATGCTATGTTGCGGGCGCTGGGTCTGGACCGGCAAGAGGTCTTCATCGCGAACGTCTTGAAGTGCCGCCCGCCTGGGAATCGCGACCCCGAACCCTCGGAGATCGCCTCCTGTCTACCCTTTCTTCGCGCGCAGATCGCCGCCGTCCAACCACGGATCCTCGTGGCCCTCGGCCGGTTTGCCGCCCAGAGCCTCTTGTCCACCGAACAACCATTGAGCCGCCTGCGCGGGGGTGTCCATGAGTATGATGGCATTCCGGTGGTTGTGACCTATCATCCGGCCTATCTCTTGCGGCGCCCGGCGGATAAGGCAGCGGCGTGGGCGGACCTCAAACGGGCGAGGGAGGTGGTGCACCGTGAGTAGCTGGCGATTGCCGACGCCTCCCGAACGGAGTGCCACTCCGGCCATAAAGTTGCGCGCCATGCGCAGTGAGGATCTGCCGTTTGTCATGGAAGTGGAACGACAAGCCTACGAGTTCCCATGGACCGAAGGAATTTTTCGCGACTGCCTGCGTGTCGGTTATTGCTGCCGCGTGCTTGAGGACCGCGGGCGCCTCGTCGGGCACGGAGTCATCTCGGTGGCGGCCGGCGAATGCCATGTCCTGAACCTCTGCGTCCATCCGCGCTACCAGCGTCGCGGCCTCGGTCGCTATATGTTGAAGCATCTGCTCGATGTGGCACGCACAGGTCACGCCAAGGTGGCCTTGCTCGAAGTGCGACGGTCCAACGCGGGCGCGTGCGCGCTTTACTATACCCTCGGGTTCAATGAGATTGGACTGCGCAGAAATTACTACCCGGCCCGCCGTGGCCGCGAGGATGCTCTGGTGTTGGCGCGCGATCTCTAGTGGCCGTCAGCTGTGCACGACGTTGCGTGAGAGCCAGGCGCCGAAGGCCGTGGCGACAAGACCCAGTGCCACGGACCCAAAGAGATAGGCGCCCCCGATAAACCACGCCCCGTGCTCGAAACGATGGAGGGCGCCGGAGACGTAGGTCGAGAAGGTGGTGTAGGCGCCCAGGAAGCCCGTGAGGAGGCCTGTGCGGAGTTCGGGGCTCACGGTAATGCGCTCCAAGGTCTCGAAGAACAGGAAGCCCATCGCGAAGGAGCCTAGGACATTGATCGAAAGGATGTCCCAAGGGAATGGACCGCCTGCAACGTGCGCGACGATCAAGGCCTGCAGATAGCGCGCGATCGCCCCCAGGATCGCGAAGAGGGCGATGAAGCCCAGGGTCTTCATGCCAGGCATCGTCTGCGGGCCGGGCGCGCGACCCTGTCTGAGCCACGGTCCGCGCCCCGTGCTGTGACGATCAGAGGCATAGCGCGGGCCATTTCACGACATGTCCGGTGGGAATGAGTCCCTGCAGTTCGGCAAGCGCTGTCTCGACCACCTCGGGGGCGTCGAAGAATTCTATGACGAGCGGGAGGTGGGCCGTGATGTGTAGGAGGTCGGCCGCGTGGGTCTCGCCATGCGCGCCGAAGCCGGCGATCCCGCGGAAGACCGTGACTCCGTGGACTTTGTGTTGGTCATGGAGGATCGCGAAGATCCGCCCCATGAGGTCGCGACCGTCCGAGTGGTCCCCCTCGCGGATATAGATGCGCACCACTACGATTTCTTTCATCACACTCCTCGAATCAAAGGTGGGGTGCCACAAACGCCCCAAGAAAGACCGCAGCCAGCCCCAAGGCGAGCGAGGTGGCGAGATAGCTTATGGCACGGACGGTTTGTCCATCTTCTAAAAGCAGCAGCGTCTCGAGCGAGAAGGTCGAGAAGGTCGTATAGGTGCCGATGCCGCCCACGATGATGCCCGTGCGCATGGCGGCACTCACGGGTGTCGTATGGATGGACAGGTAGGAGGCGAGGCCTATGAGAAACGAGCCTGCGACGTTGATCGAGAGCGTGGCCCAAGGAAAGGCCCGCCCAAAAAGGCGTTGCACCGCGAGGTTTTGGCCGTAGCGTAGCCAGGCGCCCATGACGGCAAAACAGGCTATCCAAAAAAACGTCACCGTCCCTCCTCAGCGACCGATGCCTGACGGTTTGGGTCCTTAATGGGCCCGGAGATCAGTCGGTGGGTACTCGACACGAGAGCGACAACACCCCCATTTTCCGATTTCCGGAAACGGTAGGCATTATCAGCCGCGAGGGCGGTTATTAGGAGAATGCCATCTCCTCCAAACGGCCGTGATTCTACAGGCCTTAGGCTAAGGGCGCAAGCCA
>JAKAXK010000089.1 GCA_021827145.1 Pseudomonadota bacterium
ATGATCTCGGAGATCGTTCCGACCTTTTCCGAAAAGCCGCTCTTCGGTTACCTCGGGATGGTGCTCGCATCCCTTGGTATCGCCGGGGTGTCGTGGGGGGTCTGGCTCCACCATTTCTTCACGATGGCGGCGTCACCTGCCGTGAACGCCTTCTTCAGCATTACGACCATGGCAGTCGGCATCCCCACGGGCGTCAAGGTCTTCAATTGGGCGTTCACGATGTTCCGCGGACGCCTGCGCTTCGAGCTGCCCATGATGTGGGCCTCGGCGGCCCTGTTCTATCTGCTTGTGGGCGGTCTTACCGGCATGATGAACGCGTTTACGACAAATGATTACATGGTTCACAACAGCGTCTTCGTGGTGGCCCATTTTCATATGATGCTCTTGCTCATCGTCTACGCTATTTTCGGCGGCGTGAATTATTGGTTTCCGAAGGTCTTTGGCTTTCGCCTGGAGCAGCGTTTCGGAAAGATGTTCTTTTGGTTGTTCACGGCCGGGACCGCGGTGGTCTTCATCCCGATGTTCACCCTGGGCTTCATGGGTATGACCCGGCGCTTAGCTTATGTCGCTTTCCCGCAGTGGAGGCCGCTTCTCGATCTCGAGGTCGTGGGGATCGTGATCTATGTCCTGTCCGCCGTGTTCCTGGTGGCCCAGCTCTATGTGAGTTTCCGCGATCGGGCGCAGAATCGCGCCGGCCTCGATGCGTGGGAAACCTCGCGCAGTCTCGAATGGATGACCCATTCGCCCGTGCCCTTCTATAACTTCGCGGTCACGCCCGAGGTGCACGCGCGCGATGAGCGGGCGTGGCGTGTCGAGCACGGCGTCGACACCGTGCGCCCGCAGCGCTACGAGGATATCCATATGCCGCGCAACACCTCGATCCCCTTGTGGCTAGGCGCCCTCTCCTTCGGCTTGGCCTTCGGTCTCGTGTGGCGGATGTGGTGGCTCACCGAGGTCTGCGGGCTCGCTATTATCGCGCTTGTCGTGATTCGGTCTTTCGATCGCGACACCGATTACACGATCCACGCCGAGGATATCGAGCGTATGGAGCGCGCCATCCGTGACGTACCGAGTGGGCGGCCCGTCGCCGCTGGCGTCCCGGGTGCGGTGCCGGCGTTTCGGCAGGGCATGTAAGGGCCGCGCGCAACCGGGGGCGCCTAGGTTTGTGGGCGTCCCCGGTCGCGGCCCATGCGGCGAGCGGGATCAGAATCATGCAATGTAGGAGAAGAATCGATGAGTGCTACCACGAGCGGAACGCTGGACGCCAAGAGCAGTTCGATGTGGTCATCCGATCACGGTCATGACGTCATATCGACGAAAACCTTGGGTTTTTGGCTCTACATGTTGAGTGACGCCATGATGTTCACGGCCTTGTTTGCGGCCTATGCGGTGCTTGGCCACGCGTTCAATGCCGCCGGCGGCCCATGGGGGAGGGCGGTGGCTCACGACGGCGTTGCTTTTAGGGAAACCTTCTGGCTCTTCGCAAGTGTGCTGGCGTATGGCTTGGCGATGATGGCCCTGAAGAAGGGGAATCGCGGTGGGGTATTGCTCGGAATCGCCGCGTCCCTGGTGATCGCACTCGGGTTCCTCGCCGTCGACAGCCACGAGGTGCTGGCGCTTTTCCGGATGGGGGCCCTGCCCGAGCGCAGTGGTTTCCTGTCGGCCTTCTTTACGCTCGTGTTCTACCACGGCCTGCATGTGGTGGTCGGGATTGCCTGGATGCTTGTCATGCTCGTTCAGGTCGCCTCGGCGGGGCTGACCGAGAAGGTCGTCTATCGCTTGCTCAATCTGCGGCTCTTCTGGCACTTCCAGGCCGTGATGTGGGTCTTCATGTTCACCTTTCTCTATCTGCGAGGCGCAATCGTATGACGCATACCACGGATAATGCCTGGGAGCATCCCGAGGTTCAGCTGGCTGGTAACGGTTATGTCGTCGCCTTTGTCGTAGGTTTGGTTCTCATGGGCCTGTCGTTATGGATAGTTCGGGGGCATATGTTCGCTCCCACCGGGACTGCGGCCGCGATCTCGGCGCTGGCGGCGGTAGCCGCGCTCGTGCAATGCGTGCTGCTGCTGCACATGACTGTTTCACGGACGCAGGTTTGGCAGACGGTGGCGCTTGTCTTGTTCATCCCCTTGTTCGCGCTCACCATAGGGCTCACATCGTGGATGTTCCACGGCCTCTATCGCCGCACCATGTTGATGCCCGCTACGCACGTGGCCGCGCCGGCCACCGCCACGCCTGCACGCGCCGACTAGCCTTCTTGGGGGTCGGTTTGCGCAGTCGGGCGCCGGTCCCGTTTTTGGATCTCGTGCACGGCACTTCGTGGTAAGGCGCGAAGCGGGGGGCAGCCAGAGCGTACCTGGATGGCCTCTCGTGACCGCGCCCTGGGATCGCAGGGCGCGGTTGATGGGCGCGTAGGTGTGAGACTTTGGAGAGTCGGGCGTCTGCACCCGATACCATGGGCGATCTTAGGCGCCAGCGCGTCCCGGCACAGAAACCTTTGCGTCCTATCGGTCGGGCCCGATGGCTGTACGGGCCCGAGAGGGTCCCTCGGTCGCTCGAGCGGCCAGCGAGTGCTTGATGAAGGGCGGCGCTGGGCACTTCTTTCCTCCAACTCAGCCCCTCGAATCCGTGTTTCCGCCACTATCCATCGAGTGCCGACCGGCCGCGGGGTCCGCGCCGCCCGTGCGTGGATCGCTGCGCTGCGAGTCTTGTTGAAGGGCGAGGCTGCCCCGACAGTTGTGTCGATAGAGTTCTCTGCCCCGGATAATAGGACCTCAGGCCCGTGATATTGTAAGGACTTGAATGCGCGTGGAGGATGGGTCATGACGGGGGGCGGTGGGGTGCAGGCGGTGGCGGTGGCCCCGCATGCGGCGGCAGCACAGGCGGCAGCACGCGTTTTGAGGGACGGCGGCTGCGCCATCGAGGCCATGGTGGCGGCCGCGGCCGTGATCGCGGTCGTCTACCCGCACATGACAGGTCTCGGAGGCGACGGATTCTGGCTCATTCATGAGCCTGGACGCGACCCTTACGGAATCGATGCGAGCGGCACAGTCGGGGCACTTGCGACCCCGGATGCCTATCGGGCGCGGGGTTATGAGGCCATGCCGGCGCGCGGGCCGCTGGCCGCCAATACCGTGGCGGGCACAGTTGCTGGATGGGAACTCGCGCTTTCGTCGGTACAGGGGCGACGACGAGTGCTGCCTCTGGAGCATCTGCTCGAAGACGCTATTGGGTATGCCGAGCGAGGCTTTCCAACCACCGCGAGCCAGGCCGCGAGCACTATGGGGCGCGTGGCGGAGCTCGATGGGCAGCCGGGCTTCCGGGAGCACTTTCTCGCGCCTGACGGGGGCGTGCCCGAGCGTGGGAGCGTGTTACGCCAGCCGACGCTGGCCGCGACCTTGCGCGGCCTTGCGCGGCGCGGATTGCGGGACTTTTACGAGGGCGAGGTCGCGGCCATGATTACCGCGGACCTTGCGGCGGTCACAAGCCCCGTGACCGCCGCCGATCTCGGGACGTTTCGTGCGCGCCTCGTACGGCCCCTGCAGATGGCTCATAGCCTGGGCACTCTTTACAACCTCTCGCCGCCCACTCAGGGGGTGTTGTCCTTGCTCATGCTCGGCATCCTGGATCGCTTGGGGCTCGAGCGACTCCCGCGCGAGGGCGCGGATCTGGTCCATCTCACGGTCGAGGCCGCCAAGCGCGCGTTTGCCCTGCGCGACCGCTACAAGGGATGGTTCCTGGAATCCGGCGGGGATGTCGCCGAGTGGCTTGAGTCCGCGCGACTCGATGCCGAGGCCTTCGCGATCGACCGCATGCAGGCCGCGCCGTGGCACGCCCGCCAAGGGCCCGCCGACACCGTGTGGCTCGGAGTCATAGACCGCGAGGGTCAGGTGGTGAGCTTCATTCAAAGCCTCTATCACGAGTTTGGCAGTGGCGTGGTCCTGCCGGGCACCGGCATCTGCTGGCAGAATCGGGGGGCAGGCTTCTCGCTCACTCCGGGGGCGGTCGACTGCATCGGTCCCGGCCGTAGGCCCTATCACACCCTGAATCCGGCAATTGCGGCCCTGAACGACGGGCGAGTATTGGCCTATGGCGCCATGGGTGGCGACGGCCAACCCCAGACCCAGGCGGCGGTGTTTACGCGCCTTGCCCTTTATGGCGACGATCCCCAGACCGCAGTGTCCGCGCCTCGCTGGCTTCTGGGGCGCACCTGGGGGGATCCCTCGGATGGCCTGAAGGTCGAGGCACGCTTTCCTGATGCGGTGTTCCGGGAACTCGAGCGCCGCGGCCACCGCGTATCGCGGCTCGCCTCGTTCGATGAGACCCTGGGCCACGCCGGTGTCGTGATGCGTGATGTCCGTGGCCGGGTGTCCGGCGGGGCCGATCCACGCAGCGACGGTCAGGCGATCGTGTTGGACTGACGTCGCTTCTGCGATGGATCTGGCCACCTTGTCGTTGCTGCCGCCGCGATCGGCATGGTATGAGACTTTCTATGCGGGTGTTCATGGACGCGACGCTGTGATGACTTCGATTCTGGTTTATATGGGGCTGGGGCTCCTGACGGGACTGCTGGCCGGCATGCTTGGGATCGGGGGCGGCAGCGTCATTGTGCCGGCCCTGGTGTTTGCCTTCGCGCATCAGCATCTGTCGCCCGGTCTGGCTATGAAGCTTGCGATCGGCACGTCCCTTGCGAACATCCTTTTTACGTCGCTTGCCGCGATTCGTGCCCAACAGAAGCGCCGCGCCATCGATTGGGGGGTGGCGTTGCCACTCGGGGCCGCGACCCTCGTTGGGAGTTTGGTGAGCGGCTATGTCGCGGGCTTCCTGCCGGGGCTCGTCTTGAAGGAGATCTTCGGGGTGTTTCTGGGGCTCGTGGGGCTCCAGCTCCTGACACGCTGGCAGCCGCCCGCGAACTGGCGGCTGCCAGGACGCCCAGCGCTCTTCGGTGTGGGGCTTGGCATAGGGGCTTTGTCGGCGATTCTGGGCATAGGGGGTGGCAGCCTGACCGTCCCATTCTTGACTGCCTGCAATATTGAAATGCGCCGCGCGATCGCCGTCTCCGCCACGCTCGGGTTCCCGATCGCGCTCTTTGGCGCCACGGGTTTCGCGCTCTCGGGTCTCCATAGGGCGGACCTCCCTCCGGGGACTCTCGGCTATATCTATCTGCCGGCCCTGGTGGGGCTTACGACCGTGGCCATGGTGGTCGTGCCTGTGGGCGTGCATCTCGCCCATAAGCTGCCGGTCGTGCAATTGAGGCGTGTTTTTGGAGTACTCTTGATCGTAGTCGGCGCGCAGATGCTATTGGGGCCGTGATTGGGGCGCGCGAGCTCTGGTCTTCGGAGGCGTGGTGCCAGACGGCAGGGCGCGCGCCGACCCCAGGGATCCTTCGTATACAGGAGGGGCTTATGACAGGATGTTGTGGTGATACGTCATGCGGAATCGGCCGCTGTTTTTCCCATTTCTCGCGCCGCTATGTCCGTCGCTATGAGCGCCGCGGCCTTGAGGCGACGCAAAAGCAGTTGGTCGCAGGTCTACTTGCCGCGGGCCTCGACGGCCGCACGCTCCTCGAAGTCGGATGCGGGGTCGGCTATCTCCATCAATACCTGCTCTTGAGGGGGGCGGCTACGGCGGTGGGCGTCGACCTCTCCGAGGCCATGCTGAGCGAGGCGCGGGGCCTGGCGGGGCGTCAGGGCCTCGCGGGGCGCACCCGCTATGTGGGCGGGGATTTTTGCTTGATGGCCCCAGACCTCGCGGTGGCCGACATCACTGTACTCGACAAAGTGATCTGCTGTTATCCCGACGCCGCGGGACTGCTCGCGGCGACCATAGGCCGCACCCGAGAGAGCTGCGCCCTGACCCTTCCTCGCCGCCACATCGTGAGCCGCGTGGCATCGCGCCTCGGGGCCGGCCTCTTTCGGATCGTGCGCAGCACTTATCGACCCTACATCCATGACCCGGCCCTCATTGATCAATGGATGCGTGAGGCCGGCTTTGAGCGGGTCTTCACGAACCACACCCTGTTTTGGCTGACCTGTGTCTATCGGCGCGTCGCCGTCTCCTGAGGTTGCGCGTGGTTGTCGGAACGGCGCGCCGCGGGACCGTCGCCCGCGAGGTTGCGCGCGGAATTCACGAGCGCCACATGGGTGAAGGCCTGTGGGAAGTTGCCGACGAGCCGCCGGGTCCCGGGGTCATACTCTTCTGAAAGTAGGCCCACGTCGTTGCAGAGGGCTACGAGTCGAGCAAAGAGCGATTCAGCCTCGTCGCGGCGCCCCTGCAAAGTCAGGTTATCGACCAACCAAAAGGAGCAGGGTAGGAATACGCCCTCACCGGGCGAGAGTCCATCGTGCGCTCCCTCCGTGCGGTAGCGCAGCACCAAACCGTCCTCCATGAGATCGGTCTCTATGGCTCGGACCGTGCCAACGATGCGGGGGTCGGTGGCCGGAAGAAAGCCCACGAGCGCCATCATGAGCAGGCTCGCATCGACCGTCTCGCCCCCGTAATACTGCGTGAAGCTGTTCTTCGCGGCATTGAAACCGTGTGCACACACATCCTCGTGGATACTGTCGCGGATCTGCTCCCAGCGCGCCACGGGCCCCTTCAGGCCATAACGTGTCGCGTCCTTCACGGCACGATCAAAGGCTACCCAGGCCATGACCTTGGAATGGGTGAAGTGCCGTCGACCGCCGCGGACCTCCCAGATGCCGTCGTCGGGGAGATGCCAATGGGTCTCGAGAAACGTCATGACGGCGCATTGGATGTCCCAGACGTGCGCTTGTGGATGGAGGCCCACGCTACGCGCCAGATGCAAGGAATCCATGAGCTCGCCATAGACATCGATCTGGAACTGATCCGCAGCTGCGTTGCCGACGCGCACGGGGGCCGCGCCTTCATAGCCACGCAGCCAAGGGATCTCGCGTTCCCCGATCCAACGCTCGCCCGCCACGCCGTAGACGATCTGGAGGTCCGCAGGGTTGCCGGCGACTGCGCGCAGGAGCCACTCACGCCAGGCGGTGGCCTCCTCGGTGTAGCCCGTGGTGAGCAGGGACCAGAGGGTAAAGGTTGCGTCACGCAACCAGCAATATCGGTAATCCCAGTTGCGCGTACCTCCCAGTTGTTCGGGAAGGGAGGTCGTGAGGGCGGCCGCGATCGCCCCCGTGGAGCGGCAGGCCAGGGCCTTCAGGGTAATGAGGGATCGTCTGACTATGTCTCGCCAGGGGCCCTCGTAATGGCCTTGCGCGGTCCAGGTGCGCCACCAAGCCTCGGTGTGGGCGAGCGCGGCGAACGGCTCGGGCGGCGCAAAGGCGGCGTGATGCGTCGGTTGGTAGCTGAGCTGAAAGACCTCCCTTTGACCCTCTGCGAGCGTGAAGTGGGCGACCGTGGTCTGATGCTTGCCATGGACGGGGACCGTGGCGGTCAGGTACAAACTGTCGGGGCCCGCGACCGCGAGCAGCGTGTCGTGCACGCGCCGCACCCAGGGGACCGTGGATCCGTAATAGAAGCGAATGAGGAGTTCCATCTCCATGTCGATCGTGCCGCGCACCCCTTCGACGATACGCACGAGGTGGCAGCGTTCCTCGGAATCGCGGCCATTCATGACCATGAAATCCGTAACGCGCGCGCAGCCCCCCGGGGTCTCGAATTCAGTCTCGAGGATCAAGGTGTCAGGGCGGTAGCGGCGACGCACCGCGCGGCTATTGCTACCTGCCGGCGCGATTTGCCAATGTCCATTTTCCCGGTCGCCGAGGAGTGCGGCGAAGCACGCCGCGGAATCGACGCGCGGTGCGCAGAACCAGTCGATCGAGCCGTTGTTGCCGACCAGGGCCCCCGTAATGGTGTTGCCTATGAGGGCGTAGTCTTCGATTTTCAGGGCATGATCGTTCGCGGTGGGCATTGTCTCTCTCGTCGTGTGGGCATGGTCCTGATCACCCGGCGCTTTGCTTTCATACCCTAGTAGAGGGCGCTCGCGTCTAAATGTTCCTTGCCTGTATAGCCTTTTTGGCGCGGCACAGGCAAGCCCCGAGGTGGTCCGCGGCGCGTCGCCTAGGGCTTGACACCGTACATAGGTACGGGATATAGACTCGCCGTTCCTGGGGGTATGGGTGGTCGACAGGGACAAGGGGATGGAGACGCGTGCGGGCGGGATGAGTCTCGTGGGGCTGTGGGCTGCGGTCGTCACGGGCTTGCTGGCCTCACTCTGTTGTGTCGGGCCGCTTGTGCTGGTCGCGGCCGGCGTCGGTGGGGCATGGGTCGCGGGGCTCGCGGGCCTGGACCCGTTACGGCCGTGGCTGATCGCGCTGTCCGTGGGACTGCTCGGTGTCGCGCATATCCGCCATGGGTGGGCCAAGCGGCGGGCGGTTTGCGATTGCCGGGCCCCGTTGGCGGGCAGTGCCTTGTGGCTTTGGGTCGGCACCGTCCTGGTGGCGGGCGCCCTGCTTGCGCCCTATGTGCTCCCGGTCTTGATCATGCCCTCCATTCCCACGACACCTTGAAGGAGAACCGCCGTGAAGAATCTTACGCGCCCCCTTGCTTTTGCCGCAGTCCTGGCCTCGCTCGCGATGGCTGTCCCGGCCGTGGCCGCAGCGGGCGCTCCAGGATCATTGCGGGCGATGGCTCTGCGGTTTTCGCAGGCGGTCCTGCACATCCCTGGCATGACCTGTAGCAATCATTCCTGCGCTACCACCGTCTATATGTCGCTCGTGCGTCTGCCGGGCGTGACTGGCGTAGGCGTTGATGAAGCGACGCAAGAGGTTACGGTAAAATACATCCCCGGCCGCACCGGCCCGGCCGTGTTCTTGAAGGCCGTCAAGAACGCGGGCTTCCCCGGTACCCTCGTACATGCCCCGGGCGCCTGAGGCCCGAGACGCTCAGCGATCAGGCGACGCGGGCGAGAGGGGCGCCGACCACGAGGCGCGGCTCAACAAATCCCCACGAGAATCCTCTCGTTACGCGCGACGGAGTGTAAACGCCTCTCACAAGAGGCGGGATGCACGTCGGTGGCACTCATCACCTTTGCCAGGCAAAACACGAATGCCGCCGGTTGGGC
>JAKAXK010000090.1 GCA_021827145.1 Pseudomonadota bacterium
CCGATCTGGGTGGGTCTTACGACCGCGCTCATAGGGTCGGGGCTCATGCTCATGCAAAACGACATCAAGCGTTCGCTCGGTTACTCGACCATGGGCCAGATGGGTTTCATGGTCATGGAGTGCGGGCTCGGGGCCTTTTCCCTGGCGGTGTTCCATCTCATCGCCCACGGCTTTTTCAAGGCATCGCTGTTTCTTGGGGCAGGCGACGTCATAGGCGACGCGCGGGCGCACGACGGCGTCCCCCCCGATCCGATTTATACCTCGGTGGTCGAACGCCGCCCCGCGAAACCCTCGCGCCTGCCTTTGTTGGTGGCGGCGAGCCTCACCGTACTCGTGCCCATCGTGGTCTTGAGTCTTTCGCATTTCTTTGTTGCCGAGCATCTCTTTTTCGAGCAAGGGGTTGTGGTGTTGCTGTTCTTTGGCTGGGTCACAGGGGCGCAGGCCTTGTTTGCGGCCCATAAGATGTCGCAGCAGGACCCTTGGCGGCTCATGCTTGGCATCCTGGCCTCGTTTGTCGTCATCGTGGTCGGGTATACGCTGATCAGCCATTACTTTGGCGAGTTTCTATATCCCGACGATAAAATCACGTTGGGGCTCTACCGCGCGGCGAGCATCCACCGGCTGTCGTTCGATGCGCTTGTGCTCTTTTTAGCGGCGATGTTCGTCGGCGGTTGGGCCCTCACGTTTTTCGCAGACTCGTTCGAGCTGGGGCGCGATCTCGGCGGCCGCTGGCGCGGCGTCTATTTAGGTCTTTATGCGCTTTTGTCGCGCGAGCTCTACGTGGCCGATATCTACGAGCGGCTGGGCCAGATCGTCGTGCACACATCCCGGCGCCTGAATGTCTGGCTGAGGTGGTGCTGACATGGACCTGATGTGGTGTGTGCTGGCCGCGGCGCTCTTGCCGCTCTTCCCGGCAAGTTGGCTCTTCAATCGCGCGGTGGCGCGCCTCCCGATCGGTGCCGCGCAAGGGGTGGCGGCGTTGGTGTTGCCGCAGCTCGGGCTTGCGCTCTTGCGGTTGGCCCCGGCGGCCGCGGCTTGGCCGCACGCGGCGCGGGACGGAGGGATGGTCGTGGCGACACTATCCGCTTTGCTTTATGCCGTACGCGCCTTGAGTGCCCGTGACCTCGGTATCTGGACGCGACTGGTTCTGAGTTCGGGTCTTGCGACGATATGGCTCGCCTGGTTGGCAGGGACGCCATTTGGGGCGTTACGCGTGATGGCGCTGGGTTGGGGCCTGCCGGCGGCGGTGGCCTTGGTGCTGGCGGGGGTGTTGGTGCGACGCATGGGGGGCGCCTATATAGGCCTGCAGGGTGGCCTGGTGGCGGTGATGCCGCGCCTGACGGCAAGCCTCGTGCTTGCGATCCTCGCCTTGACCGCGACGCCCGTGTTCTCGCCGTTTTTCGCGCTTTGGAAGGGGCTTGGGGCGATCCCCGTGGCGTGGCTCCCTTTTTGGTTGCCGCTCCTCTTCCTGTGGGGATGGGCCGCCGGGCGGCTTTTCCAGGATCTGCTCTTTGGGGACTACCGCGGTGAGAAGGTCGCTGACATCAGCGGCGCCGGGGTTGCGGTGATCGCGCTCGTGTTTGTGGCCAGCGTGGCTTTGAGCTTTGTGGCCAACGGGGGGGCACTATGACGCTGACGCTTGGCGACCGTCTGAAGGTGCGTGCCATGGTGTATGTCGCGAGCGAGCCGATACCGCGGTTTTGGCCCATGCGCACCTTTATCCACCACAATCCGCTGTATGGTCTGGAGGGCAGGCCTTTCGCCGAAGCGGTGGCCGAGGGTGGGCGCTTGTTTCACGCCCGTGGCTATTTGGAGCGTGCGCAATACCAACGCTATCGCCGCGAGGGTAAGGTCGATGACGGGCATTTGCGCCGGCGGATAAGGGACTTCCTTGCCTCCCGGACGGATAGCACCCGGGGGCTCGATCTCGAGGCCTGGCTCTGGCATATGGCGACCGCCTGCGAGACGTCGAGGACCCTGGAGAATGGCGATTGGGTCCATGGCGCGGGGCTGGCCGCCGTCCTGAGAGGTGAGCCGGTCGCGATACCCGATGGGGACGTCGATCCGTCGTTGCGGGCCCTCCTCGCGCGTCACCATTCGCCGGAGTCGCCGGTCTATAGGCATGTGGACGCGCTTTTTGGCACGACCATCGGGCCCACCCTGGATGATCTGCTCGCAAAGAGCTGTCTTGATTTTTTTGACGAGGGGCAGTCGGCCTGGCAGGCGCCCGGCCGCGAGGCGGGGTTCTATCAGGCCTGGAAGGAGCTTGCGCGCCGTAACGCGCGTTTTCTGCTGCGTGGCTTGCATCTTCGCCAAGTGCTGGCCCAGGAGGAGACGGCGGAAGGCATGATTGCCTCTATCCTGCGGCGTCTGGAGGTCCCCGAGGAGGCCTGGCAGGGCTATATCACGCACGAGCTTACGTGCATGCATGGGTGGGCCGGTTTTATTCGTTATCGCATGAGCGCCCAGCATTATTATTGGGCACAGCGCTATCCAGCCGACCTTGTCGACTTCCTCGCGGTGCGCATGGTGCTCGGCTTCGCGCTCCTTCAGGAAGGAAGCCGCCACCATGGTACGCCAGCCTCCGCCTCCGAGGTCACCGCGCTGCTCAATGGCGAACCCCGACAGGCCTACCTGCGCCACGAGCTTCACGGCGGGTCGGTGCTACCCGCCTGGGCGCACGAGATCGATGATGTCCTGGCGCGCGGGCGCCCGGCGCAGATCGCGCGCATGGCCAAGACTTATGTCGCCGCGCGGATTCAATGGGAGAATGGGCGCGCCGCCGCGGCGCTGCGCGCCCTGGCCGAAGGCGTCGGCGGTTCCGCGCAAGCGACGCTCGAGTCTCTTGATCCCGCGCAGCTCGATGGGCTGCTCGCGGTGTTGCGGGATTGGGAGGACACCGAGGGCTATATGTGGCTGCAGGCCATGGAGTCACACTACATTAACGAGCTCGTCGGCAAAATCCAGAGGCCTGTGACCGAGGAGCGTAGTGATCGCCGCCCGTTCGCGCAGGCCTTGTTTTGTATCGATGTGCGCTCGGAGCCCATGCGCCGTCACTTGGAGGCCCTGGGAGACTACCAGACCTTCGGTATCGCCGGGTTCTTTGGCATACCGCTTGGCTATCTGGCGTATGGTAAGGGCAGCGAGGCGCATCTCTGTCCTGCAGTGCAGACCCCAAAGAATCTGGTTCTCGAGATACCGGCGGGATTGGATCTGGAGGAAGAGCCTCTCTATGATGCCCTGCAGCACGTCCTGCACGAGCTCAAGGCCTCGGTGCTTTCGCCGTTCGTGGCGGTCGAGGCGGTGGGCTTGCTCTTTAGTCTCGGTTTGGTCGGGCGCACGCTTGCCCCCTTGGGTTACCATCGGTGGCGGGCGCGGCTGCACGCCGATCGGCCTGTCACGCGGCTCTTGCTCGATAAGCTCAGTCCCGAGCAGGCCGATTCCATCATCCGCGCCGTGCAGCGCGCCATGATCGTGCGGGCGCTGGCGCGCGAGTTGCGCATCCCGCGCGATACGGTCACCGACGATGATGTGCGGAATTTGCGGGAGGTGGCCCTAGGCCACGAGAAAGGGCCCAGCACGCTCGCTCGGCGGCTGGGTATGACGGATGCCGCGGAGCGCGACTTTTTGGAAAAGCTGCGCGGTATCTACCGGATCGATCGCGCGGTGACGAGCCTGCAAAGGGGGCGCCTGGGGCGCATCGGCTTTAGTATCGAAGAGCAGGTGCGCTATGTGACCCAGGCCCTGCTGTCGATAGGTCTCGACCGCAATCTTTCACGCTTCGTGCTGTTGATCGCCCATATGAGCCAGAGCGAGAACAACCCCTACGAATCGGCGCTGGATTGCGGTGCCTGTGGCGGCGGCAAGGGGCTGCCCAATGCCCGCGCCCTGGCGACCATGGCCAATAAGCCGGAGGTTCGCCGTCGCTTGCGCGAGCGCGGTATCGTGATTCCCGAGGATACGTGGTTTGTGCCCGCCATCCATAACACGACCACCGATGAGATCGAGCTCCACGACCTCGATCTGGTGCCGGCGCGCCATCTCCTCTATCTGGAGCGGTTGCGCAGCGGCCTGAACGCCGCAAGCCGCCGCTGTGCTGCCGAGCGCATGCCGCATCTCGGGACTGGGTCGCGGTTGGCGGCGGATCCCTTTACGGCAGCGGCGCTCGCGCAGCGTCAAGCCCACGATTGGTCGCAGGTGCGCCCGGAGTGGGGGCTTGCGCGCAATCTCTATGCCATTGTCGGTCGGCGCAGCCTTACCGAGGGGGTCAATCTGGAGGGCCGCTCCTTCCTGCAGTCCTATGACTATCGCCTCGATCCCCGTGGCCGTCTTCTGGAGAATATTCTCACAGGTCCCTTGGTCGTGGGGGAGTGGATCAATCTGGAACACTACTTCTCGGTCGTCGACACCGAAAGTTACGGGAGTGGCAGCAAGGTCTACCATAACGTGGCCGGACGTTTCGCGGTCATGACCGGCAATCAAAGCGACCTGCGCACGGGTCTGCCGACCCAGACCGTGCTCAAGGACGGTCAACCGTATCACGAGCCGCTGCGGCTCATTGCCCTGGTGGAGGCGCCCCTGGAGTTTGCCCAACGAACGGTGGGGCGTATCGCGAAGGTACAGGCCCTCATCAAGGGCGGCTGGGTGCGGCTTTTGGTCCTCGATCCCGAGGATGACTATCGGGTGCATGTCTTGGATGACGGGGCGTTCACCGTCCACCCGCGCTCGGTGCGCAGCATGCAGGCGCCGTCCACGAACCCGGCCTTGGAGGCTTCATCATGAAATCCTTGAATCTCAGTCCTTTGAAGAAACTCGAAATCATCCTCGAAGGGGTCCACAAAGAATTTGCCACCGATCTCTTGGATCGTGCGGGCTTGAAGGGTTACACCATCGTTGGCAACCTGTCAGGCAAGGGCAGTCACGGCATGTACGAAGGCCATGTCATGTTCAACGAAGACGATGCGCTCATCATGATCATAGCCGCGGTGGGTGAAGAGTTGGTGGCGCCCATTCTCGAAGGGTTCGCACCCTTCTTCGAGCAGCATACGGGGGTCGTGTTCGTCTCCGATATTCAGGTCAGTCGTCTCGTGAAGTTCAAGAGCTGACGGCCGCGCGTCTCTGATTCAACTTAAGGGGTCTCCCATGTCCGATCTGGAACAGCAATATCGCATCGAGAAAGAGCCGTATTACAAGGAGGTCGGCGACGAGGTCGCGCTCTTCGAGGCCGCCTATGACGCGCGTCTGCCCATGATGGTGAAGGGTCCCACCGGTTGTGGCAAGTCGCGCTTTATCGAATATATGGCCTGGCGGCTCAAGCGACCGCTCGTGACGGTCGCGTGTAACGAGGATATGACCGCCTCGGACCTCGTGGGGCGATTTCTGCTCGACAAGGATGGCACTAAATGGCAGGACGGCCCGCTCACGGCGGCCGCGCGCATGGGCGCTATCTGCTATCTGGATGAGGTTGTGGAGGCGCGGCAGGATACGACCGTGGTTATCCATCCGCTCACGGACCATAGGCGCAACCTGCCTTTGGACAAGAAGGGCGAGCTGGTCCACGCGCATGCCGATTTTCAGCTGGTCATTTCCTACAACCCGGGCTACCAGGCGGCGATGAAGGATTTGAAACAGTCGACCAAGCAGCGTTTCGGGGCCTTGGATTTCAATTACCCCGATCGCGACATCGAGATCGAGATTGTGGCCCACGAATCTGGGGTATCGACCGATGTGGCGGGCAAGCTCGTGTCGGTGGCTGAGCGGTCGCGGAACCTGAAGGGTCACGGGCTCGATGAAGGGCTGTCCACGCGCATGTTGATCTACGCGGGGTCCTTGATGAAAAAGGGCGTCGATCCGCTTGCGGCCTGTAGCGTCGCCTTGGTGCGGCCGATGACCGATGACCCGGACATGCGTGATGCCCTCGACGCCGCAGTCGGGACCTTTTTCTGAGCGGCCTGCTCACAAGGCTGCGCGTCCGCAAGACGCGCGACCCGCGGAGCCGCGATCTCCCGGAACATCGGTATCTGTTAATATTGTGTGATGGTTTGTGTGGCCTATGATCCAGCTTCGCACCTATGTGTACATCGACTCGCTTCAGCCGCAGCTCGCCGCCTATATTGGCAGCGTCTCGCAGGGCTTCCTGCCCGTGCCGGGGGATGCGGCGCTGTGGGTGGAGGTGTCGCCAGGCATGGCGGTGCATAGGCTCACGGACATCGCCTTGAAGGCGACGAGGGTGCATCTCTCGCAGCTCGTGATCGAGCGCGAGTTCGGGGCCATGGTCATCCATCATCGCGATCAGAGTGACGTCCGCGACGCGGGACAGGCGGTTTTGTCGCGCCTGGGCGCGGGACAGGAGGATCGCAGGGCCTGCCGGATCACCTGGCGGGAGATCATACGCGGCATGATGCCGGACCATACCGTGCTCATCAATCGGCAGAACCGGCGTGGCTCCATGATCCTCCCCGAACAGAGCATGTTCATCCTGGAGACCGAGCCCGCGGGGTACATCATCTATGCCGCCAACCAGGCGGAGAAGGCGGCGAACATTACCCTGGTCGACGTACGCGCGGTGGGCGCCTATGGGCGCATGATCATCGCCGGGCGCGAGGCGGATATCGACGAGGCGGCGGCAGCCGCCGTCCACGCGGTCCAGAACCCCTCCTGGACCTGACGCATGGACCGCCGCGAGTTGCAAGACGTCCTGTGTCGTTACCGTAGCCGCTTTCCCGAAGAGGGCGCCTATGCGAGACGGGCCTGCCGGCTGCTTCGGGAGTCGCCGCGCTGTTTCGATCGCGAGGCCGAGGGTCTGCATGTGACGGCTTCGTCCTGGGTCTTGAATCCGCGGCGCGATGCCACCTTGCTCGTACTGCATCGCAAGCTCGATCAATGGTTTCAGCCCGGCGGCCACGCGGATAACGATGAGGACGTGCGGCGCGTGGCGGTCAAGGAGTGCAGTGAGGAGACGGGGATCCCAAGCGCCGCTATCCGGCCTCTCAGCCCCCACGTCTTCGATATCGATATCCACAGAATTCCGGCCATGCGCCACGAACCTGAACACGAGCATCTGGATATCCGTTTCATCGTCGAGATAGACGATACCTTGCCTTTGGTCGGGAATGAGGAGTCGTATGAACTCCGATGGGTGCCCTTGCGTGAGGTGGTGCGCTACAACCGCGAACGCTCCCTTCATCGACTGGTCGTAAAAAGCGCGCTCGGGTATCGACGTCCCGCTTGAGGGGTTGGCGCGGTTCTTCCATCTTGGGCCGGCGCGCCGAGTATCAGGCGCGCGTGGCGTGAGAGACCTTTCTTAATGCCTCAGGCTTGCCGCCAAGACACGTTTCCTTGGGGCCTTGTAAGGCGTGGGGATGGCGATCGGGCGCCCGGGGCGCGTACCATTGCGGAAAGAGGTGCGGACCAAGCAGCTACGGGCTCGGCGCGCCGCGGCCGCGCAGAAAGAGAGGATCTGACATATGAACGAAGGAAAAATGGTCAAGGTTCAGTGTTCGCGCAGTATTGAGCGCTCCTATGCGGGGGAGGCCACGCGCGATGGTGCCGGCGTCCACTTGACGCGGCTTTTGTCACAAGAGCTTCAGGGGCGCCTCGACCCCTTCTTGATGCTGGACTTCTTCGGCAGTGATCAGGTCGCCGACTATATCGCGGGCTTTCCCGATCACCCGCATCGAGGCTTCGAGACGATCACCTACATGCTCGAAGGGCGCATGCGCCATCGCGACAACGCCGGCCACGAGGGTCTGCTCGAGACAGGCGGGATGCAGTGGATGATTGCCGGTCGCGGAGTCGTGCATTCGGAGATGCCTGAGCAGGAGGCCGGGCGCATGATGGGCTTTCAGCTGTGGCTGAACTTGCCGGCCCACGACAAGATGTGCGAGCCCTGGTACCGGGATTTCGGGGCCACGGATCTGCCGCGGATCGCGCGCCCAGACGGCGCCACGGCCATCGTGCTTGCCGGGGAATCTCATGGGGTGGTGGGGGCCGTACAGCGCCCCGCGACCGCGCCCCTCGTCCTGGACCTGCACATCCCGGCGGGTCAAAGCTGGCAGCAAGCCATCGAACCCGGACATCATGCCTTTGCCGTGCTGTACGAGGGGAGGGCATCCATCGGTGATGGGGCACTCACCCCGCGAAGCCTGGCGGTGCTCACTGATGACCCCTCGGCCGACGGCGTGGTCGTGACCGCTCAGACGCAAGCGCGGGTATTGCTCGTGGCGGGCCGACCCCTCCATGAACCCATCGTGCAATACGGTCCTTTTGTGATGAATACCCGTGAGGAGATCGCTGCGGCCGTGCAGGATCTGCGTGAGGGGCGGTTCGGCTAGCACTGCTGTGGGTTGTGGGGTCTCCTGGGCGCGCCTATCGACGGCGGCTTCATCCCCGACAGTGCTGCCAGCCGCCTGGGCGATCGTCTGGCCCGTCGAATGGGTCAGGCGGGGGCCGGAGAAGGCCGTGTTGAACATTCGCCCGCGCATTCCCCTTCCTGGGCCGTAGGTCAGGAGGGGCATTGTGGGCCGTGGACAACGGGCCGTGCCCCCACGCAAAGGGGGTTGTCCACGGCCCGCAATGCCCTCTTTGTGTGGGGGCATGGCCTATCAAGCGGGGCGTTTTGCCTTGCGGGCGTCAGCCTTACGAGGCTTTTCCTTGGTCCCCTGACTTTCCACATAACGACGCACGGTCTCCAACGTGGCGCCACCGACACTGCCCACATAGTAAGCCCGATGCCAAAAATGCGGTTTCCCGTAAAACGGCTTCAAGTGCTCAGTAAACCGGTTCCTTGCACGTCTGGAGCTGGCGGTTTTCAGATTGTTGATCAGCGTGGAGATGTTGAGTGCTGGGTGGATCTCCACCAATAGATGCACGTGATCGGCTTCCCCGCCGAACTCCGACAGGGTGCAACGCCAGTCCTCCAGGATTTCCGTAAAGGCCTCGCGCAAGTAATCCAGCAACTCCGGCGTCAGCGTTTTACGCCGGTATTTGGTGACAAACACGATAT
>JAKAXK010000091.1 GCA_021827145.1 Pseudomonadota bacterium
TGACGGTATCCAAGACCGTATGGGACTCGAAGGCGAACTGGTCCTGGCGGAGCTTGCCGACACGCTTGTCGGCCTCCCACAAAACGACCCCGGAGGTGGGCTCGATGTCGCGGCCCAGGATCTTCATAAAGGTCGACTTGCCGGAGCCGTTGGCCCCGATGAGGCCATAGCGATGCCCGGAACCGAACTTGACGGTAACGTTCTCAAAAAGGGGCGTGGCCCCAAACTGCATGGTGAGCTGAGCGGTTGAAAGCACGAGAGTCCTGCCGGGAAAGGGTCTTTAAGAATGTGCGCACACAAAGCGGGTCATGCTACCGGAAAGACCCGCGCGCGTCATCCACCCCCCGTAGGCGGCCACCCGATCGATCGCCGGCACAGGCGCCACCGGCCTTCAGTCTTCAGAATTCGGACCACCAAGCTCAGGGGACGACAAGGGGCGGGGCTCTTCCGGCAAGGCCTCGAGCGGGGGTATCTCGTCCTCGTCACCCGCGCGCAAGTCGCGGAACCGTCGGGCCTGCGGTAATACCCGGCCCTCAAGCGTACCCACGGTCTTGTTGTAAGACTGCACCGCGGAGGCGAGCTTCGCGCCGGTCTCCGCCCAGCCGCGGCCCAACAGTGCGAGGCGCTTATAGAGCTCCTTGCCCAAGGCCGCGATCTCTTCGGCATTGCGGGCAATGGCATCCTGCTGCCACCCATAGGACACGGCGCGGAGCAGTGCGATCAGGGTGGTGGGGCTGGCTGGGATCACCTTCTGATCAACGCCGGTCTCGATCAGGGTCGGGTCCTCCCGCAAGGCGGCGCTGAAGAAGACCTCGCCCGGCACGAACATGACCACGAACTCCGGGGCCCGCGGGAACTGTTCCCAGTAGGACTTTTTTGCAAGCTGCCCCAGATGGGCGCGGACCTGAGCGGCGTGACGCTTCAGCGACAAGGCGCGCGCCGGCTCATCTTCCGCCTCGACGGCGTTCAAATAGGCATCGACCGGGGTTTTCGCGTCTACGACCACATGACGGCCGCCCGGCAATTTCACGACCAGATCCGGCCGCAGGATCCGCCCCTCATCACCGATGCGCTGCGCCTGCTCCACGAAGTCGCAATGATCGAGCATCCCGGCCATCTCCACCACGCGCCGCAACTGTAGTTCACCCCAGCGGCCGCGCGCCGCCGGCTCCCGCAAGGCCTTCACGAGGTTGGCGGTCTCGCGATGGAGCTTCGGCAGGTGGCTTTCGATCAAGGCCTTTACCTGATCGGTCAAGGATTGATAAGCGCTTTCGCGCTTGACTTCCAGTTGTGCGAGCAGCCCATCGACGCGATTCAAACGCTCCACCACCGGCCCCACGAGGTGCGAGATCGCCTGTTCGCGCGCACGCAGATCCGCGCTCGCACCCTGCGCCAGGTTCGCGAAACGTTCCTGAGCGAGATTCAAAAAAAGCTCGTTATTCCGCTGCAGAGCCTCCTGCGACAGACCCTTAAAGAGGTCCCCCACGGCTTTCTGCGCGTCGCGCAGACTCGCAAGCCGTTCGCCCTGGGCCTTTTCCTCGTAACGCGCTCGCTCCTCGAGCTTCACGTATTGCAGTTGCAAGGCGGCGAGCTCTCCGTCACGAACCGTCAGGGTCCGGCGCGCATCCTCGGCACTGGCCAGCGCGTCCATCACCCGCCGCCGCTCGATCCACCAGAGCACTAGGCCTGCCACCAAACCTGCGCAAAGCCCTGCGATCAGGGCCACCGGCAGGCTCACAGCGCCCCCTGCGGGTGGCCGCGAAGGGCCGTCACCGATCCCCTCCGCGCGCCACCCCCGGACCCGTCCCCTCCTCCTCCCAGGCGCGCACAATGGGCTGGAGCTGGGCCAAGACCTCGCCCAGACGGTGGCCGCGCGCGGACAGCGCATACGACACTTGGGGCGGTACGGTCGGAATCACCTCGCGCTCGACGAAACCCGCGGCGGTGAGCCGTCGCAAACGCTCCGTCAGTAAGCGGCTCGACACGCCGGGGATGGCGCGCTTGAGGACGCCATAGCGCAGGCGGCCGTGCGTCTGCAGGGCCCACAGCACGTGCGTCGTCCACGGCCCCGCGAGGAGCTTTAGGACAGCATCGACCGGACAGGATGAAGGCGTATCCATGGTTACTTTAAAATACCTACTTCCAAAACATAACCAGACAGGATTATATAGCGCCATCATAACGCGTTTCCAACCAGGAGGTTTGCATGAGCCGCATTTTGGTCTTGTACTACAGCACATGGGGGCATACGGAACAGATGGCCGAGGCGGTCGCCGAAGGCGCCCGCGGCGTGGCCGGCACGACGGTGGACATAAAGCGCGTCCCTGAGCTCATGCCGGCGGAAACCCTGGCCGCCATGCACGCCAAAACCGCCCAAACGGCCCCCATCGCCGAGCCCTCGGAACTTGAGCATTACGACGCCATTATCTTCGGGACGCCCACCCGCTTCGGCAGCATGTGCGCACAGATGCGCAACTTCCTCGACCGTACGGGCGCCCTCTGGAGTGCCGGCAAACTCATCGGCAAGGTGGGCAGCGTGTTCGTCAGCACCGCCACCCAGCACGGCGGCCAGGAAACGACCATCACCGGCTTCCATACCACACTCTTGCATCACGGCATGGTCATCGTCGGCGTCCCCTACTCCTGTCCAGATCTCACACGGCTCGATGAGGTCATAGGCGGCAGCCCCTACGGGGCGGGCACCATGGCCAGCGGCGACGGAAGCCGCATGCCGAGCGCAGCCGAGCTCAGCATAGCGCGCTTCCAAGGCGACCACGTGGCCCGCATCACGGCGCGGCTCGCGACCGCCTCCTAGGGACGCCAGCACTCCGCCTGCGGACCACGCCCGTGGCCCGCAGGCATTCTCGTGCGCCACCCGTATCGTGTCCGGCCTCGATGCACGCACGGTCCAAGGCGCGTATCGACGCGACCCCGGCAAGGTCCCACTTCCAAACAAATGCAAGCCTTACGCGTCGCAAACGCGTTTGCTACCATGGCGCGATGTCTTTGTTTCCTACGCGCAGTCGATGGTCCGCCATCCTGATCCTTGCCATCCTCGCCCTGACTCTTGTGCCGCTCGCTTTACGACCCCTCCTCAATCTGAACGAGGGCCTCTACGCCGAGGCGGCGCGCGAGATGCTTACCCACAACCCCCTGATGCCACGCCTGGATGGCATGCCCTACCTCGAGAAGCCGCCCATCTTCTACTGGCTTGTGATGCTCTCGTACAAGATCTTCGGGATCGGCAAATTCGCGGCACGACTGCCCTCGGCCCTGGCCGCGCTTGGGACCCTGCTTGTCGTGATGCGCTTCTCCAAGGACCGACTGCCGGAGCCCCCGTGGCCCGCAGTGATCCTCGGTTCGTCGATCGGCTTTTATATGATGTCGCAGCTGGCCATGTTCGACATGACGTTCACGTTCTTCCACACCGTCACCGTGCTGGCCTTCTACGCCTACATGGAACGGCCGGAACGATCTTCGCGTCTGACGCTGGCAGCTGGGGCAGCGGCCCTTGCGTGCCTGACTAAAGGGCTCATCGGGATCGTGCTCCCCGGCTTCATCGTGATCATCTTTCTCGCATGGGAGCGTCGCACCATCCCCTGGCGCCCGTTTCTGGCCGCTTGGGTCGTGTTCCTTGTCATCGCGCTGCCCTGGCACATCTGGATGGCGCTCCACGTCCCTGGATTCATCGACCGCTACATCGTCCAGGAACACTTCGACCGCTATCTCGGGACCCTCAAACCCATGGACTACCGGCGGCCGCCGATCTATTACAATCTCGAACATCTCGTGCTTGGCGTGTTCCCCTGGACGCCGTTTCTGCTTGCGGCATTGATCCGTCGGCGCCCCTTCGACCGCCTGGATCGCTTCCTGCTCACCTGGGCGGGGACCTATCTCCTCTTCTTCACACTGTCCAAGACCTCGTCCTCTTATTACATGTTGCCGGCCTTTCCCGCGCTCGCCCTCTTTGTCGGACGCGCCCTGCCCGATCTCAATGGGCGCTTCCTGGCGCGCCTCCTGGGGGCCTTCGCCTTTCTGTGCCTGGTGGCGGCGGTCGCCGCCCTGCGTGTCCCCCATCCGCCCATGCGACCGTATCTCGTCGGCGCCGCACTCGCTTACCTCGGCTTCTTCGTCACGGCGTTGACGGTCCCCCGCACGCGGTGGGGGCGCACCCTGCCTTTCGCGGCACTCGCGTCGCAAGCGGGATTCGTGACCCTCTTTCTCGCATTTTCCCGCGCACACCCGAACCATTACGCTTCAAAGAACCTCGCCCAGGCACTGCGCCCGCACCTCACACTCCACTCCTACGTCTTCGTCGCGCCCCGTTATGAGGACCTTTCGTCCCTGGACTTCTATCTCCACCGCCCGATCTACGTTTTCGATCCACGCCAGGGCGATTTGTACTACGGTATCCGCCACAACCCCGAGGCGCATCGCCTCATTACGGGTCACGCGCTCGTCGATCTCGTGAAACACCAACGGGTCTTCATCGTGGGCCCCGCAAGAGACGAACACTCATGGGCGCGCTACGGACACTTTCATGTCATCGCGAGCGAGGGACCCGATGTCGCGGTGGAAAATGACCTGCACCACGTCCATGAGTCGGGTTAATGCGGGATTGATACGCCGCCACGCTTACCGGGGCACCCCAAAGAAGGCGTCACGAATCGACTGCGACGTAAGTCGGATAATACATACGGCACGGGCAAGATAGAGTGACAGTCGTCGCCAGGATGCGTTGACCCCATCAAGGACGATGGCGAACCCCCTTCCTCAGGAAGGGGGTTTTTCTTGGGGCCCCGCGCACCGCGATCTCCCTCACCAACACACAAGCCGGCGCAATCGAAATAGGAGCGGGCATACCCTAGCGACGTGCCCCGGGCGGCCGCATTGGCCAGGAAGCAAGCGCGCCGATCGGCCGAATCGATCGGACGTGTAAAGGCCGCACATCCTTCGCGCCCAAAGACCCCGTCGGGGCCCACGGCCAGAGTGCGGCTGAAACCGAGAAAACCCCTATCTCCGACAGCGCAAGCGTTGCGCACGGCCCCGCGCCAACACATCGGCGGACTGGCTCCATCGCGCCATCCCTCATGTCGTCAACGAGATTGACGTTGCATCACTCCCCCGTTTGGATGCCGCAGACAGGGCGCCCCTCTGCGACCCGATGGGCCGTGCGACGCCGTACTGGCCAGACACGACCCACACCTTGCGATCACTGTCGTGGGCGCGCCCGTCATTGCTCAGGCGTCTCGCGGTCAGGCCAAGGATACGGCAAGCGCGTTCTGTACCCGGCGGATGCTTGGCTGCCCTGCAGTGCGGCCGCGGGATCGACGCGTATGTGATGCCTACCCCATTGCCATTCCCTGAGTGTCCGCCCCCAGACGGTGCCACCACGATAGGCTTGCTGAAAATTGATTGAGCTTGTGCGCCACAAGAACGTTGCCGTCACGGTCGTTTCGGTGAGGCCGCTGGCGCGCGCTGCGCATCCGAGTCCTCTCCGCACCCAACGGCTCCAGACAGGGGCCGATGCCCCTGCGCCACTCCGGGCTGCGACCGCCGTAGGTAGAGAGCGTGCTTGCCGTGCTGGACCGCAATCCGGGTTGATGGTGCTCCTCCCCCAGTGACCTTGAGTGTTCGCGATTTCCCGTCTGATCCGCCGTACCCCAGAGGTGTAGAACCTCACCCTATCCCAAGAGGGTCTTGCGACCCATGACGGCCGCCAACCATTGGTCCAGCGACGCGTTCCTGATCAGCGCTGACCCGGTGCCGGTGCCCCGCTCCCCGCGTGGTAGCGGCACCCCCGGGCCCCTTTCGCTCAATTCGGGACTGTCGAAGAGGTTTGTCGGGTGGTGTCGCGCGCGCCCATCGCTCGGCCACACCCGACCGCAATCCGTGCCCAGCGCAGGCGTTCGGGGGATCTTGATACCGGACAACTTCCAGGCTGGCCATTTGATAATCGTCAAAGCCGCCGCCCTATAACGATGCACATAATAAAACCCGATCTGCATATCAATAATACTGATAACGTGAGCATCCAGGACCCTGGGAGGGAGAGGCATGACGATGTGGGTGTCGGGATCGAGAGGACCGAAACGCGGTAGGGGAAGTCATCGCAATCCCGAAGGAGCGGCCTACCACCATAGTAGACCAATCGGTATCGGAGGGGTGTGCGGCGATTCTCCATAAGCTTCTGCGGTGCCTGCAAGCGCGCAACGGGGTGAGCGACGCGCGGTTCCATAGTCTGCAAGACTCCGGCTATGGGCACCACGGACAAGGACATAAACGGCTTATCGAACAGAGGATTATGTTTCATAAGGAAAGCAAACACCGCCTTCATAAAGGCCTCATGGGCGCGTCCCACTTTTCTGCACGAGCGGGGTGTCGCTCACATCATGAGGATGGAAGATGTGTGCGTGCCCTGCCTCGCTCCATGGGCGCCATGGCGCACGATCACGAAAAGTGGCGCTTTTGGAGAACTCTCGTAGCGCGATGACCGCCGTTCGAGACGGGTAAAGGCCATGCGCTGCGGTGTGGGCGGACAAAAACAAGAAAGCGCATAAATAAGCGATACTTCGACTAAAATGGATGAATGGTAACCATGAGGAAGATTATACGGGTTGGTACGGTCGTAACCGCGCTTTTCGCATCCACCATGGACGCACATGCGGCCATGGCCGGCTACAAAGCGTCCGACATCATCATCAGGGCACGGGCCGTACAGATCCAGTTCCACAATCACACCAATACAGCGGCCCTGAGCGGCGTCGGCGCCGACAATAAGGTAATCCCGGAGGTGGACGGCGCCTATTTCTTCACGAGGAATATCGCGGCCGAACTTATTCTCACCTATCCGCAGACGATCTACGTCCACTCCGGGATTGGATCGCTGAAGGCGCTCCCACCGACGCTCACGGCGCAATACCACTTTATGCCGGACAGCCCCTACTTCCGTCCCTATGTCGGGGTCGGCGTCAACTATACCCGCTTCTTCAGTTATTCGCTCGTAAGCGGCTTAAGCGGATCTCGGAGCAGTTTGGGGGCCGCCCTGCAGGCGGGATTCGATGTCCCCCTCACACGTTCTCTAACCTTCAATGTCGACGTAAAGAAGGTCTACATGAAGACCAAAATCACCGCACCTGGCGGGGGCTCGGTCGGGACGCTCGCGCTGAACCCCCTTCTGATCGGTGTGGGCTTGGGGTGGAAGTTTTGAGGAACTGGCCACGCACCTTAGAGGAGACCGGACCTCCCCATCGAGGCTTGGTCATGGGCGCAAGCACGCCGCGAGGCCGCCCTCTGCGGGCGGTAGCAGGGACCCTGACGCGGCGAGCTTCAGGTCACCGGTGTATTCAAGCCCGATCTCGGGCACAAACGGCCTCCGATGGCGAGGACAAGACGGATGCCGGTGGCATTGGGTTCGAGAACTCTGCGATTTGGGATTTTAAAGAAGAGAGCGGCCGCAGTGAATCGGCGGACGCAAAGAAGAAAAACGATAGGCGATGCGAGCACACCCGACCGGGACAACAACGGCACGGGGCGAAGCACCGATTTATCGCGTAGGCGGCCCGACAGAGCGGGCCGAGAGAGTGCGCGCCTTGGCGCCTCAATGAGAATGGGAGGAAACACAAGATGGCGGCAGGAAAGGGTACGGGGGTCGTCCTCGCATCCGGCGTGTTATGCGCCGCGGTGATATTCGGGGCGCTCCATTGGGAACACACGGTCGCCTTGCCGGTAAGCGCGGGCAAGGTCGTGAACGGGGTTCATGAGTACACGATCCACGAGTTCAACTACTATTACGCGCCCTCGCATATGACCTGGCATGTCGGTGAGAAGGTGCAGATGACGATCAAAGATGATTCTCAGTCGGCGCCACCCTTGCCGCACCAGTTCGCGATCGGTAAACACCTCGCCACACGCACCAACGGCTTCCCGAAGTCGCAGTCCTTGGCTGTGGGCTGGAAGACCAACTTCTTTGATGGAGTACCTATCACATCGGGTGGCTCGACCGGGCCCATCCCGGCCTTCTCGGTGAGCTTGAATCCGGGCCAGAGCTTTACGTTTGACTTCACGGTCCCGAACAAGCCCGGTTTCTGGCATTACGCCTGTTTCCTTCAGACCGGTCAGCACTACATGAATGGCATGCTCGGTCGGATCCACGTTGTGCCGGCGCAGGGGGCTTAAGGGGGAGCGATGAGCGCAAAAACGGAAAATCTGGTAAAGGCCTTCGGCGGACTGGTGGTTGTCTGGATCATCGGGCTTGTGATTGCGGAGGGTATAACGGCGGTGGCGTTGCATCACTGGCCGTTGATCGGGAGCGTACAGGCGCAGATCACGGCCGATGCGACCACCTATCTGGTCTGGCAGGCCGTGGCCCTGTATGTCCTTGTGGGCGGCACCATCGTCTACAGCGTGTTCCGGTTCCGGGCGCGTCCTGGCGACATGGGGCCACCCGCCTATCAGCGGCGTTATTGGACGCCTTTCGTGATGTTCTGGCTCGGCATGAGCATCATCATCAATATGGCCAATACGATCTATCCGGGCATGGTGGGCCTCGAGCAATTGTGGGGCATCCAGCTCAAGGCCAAGCACCCGCTGGTGGTGGACGTGACGGCCCAGCAATGGAAATGGACCTTCTCGTATCCCAAGCAAGGCATCACCGACGTCTCCCATCTGGTCGTCCCTAAGGGGGAGACCATCGATTTCGTGTTGCGTACCAAGGATGTCGAGCACGATTTCTGGGTCCCCGCCTGGGGTGTGAAGAAGGACGTCATTCCCAACGAGGTGCGCCATCTTTACATCACGCCGACGGTGCTGGGTTCCACCAAGACCAACCCCATGATCCGCGTCCAATGTTCACTGATCTGCGGCAACGGGCATCCCATGATGCGCGCGCCGGTGCAGGTCATGACGAAGGCGGCATTCAAGACCTGGGTGGCGAATAACAGTTTCTGAGGCGCCGG
>JAKAXK010000092.1 GCA_021827145.1 Pseudomonadota bacterium
AAAAATCGACCGTCGCCAGGAGCCGCGCGGTATGTTCGTCCATCTCCGCCATCCCCAGGAGGTCCTCGGCCGGCTCTGCCATATCGATTTTCTCCTCGAGCGTTATGGCGCGGGTCAGCAGAATATCGCGGGCTCGGTCGCGGATCTCGTCGATCTGCGCCTCGGTCAGACCATCGACCGCCATCATCTCCTGCTTGGGTACGTAGGCAACCTCATCAAGCGTCATGAAGCCTTCGCGAACAAGGAGTTCGGCAGTTGCCGACTCCATCTTCAGCTGTTCCACGAACATCTCGATAGCATTAATCGCCTCGGTCTCGCCGCGCGCCGAGGCGGTCTCCTCGGTCATCACGTTAAGCTCCCAGCCGGTCAGCTCAGAGGCCAGTCTCACGTTCTGGCCGCCACGCCCGATTACCTGGGACAGCTGTGACTCGTCGACTATGACGTCCATGCTATGCAGCTCCTCGTCGACCACGATCGACTGCACTTCTGCTGGCGCCAAGGCGTTGATGACGAATTGGGCGGGATCCGGCGACCACTGGATGATGTCGACCCGTTCACCGCCCAGCTCATTGGAGACGCTCTGGACACGCGAGCCGCGCATGCCGACGCATGCCCCTATGGGGTCTATGCGCGGATCCTTGGAATTCACCGCAATCTTGGCGCGCAGTCCCGGATCGCGGGCCGCGCCATGAATTTCGATCAGGCCTTCGCCCGCCTCCGGCACCTCGAGCTTGAAGAGCTCCACAAGAAGCTGAGGGCTCGTGCGGCTCAAGAACAACTGTGGTCCGCGGGGTGCCGAATGCACGTCCTCCAGATAGGCACGCACCCGGTCTCCGGGGCGCAACCCTTCGCGCGGGATCATCGCTGATTTCGAGAGCAAGGCCTCGGCTGCACCCAGCTCTATGATCGCGTCACCGCGCTCCAAGCGTTTCACGACCCCCGTGACAAGCTCACCCTGGCGGCCCTTGAACTGATTCACGATCTGCTCGCGCTCGGCCTCGCGTACCTTCTGGACAATGACCTGTTTGGCAGCCTGAGCCGCGATGCGCCCGAAGTCCGCGGCCTCGATCGGCTCTTCGACATACTCGCCGACCTGGATCTCCGGCTTGCGCTCACGGGCCTCCGCAAGCCGCAGCTCACGCCCGGGAAATTCGAGCGCCTCCTGTTCGTCGGGCACGACCAGCCAGCGCCGGAAGGTGTCGTAATCTCCAGTCTTGCGGTGGATCTGGACGCGGGCGTCGATATCCTCCTTATGGCGCTTGCGGGTCGCCGTCGCGAGCGCGGCCTCGAGCGCCCCGAAGATAATCTCCCGGTCGACGTTCTTTTCCCGCGATACGGCCTCGACCACCATCAGAATTTCGTTCGCCATCACTGCCTCCAGCCGCCCTCAGAGTTCGGGCACAAGTCTCGCCTTCTCGATATTATCGAACGCGAGATCATAACGCGTTTCGTCTGCTTCCAAGACCACATTCTCGCCTACGAGAGCGATCAGGCGCCCTTGAAAGTTGCGGCGCCCATCCACTGGCGCCACGGTCTTCACTTTGACCAAGGATCCCGCAAACCGCTCGAAATCCCCTCGCCGGGCCAGCGGTCGGTCGAGGCCGGGTGACGAGATCTCGAGCGTGTACTGGCCCGGAATCGGATCTTCGACATCGAAGAGCGCACTCACCTGGCGGCTCACCCGCGCACAATCATCGACCACCACACCCTGCGGCCCGTCGATGTAGATGCGCAGGGTCTTTTGCCCGCTTATGAACTCAATGTCGACCACCTCGAAACCGAGGTGTGCCACAGCGGGCTCTATCAGGGCCCGCAGCCGATCCGCCTGAATTCGTTTCTCCATGACCATAAACGCAAAAGTGGGCATACGCCCACTTCCGCCATAACGACCTGTTACGAGATAAAGCCGGATTATAAGCCTTCCGTCGAAAACTTCAATGAGCGCAAGCAAACGCTTGCCATTGTGCGCGAACATGGTAGACTCTGCGCCCTTCGGTGCGGGGTGGAGCAGTCTGGCAGCTCGTCGGGCTCATAACCCGAAGGTCGTAGGTTCAAATCCTACCCCCGCTACCAACTTTATTCAGTACAGAGGCCCATGGCGACGGTTTCGGGAGATCCTCCGAGACACGGTCTTCAGCCGGGTGCCTCCGGCGCGGCCCAGGTACCCGTCCGGCGCGAGAAAAACGCGCACTCCAGGCGGCGATCCCGGATCGGTAACCCTCGGTATACCGCCCAACGGCGCGGCGGCACAAAACCATCCTGTCTCGCGACACACCCAGGCTGCATTTCCTATGGCGGCAAGCGGCATCGGATCATGTCCGGCCCGGTTCGTGCGTCTTCGAACCCCCCCGCGTCCTCCCGTGCCCGCAATCCTGTGTGCGACCGCGACGGCACGCACGCGAGCTTCCTGTGCGCCTCCCGCCACGCTACAAGAATGTCTCGAGAGGCGAGCCCTGCAAAATGGCATAGGCTGCCCTCAGTGCCGCCCACGAGCGACTCATCCCCTCGTCGGATAGCGCCCACGCCGCTCGACTGCGTACAGTCCCGCCATGCTGAAGATCCTTACCCTCAACTTGAACCTCACCCACGACGGCTTCGGCCCATGGCCGGAGAGACGGGCCCGCCTCCTGGCCCTGCTCGAGGCCGACAGGCCCCAAATTGTCGCCCTGCAGGCCGTGCAGGTCGATGCGGACGTCGATCAGGCCCAGGAACTGGCCTGCGCCCTACGCTACCGCGACAAGCTCTTCATGGCCGCCGATGAGTCACATCCCCATCAGGGAAACGCCATCCTGTCAGACATCCCCTTGAGCGCACCTTGGTCTTTCGCCTTGCCGCGCGACGACGAAGACGAGGATCCTATGGCGCGTCGCGCCATAGGGGCCACCTTCGCCTGGCAAGGGGAGGTCTGGCAATTCACGAATGCCCACTGCTCATGGATCAAGGTCCAGAATTTGCGGCAGGTCGAGGCCCTGGGGCAAGCGCTCAAGGCCTTCCCGGGCCCCCAATGTCTGGTGGGCGACTTCAACGCCCCGCCGGAAGCGCCGGGCACGACCCACCTCGCGCGATCGGCGTGGCTCGACACCTACGCCCAAATAGGGCGCGGCCAAGGCCCGACCTTTCCGGCGGACGCGCCCGTGACCCGCATCGATTATATCCTCTTAAACGAGGTCGATCCCAAGCGGATACTGGATGTTCGCGTGATCCCCGAGGGTGGGGCCGCCCTTTCGGATCACAAAGGGGTCCTACTGACCTTGGGCACCCGCCGCTAGCGCGGCCAGGCCTTGGGGCAGAGGTTCGGGGTATGACAGGGCCCGTCATGGGGTCCTAGTTCGAGAGAGGCAGACCATGACAAGACAAGTCTCCAGACGCCGTTTCTTACAGCGCGCACCTACCACAGCGGTCATGGCGCTGCCCGTGATAGCCGTCACCACGCTCGCACCCAAAGCGAACAAGGCCAGGGTGCACTACCCGGATCACCCAAGGGTCACGACATGTGCGCGCGCCACCGCTTCTTCCTGCCGGCGGTCGGCTACTCGAACGGCATGATAATGCAGGGCATGAAGGCCAAAGGGACCATGGCCCTCGGTCGCTGCGCCTGCGTCGCGGGACGCGTCTCGCCATCGAAGCACCTGGCCGAAGACTGACATACCCGCTACAGCTATCGCCCGGTTCTGCTCGAAACCTTCATCGAGAAGCCGCGCTTCGCTGGCACCTGCCACAAAGCGGCCCACTGGCAGTATCTTGGGGATACCCAGGGACGCGGCAAGATCGACACACTCCAAAGCCCATCAAGGGCATTGGGATCTATCCGCTGACGCGCGACTTCCAGCGGCAACTCTGCAACGAATCAACTCGATTTGCCATCGGCCGTCTTCGGTATGCCAGACGCTCGTTAAAATATAATGTGCGTAATAGAACTCCGGGCTTATTCCTAAAGCTCTTTATACCATAATGGTGGTCATGGCTTTGATAACAACGGTTATGATCGGTCCTATTTTGTGTCGCCTGCCACAACGGCTATGGCACGTTATTCCACACAACATCGACGCCTAGACCCATCCCGCCTATAGAGGTTGTTCCAGGGTTTTCAGAAAGCACTGAGCGCCGGCACGCGAAGAGCGCCGGCGCTCATCTGTTAACCCCCGTGCCGGAATTCCGGGTAAATAAGCATGCCGCCATCTACGGCGAGCGTTGTGCCGGTAATGTAGCTAGCAAGATCGGAGGCCAGGAACGCGACCGCGTTGGCAATTTCCTCGGGCTTCCCCATTCGGCCCATGGCGATCTTTTCATTAAGGTCTTTAAGTGATTCTGGGTTACTCCAGACCGGCCTGTTTATGGATGTTTGAATGGCCCCGGGGGCCACAGCCACCACTCGTATTCCTTTATCGGCGCTCTCCTGCGCCAGGGTCTTTGTCAACATCGAGAGCCCCGCTTTAGCGCTGGTGTAGGCGCTGTAGCCCTCCCAGGGGATGAATTCATGCACAGACGTAATGTTAATGATGACGCCGCGCTGCGACTTTTCCATGTGGGAGAGAGCGGCTCGCGCGCAGTAATACGGCCCGAACAGATCAACAGCCACGACTTTCTCCCATAGGTCCGGATTATCGTCGCCGACTAACGCATGGACACCGTCCATGCCGGCATTGTTGACCAGAATATCGAGCCCACCAAGTGCGGCCTCCACATCCTGTATAAGTTGCGCGGCGGCCTTCGGATCGGAGAGGTCGGCTTGAAAGGTGTGGGCAAGCCCTCCTTGTGCGGTAATCGCGGAAACGACGGCATCCGCCTCGATTTGGCCCTTACGATAGTGAACCGCGACGTGCGCGCCAGCTTTCGCTAGCGTTTTGGCGATAGCACCCCCTAATCCGCCGCTTGCGCCGGTGATGAGGGCTTTGTGTCCTTGAAGGTCGAGAGAGATCATGCGCTTCCTCCGATAAGGTTAATACAAAAGGCTTCGCCGGCCCCGCCATCGCGTCCCTGGCGGAGGGCAAATTGGAGGCTCTGTGTCCGAGCCAGCGATTCAGCCGATAGGATAGCGAGGTGGCTCAAGCCCAGTCTTCGGAGGCGGCGCCTTGCACGGTTTGCCCACCATCGATGCCCCAATCGTCGATACATCGGGCAAATCGGCGTGCCAGGGGTCAACAAGCGTCGGTGGCGGCCGCCTCTGTCCTGGTGCCGAGCCCCAGGGCCAGTGTCCCTTGCCGGGGAACCACCACCTCTGGTGTCACCTCGCCGCACCCCCTTCAGTGTAGCCCCAGAATGAACGTTTGTTTGCTAGAAAATCCCGCCAAACCGCACCCATGCCGACGTCATACACGCTACAGAGACTCAATCCAGGCAGGCCTTCGGTACCGCAGCAGGCGACCGCAAGCCAAAAAGGCCCTTGCTCGGCCCAGAGTACTCACCAACCTTTCCTGTGCGTCACCCAGGCCCAATTGTTGTGGACATCCTCTCCAAGGCATACCGCGCACAGAGTGTGGGCATGAGGGGTTTATCGCCTTCGAGGCGAAAGCCCACATGTAGGGAACCGCAATCGAGGTCGATGCCGACACTAAACGTACAATCGCAATGTCTTTGATGATGTCGAATGGAAGGAAAGGACGCTCGGGGGTCCTTACGTTCCGATTTAGTACTCAATAAGGCTTCAGGCTCCCGCCGAACTCCGTTGTCGCCTATGATAATGAACCCAAGATCGCGAACTCGACGGATATCGATGCAAGGATACAATATCTCGGTTATAAGTCATCGCCTCGTAGTGAACCACGATTTACTATGGCCCCAGGCTGCGCCTACACAGTCTTTCTAAGTGCCAGAACAGATGGGGGACCCCAGCAGCGGGCGGGCCCGCGTTTGTGCCCCATTATTATGCTCTCCCCTTATGTGGGTTTCGTAGTCTACGTCAAATAGGCCCGCTATGCAGGCGAAAGTGCAATATCCTCTAAACGCCATTTTTCTTATTCGAGAACCCGATATTTGTGACTTGACCATCGTCACCCACAGCAATAGCCCATCAAAAAATGGTCGTGCCATTATGAGTGGAGGGCCGCCCCCCTAAACATCGTTTTTTGCCAATACTTGACAGTATCACTCATCACGTAGGCGGAAGCGCAGGTATTGGCTGCACGCCTAAGCGATGGCTTGCATAAGTAGGTGGTTCTGGGCTGCGAAAGCTTCGGGCCGGGTGGTATGCACGACCGATGAACCCTTAGTGGAGCTTTGCTCATCGTTGCCCAAACGTCCAGCCTCAAATGTCGGATACCCATAACGAAAAAAGAAGGCCTCAAGGTCGCCCTTAAGGCCTTCAAGGTGAGGAGCCGGAAATGCGCTAGAAGCGTGCGTTCACATTGATGAAGTACTGCCGGGGCGCCCCAGGATCGGCGAGCACCGCTCCCGCGCTATTGCCACCGAAGTAGCCCCCGCTCGTGATGTACTCGATCGGGTTGTAGCGCTTATTGAAGAGGTTGGTCACGCCTACCGTCAAAGTCACAGACGACAGCCCCGCCAGTCCGGTCCCAGCCTTGATGGCCACCTGTGTGTTGACGATGTTGTAGGCCGGCATCTTGACGTTGTTCGTGGGCGCATTGACCACGTTGTTGAAAAGATATTGGCTACCCGTGTATTGATCCGACAGGCCTGGAGATATGAGGTAGCTCCCTAGGGCTACGCGGTAATCCAGCCCCACGGAGGCGGTGATGTTGGGGCTGTAGGAGACCGGATAGCCACCGTAGTTCGTGTTGCTGCCGCTTGGCACATAGGAGTCGTAGTGCGCATGCGTGACCGAGGCGGAGCCAAACACGTGCCAGTGCCAAGTCGGGCTGTCTTGCACGCTCAGGTTCAAGCCTTTGTAGGTGGCACTTGCCGTAGCGAATTCCGTGGTCGCAAAGTTTCCGCCCGTCGAGATATAGGTCGCCAGTGTCTCGTTGCTCAAGCGGTCCTGATAGATATCGGCATTCATCACGAAATGCCGCAGGATACCGGCGCGGCGGATCAGAAGCCGGGTCCCAAGCTCAAAGTCTACGCTCTTCACGGGCTTCAGGGTGCTGAGATTGATGGCATTGCTCCCGCTATAGGCCCCAAAGGCGTTGTCGCCCGGGTTCTGGTAGGTCTTCGCGGCGTTCGCGTAGAGAGACCAGTGGGGCGCAAGCAGAAGGACCGCCCCTAAAGACGGCTCGATACGGGTGAAGACCTTGCTATCGCTGGGCGCCACCGTCTGATTGGTCGCCCCAGGCGGTGTTGTGCTTGCGCCGTTATTGAAAAATTGCGTCTGAAAATCCACGGCCGCCAAACCTGGGGTGATCGTCGAGGCCTTGATCGGTGTAATCGCGTCTTGGGCGAAGGCGGTGAGATACGTGTTCACGAGCGTATCGTTATTGTACTGCACGGGATTTGACGGGCTCGTCCCGTAGGTCTCGTTATAACCCGTATAGGGCGAGGAGTAGGTCTGGTTGATCCATGAAGCGCCGAACTCGACCCGGTTCATGGGAAGATTCCAATCGAAGGCTAGGCGGTTGCCGTAGGTGTCGGACCGCGGGTTGTAGTACTCGGAATTTACGGTCCCTGGGGGGGCGCCGTTGTAATTGTAATTGTCCACACGCCAGTGCACGCGGTGCCCGTGGCGGTACCAAACCATGTCATGAAGGGTCAAATCCGGTGCGAGATCAAGCCGCAACTGCGAATACAACATGCGGTCGCGCACGACCAGCTGCTTGAACCATACCGACTCCGGCAGCGACGAATAGAACCCGGTCGTCGACTGGCTATAGAGTGGCGTGTTGGCCGTTCCATCCACGGTAACGGCACTGCCATTCGGTCCGGCCGTGATCGGTGCTACCGGGATGAAATTCGGACGAAACTCGGTGGTATCGTCTGCGTAGCCGCCAACACTGAAAGAGCCATGATCGAAGGTCTTTACAGTCTTGGCAAAAAGCGCCGAAGAACGGCTTGGGGCCGAAAACGAACCGGTGCGGAAGGTATTGTTGCGCACAAACCCGCCGGCAACCACAGTCGACCAGCCATCATGCGTTCCGGTGTCGGCAATGAGATCCGCACCCTCGGTCTGGTCACTGCCATACGTAAGTCCAAGGCTTCCGCCCGCCTTCACGGTTGGCTGCACAGGCACGAAGTTCACAGTCCCCCCCACGCTGTCGAACCACCGCGTCGACGGATTTCCGGGCCCATAGATGACATTGACCCCGGAAATCAGCTGCATGATCGGGACCTCGTTGGAGTCCCAGCCACCATTATGCGATATGAGGTTGTTCATCGGCACGCCGTCAAAAAGCGCCGTAATGCCATTGCGCTCGACGTCACCGTTCACACTGGACCAACCGACCTTGACACCGCGCATGGCGATCTCGTAGCGCGCCGTTCCACTGATACCGCCGTAGCCGCGCACCGCGACACCCGGCGCCATCGCCAAGGCCTGCGCGGATCCCGCGACGGGCCCGATGGCCTTGAGCTGCCGCTTGCCTATGACGCGCACGGTCTGCGTCGACTTGAAGACCTGACGCTTTGTGAGCTTCTTGCTGGTCGCTTTTAAGGCCTTCTTGGCGCTTTGCGCGTTGACCGTGCCGACATTGACGGCAGACTGATCATGAGCGAAGACGGGGGACGACGATCCCGCGAGCGCGCACAGAACCAGGGATGTGACAGCGGACAGCCGGCCAGGTGCCGCCGATGAAGAGCGTTTGCGAGACGTCATGATGCGGTTTTCCTCCACTATTTTTTGGGTTGCGGGAACTTTTATGGCGCCACTCTGCCGTAGTCATGGGTAGTGTA
>JAKAXK010000093.1 GCA_021827145.1 Pseudomonadota bacterium
ATCCAAAAAAGGCGAACTCATCAGCGGACTGGCCATCTCCGAAGTCGTAGCGCGTTTTACGGTAGCCATGGTCATCCCGCGGCACGCGCCCGAGGAAGGTGATGAGGGTGGTACGGTCAGTCGTCATTGGCTGGTCTCCTGTAAGGTGAGGGGTGTCTGGTCGCACAGAACCGGCTGGCCGTCAGCAGGTCAATCCCCGTTGCTGCCTCCCGGCGCCCAATCAAGCGATACGCACCCGCTACGTGACAACTCGCTGTCGAACCCATGAACAGGGCAATGATGACCCCGTCGGCCGGAAACAAGGAGCGCCTCTGTTTGTCGCGCCGACGGCCTCTCGGGCGCAAAGGTGGCCGCTGTTCGGTCGCATCATCGGGTGCGTAACCACCTCGCGCACAGCCTCATGATTCGCCATCTAACCACGACTTGACCAGCAAGGTATTCTGGTATTCGCGGTCCTTGGCGGGTTTCTTGGCCTGACTGACCTCTTTCCACTCCCCCTTGGTCGCCTGCATACGCGCCCTGAGCCAAGCCGCGACGGCCGGCCTCTCATCATCCCGCCAGTGCCCTTGCTTGACGGCGGCAATTACGGCGGAGACCTCTGGCTGATTCTTGTCGGGCCGCCGATCCAGAAACTCCTCGATCCCACGCTCGAAGGGGCTGAGCGCGGCCAGTTCGGCCTCGCGCCGCACTTTGCGTGCGGTCTCGATCTCCACCTCGCGCTCACGCTCGACGGCGCGGCGGAGCCTTTCCTCTTCTTCCTTCAGCTGCCTTGCCTCGATCTCACGGCCAGCCTGCTCGACCTCCGCGACCTTGGCGGCGAGCTTGTCCGCAAGCTGCTCTGCTTCGACCAAGTGGGGCCCACAGGCGGTCTGGAGGTCCGTCCACACGGGGATGTCGTCGATCAGGGGAAGGACCTCCACAAGAAGCCAGCCGAAAGGTAACAGATTGTGTTGCTGGTCTTTGTTCGCCGCGGCAAGCCACCAGGTTTTCGCCGCACTCAATTCCTCGGCATCCCGCCCGCGCCCCTTGACCATGATGCGACGTGCGCCGTTAAGGGTTACGGACTCGGCGCCACAGTGGCGTCCGATACGCAGTAGGAACACCCCACCTTGCTGGCGTTTCTCGGCACTCGCCGCCAGCAACCGGCCCATGGCCTTCGCCCATGCCTCATCGAGATAACCACGGCCACGGAGCATGTGCATCTCCGCCTCCAGGATAGGCGCGTAGAAAGCATTGCAGGCATGTGCGATGTGCGCCATGTCAAAACGCAGGTCGGCGGCGGGAAGGGCGTTTTGATCGCAGGTCTCCAGCCCGGCCATGTCTTGCACCGTAACCTCGCCGACGAAGGCGCGGTAGCGCCAGGGGGACAGACATTCCAAGGTCTGATATAGATCCCCGCTTTCCGCACGGGATTTCCGTGCGCGGCCAGATTCATCCGTGACCGCGGCCTTCTTACGGTTGACCGCCAGCAATACCCGGGTCGCGGACCCAGGAGGACCGGCCGTCCAGAGGGCGTCGGCCAGCCGGATGAGGCGCAGGGGGTCACGTTCAAAGAAGAGCAGCCGTTCCGGGCTACGGCACTTAATACGGTACTTAAAAAGGCGTCCCTGGAACTCATGCAGCCCCTTCGTTTCCGATGCACGCTGGCCGCCGTTGGTCTCGTCCAGCAAGGCGGTGCGAATGGCCCCCTTGATAGACGAACCGAACAGGATCGGCGCGCGGGTAGTCGGGACATGCGCTGTGCGATCGATTTCCAACTGATTGATCACTCTCTCGCCGTTGGTTTCCTGTTGGATGCTCTGGCCGATTCTTTGCGCATAGAATTTCGCCACCCCAGGCAATACAGGGACGTGCCGCACGGCCTGCGTCATGAGCCTATGACGCCGTTCATAAAAAAACCGCTGCACGGCCTGGATCATTTCTATCTCCGGCGCGCCGTTGCCGATTTCTAGCAACCGCTTCCGATCAGCCTCCGTAAACGCGTGCATGGCGGTGCCGGTGTCGAACTCATAAAGGACTTCATCCTCGATGACATAGTTCGTCGGTTCATAGCTCTCACCCGTGCCAATATGGATAGGCGAGAGGGGTGTCATGAGCAATCGATAGCTGGCGAGCGCGTTCATGGAGCCTCTCCGGCAAGCATGTTCATGATTAAACGGATCAGGATCTCCTTGTCCCCGGCCCTGGATTCGGCTACCAGGAGCGAGAGGGCGGCAAGTCCGACATCATTGATGACCGGGGCGCCGTCAGCCTGAAAGAGCCGTCCGTTGCGATATAGGAAATCCACGAACAGCAACGAACCAATGCGCTTGTTGCCGTCCGTAAACGGATGATTCTTGATGATGAAATACAGCAGGTGAGCTGCGCGGGATTCGAGATTTGGGTAGACCGGGGCGCCGAACACGCTTTGATCGATATTACCGAGGATGGATTGGAGGCCTTCCTCGCGCTCGTTACCGAAAAGGGCACTGGCCTGCCCCTTGGTCGCGAGATCGGCCTTGAGCCGGGTGATCGCGGCGGTGGCCTCGGCCCAGGTCGGCAGAAGACCGCCCGGATGGCCCTTAGGCTCTGTCAATAGGCCTTCGTCGTAACGCTGTAGCCAAAGGAAGGTCTGGGTATAGCGCGTCATGATCTCGGCAAGCCCTACTCCCGCCTCACTGCCAAGCTCCGGGTTTTGCCGTGTGGAGCGCACGAACTTCAACGCCGCCTCCAGTTCGGCGGCATCGGCTTCCAGGCGCCGACGGTTCAGCGTATAGCCTCGCATCAAGTGATCGCGGAGCACGCCGCTCGCCCATTTTCGAAAGCGTACCCCTTCCCGAGACTTGACACGGTAACCGACCGAGATGACCACATCGAGGTTATATAACGTCGTGGGCCGATCGGCGGCGGCAGTGTGCATGTTTTGCACATTGCTTTCCCGGTCGAGTTCTCCGTCCTGGAACACCGTGTTTATGTGGCGGCCGATCACCGTGCGGTCACGACCAAAGAGCCGGCTCATCTGCTCCTGGCTCAGCCAGACGGTCTCATGTTCCACATAGACCTCGATGTGGCCGTCCTGATGCTGGTAGATGGCGACCGCGCTCACGGCATGCCGCCTTTCCCCGGCAATCGGATGGCCACGGCCGGCGCGTAACCCTGGTGGACCGTGTTTTCCAGACCCTTGGCTTTTGATAGGCTTCCATCGCCGCCCAGGCCCTGGCCGATGAAACGCGCCGTAAATCCCAACCCCTCTCGGGCATGTGGGCGCGGGACGAAAACCGCCCCTGTATCGGCCATAAGGATCGGGCTCTTGAAGGGGTTACCCAGGCGCGCGCCCATGTCTCCGTGACGGCCGAAACGGGTGAAGGGATGATAAAAGCTGCGCGAGGGATCGAAGGCGAGGCCCTGCGGTGCACACGGCCCGAGGGTAAGCCACGCATCACCGTGCGATTGGCCGGGGAGATCCCCCACCTCCCAGCTGTCCACCGCGAAACGACCCAGGCCGATGCCGGCATCGCGGCCGAAGCCAAGTTCCCCCATATCCTTAAGAAGCATGAGCAATTCATCCGCCAGCACGCGGGTCTCATCCCACACCACATAAATATCCAGCTTGGGCTCCGGCGCGACTGATCGACCGGCGACCTTTTGGCCATACCAGAGCTGCTCGCTGTTGTAGGGGTCAAAACCCTCGCCCGTGGTATTCGTGGCCCGATTGATACTGTTATGCGGTTGCGGGTATGTAGAGACATTCCCGGCCGCCAATTCTTCAGCCGGACGACAGCGGGCAAGCCACCGGGCGACCGAATAGTGCAACTCGTCCAACGGCAGCCAGGCCCGTTTTTTCAAGGCCTTGCGGTCACCGCCCGTGTCGCTGAACCAGCTCATGGGCAACGCCGGGCGTGGCAGATGGCCGGCGGGCAGCGCATCCGACACCACCAGGTACGGACGGCCTTGCGTATAACCGACGAGCAGTTCTTCAAGGCGTGCCTTACCGAAGCGATTGCGCGCCGCCCAGCACAGCTGACCGAATAGCGTGTCCCCCTTCGGAGGTGTGCCAAAGGCCGATTGCGGACTCAGACAGGCCTTCCAGGTTTGCATGACCGATTCCTCAGGCGGCGAGATTGACGCCCTTCACATACTCCAGTACGTCTTTCCCGTCGAGCGTCAGGGCTTCGAACCTCACCTTGCCGTAACCACGCGAGCCGGAACCCCCTAGGCCGGTGAGCTCAAGCAGCTTGAGTCCCCGCCAGACAATCGGCAGCAGATCCTCGTCGTCGTGTCGGCGGAGCGTCAGGTTGAAGGCGAACCGCGCATCCGCCGGCACCCGCTCACTGTTGCGCGGATGCTCCGCCACGCCTCGAATGCGGTCGATCATGTTTTCCATCTTGGTCTCCGTGAGCAGAAGATTGCGGTCACTCATTTGCTTCACCCAGTCACGCTCCAAGGGGCAATCCCAGAAGGCGAGTCGTGTTGGACCAATTTCCGTAACGAGACTCAGGTTCTGGCCAGCGCCCTCAGGCGCGCCGCCAAAAAGTTTCAGGATGCCCTTGGCTTGCTCCCGCTCACCACCCTCCAAGCTCTCGATGTGCCTGAAACCGAGTGGGCGCCCGTCGGTGTGTCCGACCACGCCCAACTCCCACTCCAACAGGCTCCTGATCTTGCCCTTGATGCTGGAACCGGGGATGTAGGGCTCCAGCGTAAGCGGATGCTTTATGACGGGGTTGTCCGTGCCGCCGATGTGCATTTCATTGTTGCCGCTACCGATATGAAGACCGGTGACGAGCTTAATGGTACCTGTCAGTCTTTGGATGGCGGTAAGTCTCATGCCTTCATCTCCGTATAATCAATTGTCACCGCGTTCCTGCTTGTAAAAGCCCATGAAGGCCTCCCAGAATAGCTTACAGATGGCGAAGGTCTCGGCGTCTCCGGTCTTCTTCAAAGTGTGCGCCAGCAAGTCCACAAATTCCCTACTCACAAGCTTGCGTCCCTCGGCGTAGGCGGCCTTGGCGTTGAGCATGCGAATGAAGGGCAGGTATTGGTCAAATTGGTCGGGCTGTTGACGGACACGCGTCTCCCACAGCACCAGTTCATCGTAGAAACGACGCAATTGAGTGACCTTGTTACGCTTAGGATCGCTTTTGGAAATGACCTTCACCACCTTAAGGGCCTGCTCGTTGAATAATTCCGGGTCAAGCGGCTTCCCAAAACGAATGTCCGAAAAATCTTGCCCCGGGCCGCTAGATTGTTGCGGACCCCGTCGGCTAGGCTGCGGGTTGTGCGGCGCTGGCATTTTCGTGCCTCCTTAGTCTCGCTGCTGATACAGGTAAGTGAACAAGGCAATACGGTAGCTGCTCCCATGCCGCTCGATCCCCTCGCGAGCGATTTCCAGGGCAAGGCGTGCTTGCAGCCGGGTACGCGCGGCCTCACGCTCACCCTTATCCTCGATATCGCCATACCAGGTCTCCGCCAAACGCCGAGTCCGATAGGCAAAGTAGGCGTGCCAGATGGCGTTTTCTGGCCTCTCCTTGATCGCGCCCGCCATGTCGGTGAGCCGCAGTAGGCCATAGACGTAGCTCGTGGACAGGGCGTAGTCCTGTGCCGCCGATCCGAGCGCCACCTCGCGCTCCATCAATCGATCCAGGTCGGTCCAGGAGGCGGTTTCACCAAAGCACGTGACGGCGTTCTTGAGTGCGTGGACTTGCTGGGCGGGGTTATATGACTTGGCATCCGCCAGCGCCTCCTCCACCAGTGTCACGAGTTGTCGGATCGGTAGGCCGGGCTTGGTCATGGACAACCCCGCGGAGAAGTGGATCTCGGTGTTTTCCGCCACGTAACGGTGGAATTCATCCTTCATGCGCTGCGCGAGCCGGATCGTGGAATGCCAGGGCCCAATCAGGAAAAAATCATCCCCGCCAGCAAAGACTGTGTAGGTGTTCGGGTATTCTCCCGCGCAGAGCCACGGCAGATACACGGCGAAGAATGCGTTCATCTGCCGGGAGAGTGCGGCCATCCTGGCAAAAGTTGGAGAATTTAGTCCCTGCTGAAAGATGAGACCCAGGTTGTCCACGTCGCCCTTCAAGGTCATGAGAGCTTCCGCGCCAACCCATCTCCCGCAGCCGTCCAGGGGCTCCTCACCCGTATCCCGTCGCCAATCATCGCGTGCCAGGTGATTGAGTGACTTGATGTCTCCAGGACGCCATTTGGCCCCCTCGGCATCCTCGAGGCCGGCATAACGGTCGACATCCCGGTCATTCACCGCGCCAAAACGGGCCACATAGGCATTGATGTGGCGCCTGGCATAGCCCTTCCACAGCGGCCGCGTCCCCAGCTCCGGCGACTCCGGCAAGGAAAAGTCCCAGGCACGCATGAGGTTGCCAGACGCTGCTTCGGCACCGAACCGCCCCGTGGCCTCTTCATGCCCGGTGAACTGAATATGATAGCCAAAGATCGGGAGGCTTAGGCTATTGTGATTCAGACTGGTGCGGGTGATCAGAACGCGATCGCATGTCGCAAGCCGGTGGCCGATGTCAATCTGATCGGCTGCCATTGCGCTCATCCAGACATCGTCCTTTTCCAGGGCAGCAGGAGAGCGTCCATCGATCTGGCATTCGCCGTGGGTGAAACGGTCCAGGAAGTCGCGAAACACAGATGAAGGGGCGGCCTCCCCACATAGGTCAAAGCGGCGAAGCTTAATCTCTTCGAGCTGCTCAAAAAGCCGTTTCATTACGGCGCGAAAGGGCGGAGCCCCACCATCGGCCTGACGAAAGTCATGCGCGGCAACGGGTAGCCAAGCAAGCCCGATCCCGCATTCGCCCCACGTGTGCTCAAGAAACCAACTGTCGAGGTCGGCCTGCACGATCTTCAGGGCGATGACCACCTCCGGCGCATTGGGGGCGACGATGAGAAACTTGCCGGCGGCGTTGACCACCTGGCTCGTCGCTGGCAACTCCAAGGCCTCCAGCACCTTGAGAGCCGCTAGTTCGCTAAGCAGCGAGACATAAAACGAGCGCCCCCGCAGGAGTTTGGCGGCATGCCTCTGGGTGCGGTCGCCTTCCGCAAAGATGAATTTCTGAACGCCAAAGAAGTCGCCCTGGATGAGCAGAAATTTCGGCGCATCCCAGACCGCCGCCGCCTCTGGCGTCGCGGTGCGCTCCCGATCCCATTGGAGGCGCAGCGCGTTCCGTGTCGCGGATGGGTCGTGTCCTTGATCGGCATGATAACGCCATAATGCGACCGCAAGCGCAGCCGTTGTCTTCGAGTGGTCATAGAGCGACACGTCTGGACGCACTGCCACCCCGATACCGGCCGTGGCCGAAGGGATGGCGTGAGTATAGGTGAGCCACAGGCTTTCGAAGTGATCCAGCCATAGGGGCAGACTGGCGCGGTGACTCGCGGGTATTGCTTCAAGCCCGTCCCTGAAGGCATCCCACAGCGCGCGATACTCGCGCTGGGCGCTGGCCTTATCCCCCATCTCGCACGAGCTCGCGCGTTCCGGGAAAATCGACTCCGGGGCAAAAGCCTTGAGCGGATAACGCCAAGCGGGTGGCGTCTGCGTGCGAGCGTCCCGCCGGATGTCTTCTAGCAGGGTCCATTGCCGCGTAGTGTAGTGATTGAGCTTTTTTTGCTCGTCATCCGGCGCAGCATTGTAGGCGTCAAAGGTCTTGCGTTCGAAGCCTGAAGCAAGCCGATCCGCCGTGGCAATGATCCACTGCAAGCAGGTATCCGGCCTGTGATGTCGGGCGGCCGCGTTTATGAGCGAATCGTCAGCATCCCTCTCTTCTGGTTGAGCAAAGGGTTCCGCCATCAAGAGCTCGCGGGGTGGTAGAAGCCCCTCGATCGCCATGAAGCCCGCCGTGGTATAGGCCGCGTGGATATGGGTGGGCCGCCCGTCCCAATGTGGGCAGTCGAGTTGCTTCCAGGTCTCAAGCCTCTCCCGATCGACCTCGATGCGCGCCCGCTCGGCAAATTTTCCGAGATCATGCATAAGGGAAGCTAGTGCCACGCGACTGCTTGCGATCAGAGTTGCCGTCACGCCGCACCTCCCACCCAATACCCGCCCTTTCTCATACCCCCTCCAGAAACACCGCCCCATCGACGTTACTCTTGTCAGGCAACCCCGTGTCATGTCGCAAGATTGCAGGACCTCCAGGCGACGCAAGGGACCCACTTCGACGTGCGAGCGGCGCGTGGAAATCGCGCGCGTGACTCGCCATACCACCTCTTTGGAGATGGATGCGTGTACCCTGATCATCTTCTATGACCTGTTGGCCACACAGGTCGTGCGCCTTGCTGGCGTCACAACCAGGCGCAAAACCGTGGAGCCCGCAACGCGTAGGTTCGTTGCCCGCGCCAAGCAGACGGATATTCTGGAGCTCGTCGACCAGGGCCTGATCACACCGGATGGAGACGCACACGCAGTCCAGCAGGCCATAAACCATGACCCTGGCTGATTTGACGGTCGGGATCGATTCGCGGCGCAAGAGGTGCACGCCACCGGCAAAAACGCTCACACACGCGTTCAAGCCGATCGAGGCCGTAGTGATACCGGTCATCAGCCAGAAGAATCTCCGGGGCACGGCGGCGCATGAAGTGGCGAGCGAACGGAATGCCGGCAGCGTCTGGGCCGACAACATCCCGCGCGGTCCCGACGACTGTCTGACCGCCATCGTTGTCATAGAGCGCGACGTGCCACTCTTGCGCGACGGCCGCAATTTCGAACACCTTACCGAAATGGAATCCAAAACCAGGCTCTTCCGGTATCGGTAATCGAGCCGCGCG
>JAKAXK010000008.1 GCA_021827145.1 Pseudomonadota bacterium
GAAACGGAGTCTGGGGGCTCAAACCGTTATTGCTGTCGGAGCCGGTGGTGGCGACATAGTAGGTCTGACCCGTGCCGGCCCCCGGGGTGTTCAGGGCCAGCCCCAAAGGGATAGTGCTGCCGGTGATGGACACCGTTGGAATGGACGCCCCTACCAAGGCCGCGACACTGGGCTTGGCCCAGCAGAATATCGCCAAAGCCAAGGCCGGCCACAAACCTGCGTGTGCCATCGAGTGTGACCACCTAAATAGATAGCGCGCCATAGAGTCGCAGACCTCCCCACGGAAGAGCCCGATCGCGACCCGCCTCGACAAGAGGAAGGTCGATCCGGAAAACTCGTGATGGCGCGCATACTGACGGAAAGGCCGAAGGGCGAGAACCGTTTTCGGACACCCGCAGAGGGGTTAGGGATGGGCGGATAAGGTATTACGTTTTTGGGCGATAATCGGTCTATGTTTCGGTAATCGCAAATGGATCAGGTCGCTGTGTTGTCGTTACCCGCTGATCCCTGGCGAGAAGCGGAACCGGGCCCCCGGCTGGATTCGCCCAATCTGCCGGGCACCTCTTCCAGTACCTCGGTGAACAGACTCACTACCGCTTCCAAGGTCGTGGGGTTACTTCACCCGCCGCAGCACAGGTCCTTTGCGGCCGGTCCCGGCATCGGAAGGAGGAGTCGTCACGGGGGTCGGCGGCTCCGGCTCATCCTCGCCCTCGAACGATAATCCCCGCCCGTTCTCGCGCGCATAAATCGCGAGCACCGCCGAGGTCGGCAAGGCCACCACGAAGGGTTGGCCGCCGAATCGCGCCTGAAAACTCAGCAGCTCATCCTGGATCGAGAAGCCACGGACCGCGCGCGGGTCGACATTCAACGTGATACGTCCGTCTTCCACCCGGCCTGGAGGGACTTGCACGCCAGGCCGGGTGGCGTCAACCAGGATGAAGGGACTGAAACCGCCCTCAACGGCCCACTGATAGACCGCTCCGACGAGGTGCGTTCTCAGAGCCGCCATCAGCGCCGCATGTCCCTTTCGGCGTCTGTGAGGCTCAGTCGGAAAGGTTTGCGAGCGAACAGTCTTTCCGCGTAATCGAGGATGGGCTTCGCCTGGCGCGGCAGTTCGATGTCGTAGTGCGGCAGCCGCCACATCAGCGGGGCCAGCGCGCAGTCCGCGAGGGTGAACTCCTCGCCCAACAAATAAGACTGGTCTTTGAAGATCGGTGAGATGACCGTGAGGCCGTCGCGGATGACCGTGCGCGCACGTTGGGCGACGCGTTTGTCTTCGCCCTCAAGCTCAGGGAAGAGGTCGTACCAATCGCGATTGAAGCGCCACAGCATCAATCGCGCCCGACCCCGCGTGACGGGGTCGACGGGCATGAGCGGCGGGTGCGGCAAGCGCTCATCCAGATACTCGATGATGATGTGCGACTCATACAAGACGAGATCGCGATCCACCATCGTCGGAACCTGGTTATAGGGGTTCAGCTCCGCCAGCTCACGGGGCTTTTTCTTCAGGTCCACGTGGACAACTTGACACTCGACATCCTTCTCGAGCAGAACAATGCGCGCTTTGTGGCTGAAGGGGCACGTGGTTCCGGAATAAAGCGTCATAATGGGTTTGCGGACGGCGGGAATAACCATGCTTATCTCCATGCCACGACTCGCGTCAGGCCTACAGCCACAACATCGCCGGAAAGTCTCCGGCCCTCTCGAGCGGCTGTTATTGCGCCCCAGTATCAAGGCGTGCTTAACTTTTGGGCCACACGAGCCCTATAATTTTACTCCATAACGACAAGCCCGCCTAGGGCGCTACCGGCCCGGAGGCCTCATGTCCCTCTCGCACCGCCTCGTGATCCTTGTCCGTATCGTGACCGGGGGGCTCGCACTCGCCTTTGTGATCCTGCTATTCCAGCCGCAACTGATCGCGCATGGCCCTACGGTCGTTGTGCACGAGGCACCCCCGGCCCAGCCTTCGTCCCCAGGGCCGGTCTCTTATGCCTATGCGGTCAAACAGGCCGCCAACGCGGTGGTCAATATTAACACGGCCAAGGTGGTGGTAACGCGCTCAAAGACCGCCCCCGAAGTCCCGTTCTATCAGCCTTTTGGGGGGCCACGGCCACCGGAGAGCCGTAAGCGCGTGGAAAGCAGCCTCGGCTCCGGCGTGATCATCAGCAAGACCGGCTATATTCTGACCAACTACCATGTGATCCATAGCGCGGACGCGATCCGCGTATTCCTGAAAGACGGGCGCAGCGCCAACGCGCGGGTCGTCGGCGTCGACCCGGCGACCGATCTTGCCGTACTCAAGATCCATCTCCCGCGCCTGTCCGCCATAACCCTGGGCCACGCCTCTGATATCGCCGTGGGCGATGTCGTGCTCGCCATAGGCGACCCCTTCGGCATCGGCCAGACCGTCACCATGGGTATCGTGAGCGCCACGGGGCGGGACGAGCTCGGCCTGAGCCCGATCGAAAACTTTATCCAAACGGATGCCGCCATCAATCCAGGTAACTCGGGGGGCGCGCTCATAAACACCAACGGCGACCTGATCGGCATCGCCAGCGCGATCTACACCCATAGTGGGGGGTACCAGGGAATAGGTTTCGCGATTCCCGTCAATCTGGCCCGACACGTATTCCGGCAAATCATCAAGTACGGCCATGTGATCGAAGGCTGGATCGGGGTCGCGGGACAGACCTTGACGCCGGCGCTCGCGCGAACCCTGAAACTCCCCAAATCCCTACGCGGCGTACTGGTGGCGGCCATTTACAATGACGGTCCCGCAGCCAAGGCCGGGGTGCAGGCCGGCGACGTGCTCTACGCCATCAACGGCCAGCCACTGCGCTCGGCGAATCGAGCCCTTCTGAAGATCGCGGATACCAAACCTGGGACGCCCATCACCCTGGGCGTCATCCGTAACGGCATGCACTTCACCGTGCACATGGTCGTGGCCACGCGGCCGCCCCTGAAGGCCGCGACCTCACTTACGCAAGGGCCGTCCCCCACACCTTGAACAATAAGCGGGGCGACTGCCGGGGAAGACGGCGTCGCCCCCAGCGCCCTGGGTTCGGGACGACCACGCACCGACATGGGCGGCTGGACAATGGCGAGAGACCCCAGGGTCGCAATCAGCGTCCAGCGCGATAGCGGAGGCGCGACCACAGCCGCCCCCCCTCCAGAATGGTACAGCACGAGACATCCATCCCTAGCCGTACGGTGGGCCGCCCTGGAGCCGAAGGCGCGACCGCGCTGACGTAAGGATGGCTATATCTTGCAGGTTTAGCGTTACAGACTTTATAAGCTACCGGTAGAGAACAGATTTTCTGTATAATACATTACATTATGGCTTTCAATCTGATAAGGGTTTTGCGCACCTTGGCGGCCCCAGTGGCCGGATCAGAGCTTGCCGCCTCGCAGGGAATCAGTCACCCGACACTCTGGCGCGCCATGCGGGCCGCAGGGCCCCAAATCGCTTCATGGAAAGAGGGGCGTCGGCTTTGGCTTGCAGCCACGCGCCCGCCCGGGCTTATCCCTGTACGCCGCGTCGCCTCCGACGGGGAAATCATTGACCTACCTCCTGCGCGCCCCTTGGCGAATGGCGGGACGCTCTGGATTGACTGGCGCGGCCACCTCCGAGTATTCGAGGGCCTGCCGCCCGAAATAGCGGCTCTGCGTCCTGAGGGTTTCTTAGGGCGAGCGCTCGCCCGCCAGATAGCAACGACCTATGACGTGGCGGATAACCCGAGCCACTGGAGCGACGACGAGGTCTTGCGGATTATGAGCGAACGGGGGGAAGACCTTCCCGGAGACCTTATTTTGGGAGAGGCGTCTTTGGCGCGCTGGTATCAGAACTCGGCGAGACCCATCCCGGAGACAGATGGGTTAGCGGAGGCCTTTGAAGCCCGTGCGCGCGCGACCTTGGCAGGGGACCTTCCAGGATCGTCGGCGGGGGGAGAGCAGCCGAAATTCACGGCGATCCTTCAAACAACTGACGGCGCGCTCTGTTCGGTATTGGTGAAGTTTGCTCCCCGAGGAAGCGCGCCCATCGCCTGCCGTTTAAGTGACCTCCTGGCGGCCGAAGCTATCGCCCTCGCCGTCTTGCAGAAAGCGGGGCTACCAGCCGTCGTCCCACGGATCATCGACGGACCGGACCGACGCTTCCTTGTGTCCCCGCGCTACGATCGCGTAGCCGCCACGGGGCGACGAGGTGTCTTGCCTTTAGGGGCGTTGGATGACGAATATTTTGGGAAACGGAGAACCTCTTGGACGGCTGCCTCCGCACGTCTCGTCGCGGCGCGGATGCTGCCGCCACAAGACGCCGCGCACCTACGACAGGCCGACGCCTTCGGGGCCTTAATGGTCAACACGGACCGCCACTATGGCAACGTGAGCCTCTGGCGCCCCACCTCTTCGGGCGACACCTTCCGGCTAGCCCCCCTCTACGACATGGCGCCCATGGCTTACGCACCTGTAGGCGGAGAACTGCGGGCTCAGGTGGCCAAGACTCCCATCACCCTGCCCGGCCTCAGCGGGGCCGAGCGTGCCTTAGTGAAGGAATGGGCCCTCACCTTCTGGGCGGAATGTACCAAATCCCCGCTTATATCCCCGGCATTCCAGGCGATTGCGACGGCGCATATCGCCCAACTGTCCGAATCGCCAGAGGTTTGAGGGCAGCCGCCACGGGACGCACACGAACGCGGGCTTATTTTTGACGTCAATATCAAGCGCTCTCGCCCTTCCCCAATAATCCGGATCGGCGCTCGTCGGTCCAGGGCCTTATCGCGGCAGTCCCCTGGAAACAACGTTCCCGAATCACGCGGATATAAAGTCGCCACATGGCCGAGCAGACGGACTCGATGCCGGCACAGATCTCTTATCCCGGCACGGTGAAGGGGTCCTCGAAGGTCTTCGCGGTGCGTCCCGACCCACCCACGGCAGGCGGACCATGCCGGCCTCGGTCTGATAGGCGAGCGCGAGATATTTGTGCCTCGGCTATAGGCGATCTCATCGGCCCCAAAGGCCTTGATGGGCCCAAGACCCGATGTTCCAGTCCCCAGCGCGACCCCACTGGACCGAGCGCTAGTGGTGGTCCCAGGAGGCGTGAAACGACCGGGGCCTCCAGCCACGAGAGTTTCCACACCCAGATCGCGAGCAACGGCATCTAAGCGATAGTGAGATGATGTTGTCGGCCGAACGGCTGCTTGCCCTCGGGCCAGGTCTCGCGACCCGTCAACTCCGCGCGACCGGAGGCAAGAGCATGAGCAGATCATCGATAGCAGGCTCTCGATTCCGGCTTGCCTCGAGGATCGAGGCCGCAAATAACGCGGCATAGCTCTTTTTATCCGCCGGGTCGCCTATGATCGCCCGCAATTGTCGTTTGAGGGAATCAGCGTCGCCCGCCGGGGCGCGTCCGAGAACGCGCAACAAGAGCGCCTCCAAACAGGGCTCGGATTTTAGGACCACTATTCTCTTTTTGCGGGCGATCGCGGCAACGGCGGGCGACCAATCCGTGTCCGTATCCAGCAAGGCGGCCACCTTGTCATAGGCCTTGTTGCTCACCTGCCTCGCCGTCCAGTCGATGACGTGCCGAGCACCTTTCCCGCGGGCGTTCCCTATAGTCACCGTCAAGCCGCATCCGCGGGGAACATAGAGCGCCTTCACATGCTGCAAAAAGCACTCCTCATGGCGCCCCTCGCCGACTATGAGCAAGGTGCGTTGCGCAAGCCAGCGGGCTCGCGGATTAGCCATCGAAGCGTGGCACACCGCCATAGGCGCCGGCCATATATTTCGCGTAGAGATTGTCGTCGCCGCGTATGCCCGCCACCTTATCGAGACGGATCGCGTGACTCTCGCACTCTTCGTCCTTCTCGACCACCATGGCCTGCGCCTTGGTGAGAAGCGTGAGCACTTCCGGACTATGGCAGGTGAACAAGATCTGCGCGCCCAGCCGATTGGTTAGCGGATTCGCGAAGAGACTCAGAATCGGCTCCACCATATGCGGGTGGAGATCGTTTTCCAGCTCATCGATGACAGCCAGTCCGCCCATGGCGAGGGCCTCCAGAACACGCGCCAACAACACGAAGGCGGCTTGCGTGCCACTGGATTCGAATGCGAACGGCAGATCGAAGAGGGCGTCTCCGCTTCTATGGCGACCGTAGGGGACCCAGATCTTTTGTGCCGGATCCAGAGAGTTTCCGGCCGACATCTCGCGCAAGTCGACATCGGCGAGGCCCAGGTCCCAGGCCGAGAGCAAAGTGCTCATCGAAGCCCGCTGTTCGGGGCGCAGCAGGAAGTGCTGGGCGGCCTCGATGACGGCAGCGTCACCCATCGGCACGCGACCCAACACGTTGATATTCGTGACGACATAAGGTGCGGCCATGCGCCGCGCGAGCGGGACATCGAATTGCGCGGCCCAAGCGATCAGAGAGACGTTTCGGCGTACCTTGCGCGCCTCCTGGGGGGCCAAGCCGAAATCCTGCTGCTTGACCCGATAACGCTCCGCTTGCGGATCCCAGTCACGCACAAAGACATACCGGAAACGTTCACCCTTTTGGTAGAGCGCCTCATGGAGAACCTTCTCTTCCGTGCAGCGCATGACGTAACGCCAGCGCGAACCGTCGAAATCCAGCAGACACTCAAATTCCGTGGGGTCTGTCTTGCGCGCAAAATGCGGTATGACGGGAATGCGCGCATCCGCGGCCTGGGCAAATGACTGGCTGGCGAACCAGCCCAGAAAGGCCATGGGCTTCAGGAGCGCCGTCTTGCCACCACCGTTGGGTCCGATCACGGCCAGGACCTTCGAAACCCGACCTTCTGGAAGGTCCACCATCCAATCCGTGAGCGCGACCTTACGGGTCAACGTCAGATCGACATCGACGCGATCGCGAAACGATTGAAAATTGGAAAACGCGTAGCTATGCAGCATAGAGGGGAAATAAGTCCCATAATCCACGATATTCTGTTTATTATGAGCGATATCTTGAGAATAGTCCACGATACATGGTCCGCCGGCCGCCTTGCACGGACGTGCGCCGCATCGCAGCCCCCCAAGAACACCAGCCACCCTCCCCCAAAAAAATCCCGAACGGTGCTCGTCGGGGTCCAGGACCTTATCGCGGCGGCCCCCAAGAGAGTGTCGAGAGGCGGGCGGCGGCCCAAAGGACCCGGGATCCGCGCGACGGGGATCCCGGTTAGCTGAAAGATCGCTTAGTCGCCGGCCGCAGGTGGCTTGGGCGGACGCCGGCGCCGGCCGCGACGACGCGGGCGAGGCTTCGGTGTGGCATCCGCGGGCGGCGCCACGGTAGCGGCAGGAGGCACCTCCACGAGATCAACCGACGAAGAGCGCGGTCTCACGCGATAGGCCACGAGCAGCCCTGCCTCGAACAGACCCCACATGGCGAGCGCCAGGGTGGTCTGGGAAAAGGCATCGGGCGGGGTAATGATGGCGGCGATAACGAAGGCCCCGAGGATCACATAGCGGCGCTTGGCCGACAGCGTCTCAGGCCGCAACACCCCCATGAGGACCAGAAGCACGAGGGCGACCGGCACCTCGAAGGCGAGCCCGAAAGCAAAAAAAAGTGTGAGCACGAAACTCAGGTAGTGATTGATGTCGGTCATGACACGCACGCCGGCGGGCGCGGCATGGGCGAAAAAACCAAAGGTCAGGGGAAAGATCACGAAATACGCGAAGGCCATGCCCAGATAAAAGAGCAAGGTGCTCGATACGAGCAACGGTGTGACGAGACGGCGTTCGCGCTGATAAAGACCCGGTGCGACGAATGCCCACATTTGATACAGGATAAACGGGATGGCGAGGGCGAGCGCGGTCGCGAACGTAAGCTTGAGCGGCGCTATGAAGGTCGACGGCAGGTTGGTCGCGATCATCGCCCCGCTCTTGGGAAGCACCGAAGTCAAGGGGCGCGCCAGCAAACGGTAGAGCGCGTTGTCGAACGGGAAGAGGGCGACGAACAACACCAAGACCGCGACTAGGGACCGTAAAAGCCGGGACCGAAGCTCGAGGAGATGTTCGATGAAGCTCGCTTCGGCGCTCTCAGACGCCCTGGCCGCCATCACCCTTCCCTATTTTGGATGGATCCCCACCTGTGCGTGCCGCTGTCCGACGGCGACCGCGGCGGCGGCGCCGCTTGGCGGGACTCGCCGCCTGTGGCGGGCGGCGCGGGATATCGGGAGAGGCGGTAAGCTCCGGCGGCTCGCGGTCAGGACTCTCGTCGCCCAAGGCCTCCTGCCAGTCGTGCGGCACCGAATCGTGAAGCAGGGCCTTGGTGCGTTGCCATTCTTCATTCAGCTCGCGCAGCGGCGCCAAATGCTCGGTCCCGACCTGACCATCGAGGTCTTGTTTCATCTTCGCCGCGAATTTTCGTGCGCGCGCCACCCAGCGTCCCGCACCGCGCGCGACATCGGGTAGGTGACGAGGGTCCAACACGATAACGGCAACGACAGCGATGATCAGGAGTTCTGAGAAGCTGAAATCGAACATCGGCCCCCAGGCCTAACCCTTGCGAACCCGCGTGGCGTCCGCAGCCTTGGATCCGCCCACTGGACTGGCCTGACCTTCTATGATGCGCCCATGGTCGTCGCCCGCCGAAGGCCCTGGTGCGGCCTCCTCGGTCTTGTCGCTCGCCGACTCTTCCTTCATCGCGCTCCGAAAGCTCTTGATCGCACCCCCGAGATCGCTGCCGATATTGCGGACCTTGCTCGTGCCAAACAGCACGAGGACGACCGCCAGAATGATCAAAAGGTGCCAGATACTGAAAAAATCCATAGCCGCCTCCTAGAAACCGGGCAATCGACCGCCGCCCAGCACATGGATGTGCAGATGGGGAATTTCCTGGCCGCCGCCAGGCCCCGTATTGATGATCGTCCGAAAGCCATCGGTGAGGCCGCCTCGGCGCGCGATCTCCGGTAGAACGGACACCGCATGCGCCATGAGTTCGGCGTGCTCGGGCCCCACCTCGTTCAGGCTCGGGATGTGTTCCCGCACTATGACGAGCAGATGGACCGGGGCCTTGGGGTACTTGTCGGCGATCACGATGAGGTGCTCGTCCTCATAGAGTCGCGGGGCCGGAATTTGGTTTCCGACAATCTGACAGAAAATGCATTGCGACATAAGCTAACCCTCGTGGCGGCGCGCCTTTTCCTCGATACCGGACCGCCCCATGCGCCCCTTCAGTTCCGCCAGGATCTGCTCGGGACTGATATCCAGGAAGGCCAGCATGACCAAGCAATGGAACCAGAGGTCCGCGGTCTCATGGATCAGTGCCTTGGGATCACCCCCCTTGGCGGCGATCACGGTCTCAACGGCCTCTTCCCCGACCTTCTTCAGAATGCCATCCAGCCCCTTATGGTAAAGCGAGGCCACATAAGAGGTCTTGGGGTCGGCACTGGTGCGCGCCTTCAGCGTGGCATAGAGCTCGGCCAATAGCTCGTCGCTCATTCTACCCCCGATCCCGGCCCTGCGCTGGCCGCCTGTCCATAAATCTCCTGAGCGGTCTTCAATATCGGGTCCACCGGGACGAAAACCGCGCCGCGTAGAGGTGAAAAAAAACAACTTTCGCGCCCGGTATGGCAGGCGATGCCCCCGATCTGCTCGACCTGCAAGAGCAGGGTGTCGCCATCGCAATCGAGTCGCACCTCCTGGAGACGCTGGATATGGCCCGATTCTTCCCCTTTACGCCACAATCGTCCGCGTGACCTCGACCAATAAATGGCCCGGCCCTCGGCCAAGCTCAAGGCCAGGGACTCGGCATTCATCCAGGCGAGCATAAGTACGCGCCCGCTCTTCGCGTCCTGGGCGATGGCCGGCACGAGCCCGTCGTCCGACCATTTCACCTGAGAAAGCCAGGCGGGCTCGGTCATAAACGCACCTCGATGCCGCGATCGGCCATGTAACGCTTGGCCGCGCCCACGGTGAACTCCCCGAAATGGAAGATGCTCGCCGCAAGCACGGCATCCGCATGGCCTTCAAGGATACCATCGGCCAAATGCGCAAGCGTACCCACCCCGCCGGAGGCTATGACCGGCACCGTTACGGCCGCGGACACCGCGCGCGTGAGGGCTAAATCGAAACCATCGCGCGTACCGTCGCGATCCATACTCGTCAGCAGGATCTCGCCCGCGCCGAAGGCGCTCATGCGCGCTGCCCATTCCACGGCATCAAGACCGGTCGGGCGGCGCCCGCCGTGCGTAAATACCTCCCAGTGGCCGTCGACGGTCTTGGCGTCGACCGCCACCACCAGGCACTGCGCGCCGAAGTGGTCGGCGGCCTCTTTGATGAAGTCCGGGCGCTGTACGGCTGCGGAGTTGATACCGACCTTGTCGGCCCCGGCGTTCAATAGCCGCCGTATGTCGGCGATCGCGCGGACGCCGCCGCCCACGGTCAGGGGGATGAAGACCTGCGAGGCGATCGCCTCGACCACGGACACCATGGTCTCGCGCCCCTCGTGACTGGCGCTGATGTCGAGGAAGGTGATCTCGTCGGCGCCATCGGCGTCATAATGGCGGGCCACCGAGACGGGATCGCCGGCGTCGCGGATCTCCTGAAAACGCACCCCCTTGACCACGCGCCCACAATCGACGTCGAGGCAGGGGATGACTCGCTTGGCGAGCATCAGACCAAGGCGCCGCTGCCCGACCGGTCCAGCTCGTCGGCCAGGCGCTGGGCCTCGCGCAGAATCAGCTTCCCTTCATACAGCGCACGGCCCGTGATCGCCCCTTGCACCCCGGCATCGGCGATGGAGCAAAGCTTGCGGATATCCTCGAGATTGGCGATACCGCCGGAGGCGATGACCGGAATCGAAATCGCATTGGCGAGCTTGCGCGTGTCCTCGATATTGACACCGTGCATCATGCCGTCGCGCCCGATATCGGTGTAGATGACGGCCTCGACGCCGTCGTCCTGATAGCGATGCACGAGATCGATGACATCGTGCCCAGAAAGCTTCGACCAGCCGTCGGTCGCCACCTTGCCTTCGCGCGCGTCAAGACCGACCAGGATGTGTCCGGGAAACTCCGCGCACATATCGCCCACGAAATGCGGCATATTCACCGCCTTGGTGCCCAGAATCACATAGCGCACGCCCGCGTCCAGATAGGTCTGGATGGTCTCCTCGGTGCGGATCCCGCCACCCACCTGGATCGTGATATCGGGGTAGCTCTGCGCGATCTCGTGGATCACCCGGGCATTCACGGGCTCGCCGGCAAACGCCCCGTTCAGATCCACGACATGGATGCGCTTGGCCCCTTCATCGACCCAGCGGCCGGCGAGCTCCACCGGATCATCGGAAAATACCGTCTCGTCGTCCATCCGACCCTGCCGCAACCGGACGCAACGACCATCTTTGAGGTCAATCGCTGGAATGATTAGCATTTCTCGGTCCGCCCGTCCCAAGCCATAAAATTCTGAAGCAGGCGCAATCCCGCGCGCTGGCTCTTCTCCGGATGGAATTGCACAGCGAAGATGTTTCCATAGGCCGCGGCCGATGTAAAGCGAACCCCGTAATCCGTAACCCCGATCGTCTCGGCGGCATCGGCGGCATCCGCGTAATAGCTGTGCACAAAGTAGAATCGCGTCTCGTCGGCGATACCCTCCCATAGCGGATGGGGGCACCTCTGGCGAACCTGGTTCCAGCCCATATGGGGCACCTTCAGGCGCGCGCCCGTAGCATCGACGGGCGCCATGAAAAGCCGCACACTCCCAGCCAGGAGCCCAAGGCCCGCAACACCCCCCCCTTCCTCGCTGTGCTCATAGAGGGCCTGCAGACCCAAGCAGATACCGAGAAAGGGGCGCTCGCGCGCGGCCTGCATCACCGCCTCGCGCAGCTCGTCGCGCAAGAGGGCCTGCATGCATCCTCGGATCGCTCCCTGACCCGGGAAGACCACACGATCGGCCGCAGCGATGGTGCGCGCATCCGCAGCTAGCACCACGCGGGCCTTGGGGGCCACATGCTCCAAGGCCTTCGCGACCGAGCGCAAGTTCCCCATACCGTAATCCAAGACGGCAACAGTAGACATAGCCGACTAGAGGCTACCCTTGGTGGATGGAATCTGTGCGGGCGCACGCGTATCGGGCGCCAGAGCCATGCGCAGCGCGCGCCCGAGAGCCTTGAAGAGAGTCTCTGCGACATGATGCGCGTTGTGACCGGCCAAGACATCGACGTGGATGGTCACCTGCGCATGATTCACGAAACCGCGCAAAAACTCCTCAATCAAATCGACATCGAAATCGTTGATATGCGCGCGCGGGAAGGTCGCGCGATAAAAAAGCCCCGGGCGGCCGGACAGATCCACGACCACGCGCGTCAGCGCCTCATCCAAGGGAACATAGGCGTGACCGTAGCGGGTCAGCCCCGCCTTGTTGCCCATCGCCTTATGCAGGGCCTGACCCAAGGTGATACCCACGTCTTCCACGGTGTGGTGGGCGTCCACCGCCAAATCGCCGTTGGCCTCGATTGCGAGGTCCATGAGCCCGTGGCGAGCCACTTGGTCGAGCATATGTTCGAAGAAAGGAAGGCCCGTCTTCAACCGCGCGACACCGCTCCCGTCGATCGCCAGGGTCACCGCGATATCGGTCTCCAAAGTTTTCCTAACGACGCTCGCCGTCCGCACAACCGTTCCTCTCTCTGGGCTGGAGTGCAGACAGCCTACAAGGCCTGAGCCAAGGCCGCAAGGAAGGCGGTATTTTCCGCCGGGGTCCCGACTGTGACGCGCAGACACCCACGCAGGGCACCCCCGGCGCCAGCCAGGTTCTTGACCAGGATGCCGGCCTCCTTGAGGCGGCCATGGATGCGCTCGGCGTCCTCGGCCACGGGGGGGCGAAAGAGCAGGAAATTCGCCTCGCTCGGCCACACCGTGACCTGCCCCCGCAAGGCCTCGTAGAGACGTCCGCGCTCGCCGCGCAGGCGAGCCGCCTGGTCGGCAAATACGTCGGCGTAATCGAGGGCAAATTCTATGCTCGCGGCCGTCACCGAGCTCACATTATAGGGCAGGCGCACCTTGTCGAGCTCGGTGATCCAACGGCGATCGGCGGCGAGCCATCCGAAGCGCAAACCCGCCAGACCCTGTTTCGACAAGGTCCGCACAACCATGAGCCGGGGCGCCTCGGCCAATGCGCCCAGGAAGCTCGCCTGAGCAAAGGGGTGGTAGGCCTCGTCCACCACCACGACAGTATCGTCGACCTCCATCAGGGCGCGGATATCACCCTCCGGGTAGAGGGTGCCTGTGGGGTTGTTCGGGTAGGCCAGAAACAAGACCGCGGGGGCGTGCCGAACCAGCGCCGCCTTCAAGGCTCCAACATCGAGACCGAAGTCCTCCTTGAGCGGCACACTGACAAAGCGACGCCCGAGGATGGAAGCGATCTGCTCATACATGACGAAGGTCGGCGTGGGTGCCACCACCGTGACCTCGGGGGCCATAGCCAGCAGGATGTTCTGCAGGATCTCGTCCGAGCCGTTACCGAGGATGACGCCGGTGTCGGCGGCAAGCCCCGCGCTGCGGGCCAAACGCGCCTTCACGCGCTCGTAGTGATCGGGTGACGGATAGCGGTTCAGGGCGATGTCGCGCAAGGCATGCAGCCAGCGGTCACGCAATTCGATCGGCAGCCGATAAGGGCTCTCCATGGCGTCAAGCTTGATCGGAAACGCGCCCGACGGGACATGGTAGGCGTCGCGTCTGCGTACGCCTTGCGCTATGAAACGCTCGATATCAGTCATGCATGCGGCACTCGGCAGACAGGGCGTGCGCGGTGAGACCTTCCCCGCGCGCCAATACCGATGCGGTCTTGCCAAGTGCGGCGGCGCCCTCGGGCGTACACATCACAATGCTCGTCCTTTTCTGGAAGTCATAAACACCCAGAGGGGAACTGAAGCGCGCGGTCCCCGAGGTGGGGAGCACGTGGTTGGGACCGGCACAATAATCCCCCAGGGACTCCGCCGTATAGCGCCCGACGAAGATCGCGCCCGCGTGCCGCACACGGTCGAGCATCGCCTCGGCACCGTCGAACGAAAGCTCGAGATGCTCGGGAGCCACTTCGTTCACGAGCCCCAGGGCCTCGTCGATATCTTGGACCTCGATCAGCGCCCCATGTCCGGCGAGCGCCGCCTCGATGATGGCGCGCCGCTCCATGCCTGGCAGCAGCCGTTCGATCTCCGCCGCCACCGCGTCCAGGAATGCCGCATCCGGCGCGAACAGAAGTGCCTGCGCGCCCTCGTCATGCTCAGCCTGCGCGAACAGGTCATAGGCGATCCATGTGGGATCGGTACGACCATCGCATACGATCGCGACCTCGGAAGGTCCGGCGATCATGTCGATCGCGACCTGCCCGTAGACCAGCCGCTTAGCGGCCGCCACATAGGCGTTTCCAGGGCCCACGATCTTGTCGACACGCGGCACGGTCGCGGTCCCATAGGCCAGAGCGGCAACCGCCTGCGCGCCACCTGCCAGAAACACGCGATCGACCCCCGCGACATAGGCGGCGGCCAGCACGAGCGGGGGCGGCTCAGCCGGGGCGGGCGCCATCATGATGAGCTCGGCGACGCCCGCGATACGCGCGGGGATAGCGTTCATCAAGACCGACGAAGGATAGGCGGCCTTTCCGCCCGGCACATAGAGACCCACCCGATCGAGCGGCGTCACCTTCTGACCGAGCCGCGAACCCAGGGCGTCCTGCTCCATATGCGGGGCAAGGACCTGATGCTCATGGAAGGCGCGGATGCGCGCGGCGGCCTCGTTCAGGGCGTCTTGCTGCGCGCGAGGCAACCCCTCGAAGGCCGCGCGCAGGAGCGGCGTAGGGACCTCCAAATCGGCGACCGAGCCGGCTACGCGCTTATCGAGGCGCTCGGTCCACATGAGCAGCGCGGCGTCCCCGCGCAAGCGAACATCCTCAACGATATCGCGGGCCACCGCCTCGGCCTTGCGCGAATCATCCTCGCTACGCTGAAGCAGCGCCTGAAACGCCGCACTAAAACCCTTATCTCCGCTCCGCAGTCGCGCGATCCGGTTCATATCTTCCGCTCCCCCGCCAGGGCCGCGATCACAGGCCTCAAGGCCTCGTATTTCGTCTTCATCGCCGCCCGGTTTGCCACCAGCCAAGCGCTCACATCGAGGACGTGCTCCACCGCCTTCAGGCCGTTGGCGGCCAGCGTACGCCCGCTACTCACCAGATCCACGATGCGATCCGCGAGACCCACGAGGGGCGCGAGCTCCATGGAGCCATACAGATGGATGATGTCGGCCTGGATGCCCTGAGCCGCAAAGTGGCGCTCGGTGATCTTCACGTATTTGGTCGCGACCCGTAGGCGCGTCCAGGTGCGCCCGGCAGCGCCGGCACCGCCATGGTCGGGTTCCGCCACCATGAGCCGGCAGCGCGCGATGTCGAGATCAGCAAGTTCATAGAGGCCGTCGCCGCCGTCCTCCAAAAGGACATCCTTACCGGCGATACCGAGATCGGCGGCCCCATAGCGGACATAGGTCGGCACGTCCGCGGCGCGGATCACGACTAACTGGACATCCGGAATGTTGGTGCCGACGATAAGCCGCCGGGTCTTGGCCAGATCTTCCTCGGGGACGATCCCGGCGCGCTCGAGCAAAGGAATGCTCTCCTCGAGAATGCGTCCCTTCGATAAGGCAAGCGTGACCATGTCAGGCCGTCTGCCGGCTCGTCCAGTCGCCGAGCTGCGAACCTGGTATCCGCCGGATGCGCGCGCCGAGCTGGGCGAGCTTTTCCTCGATACATTCGTAGCCTCGATCGATATGATAGATGCGATCGATGAGCGTCTCGGAATGTGCCACGAGGCCCGCAAGCACGAGGCTTGCCGAGGCCCGCAGGTCGGTAGCCATGACCGGCGCGCCATGCAAGGCCTTGACGCCGCGGACCACCGCCATATTGCCTTCCATGCTGATATCCGCCCCCATCCTCTGAAGCTCGTGGACATGCATGAAACGGTTTTCGAACACCGTCTCAACCACCGTGCCGGTCCCCGAGGCGATGGCATTCAAGACCACGAATTGGGCCTGCATATCGGTCGGAAAGGCCGGATAGGGCGCGGTGCGAAGGTTCACGGCGCGCAACTCACGCCCCTCCATGGACAGGCGCACGAAATCCGGGCCCACCTCGATGGCGGCCCCCGCCTCCCGCAGCTTGTCCAAGACCGCCTCCAAGAATGCGGGCTTGGCGCAGCGCAGCTTGACCGAACCACCGGTCATGGCCGCCGCCACCAAGTAGGTGCCCGTCTCTATGCGGTCCGGAATGATATCGTGATGGGCCCCGTGGAGTTCTGCTACGCCCTCGATGGTGAGCACCGCGCTGCCCGCGCCACTCACGCGGGCGCCCATTCGATTCAGACAGTCGGCCAGATCGATGATCTCGGGTTCACGCGCGGCATTCTCGATAACCGTGGTCCCCTCGGCCAAGGTCGCCGCCATCAGCAGGTTTTCCGTACCCGTCACCGACACCGCATCCATGAAGATGCGGGCGCCCCTCAGGCGCTTGGTGCGGGCCCGGATGTAGCCGTCCTCGATGGTGATCTCAGCACCCATCGCTTGCAGCCCCTTGATATGGAGATTGACCGGGCGCGAGCCGATCGCGCAGCCTCCGGGCATGGAGACCTCGGCCTCCCCGAAGCGCGCGAGCAACGGGCCCAACACCAGGATGGAGGCCCGCATGGTGCGAACCAAATCGTAAGGGGCGCGCAGCGTGTGTATGCCGGAGGCGTCAGCCTCTATGGTCATGTGTTCATCGACCACGAGCCGCACGCCCATGCGGCCCAAAAGCTCCATGGTCGTCGTGATATCCTGGAGGTGCGGGACATTGCCGATGCGCAGGGGCTCTTTCGTCAAGAGTGAAGCCACGAGTACGGGAAGAGCGGCATTCTTGGCGCCCGAGATACGAATCTCGCCGCGCAAGGGCACGCCCCCATTGACTATGAGCTTATCCACGGTCGCGCCGCCCCCTTTTTTATAAAAAATAAGGCCGCCGGCCGGGCGGCCTTATTACGCTCTTCCGCAGGATCGCTCAACTCCCGACGCCGGCCAGGAGCTTTTGCAACTCGCCCTTCTCGTAGAGTTCGGACATGATGTCGGAGCCGCCGACGAACTCGCCGCGGACATAAAGCTGCGGGACGGTCGGCCAATTGGAGTAGCGCTTGATACCATCGCGAATCTCCGGATCGGCCAGCACGTCAATGCCCTTGAACTGCGCCCCGCAGGCCTTGAGGATCTGCACCGATTTGCCGGAAAAGCCGCATTGGGGAAACTGGGGCGTGCCCTTCATGTAGAGGACGACATCGTTCTCCGTCACCTGCTGACGTATGCGCTCTTCAATACTCATCTATTCGATCTCCCAATAAGCGGCGCCCGCCATTACGGCAGCTCCGTCTTGATCGACAAGGCGTGGATCTGCTCACGCATCCGGTCGCCCAAAGTCCCATACACGAGCTGATGCTGCTGAATCCGGCTCTTGCCCTGAAAGGCGTCCGAAACGACGACCGCTTCAAAATGATGGCCGTCGCCGCTCACGCGCGCCTGCGCGCCTGGCAGCCCGGCCTCTATAAGATCCTTGATCTGTTGTGGCGTAATCATCTTTGTCACCGGTCCCATCTAACCCTTAAGGATACCCGTCTCCGCGACCGCGGGGAAGGGTTAGTTCCGCAAGCGGTAGCCCCGGCCGACCAACGCCATGGCCAGGACGGAGACGGCGACACAGAACGTCGCCACGAACGCGAGACTCAAGACCGGGGAGACATCCGAAGTCCCGAAGAAGCCGTAACGAAAACCATCGATCATGTAGAGCAGTGGATTCAGCCGCGAAACCGTCTGCCAAAAGGGGGGCAGATCGCGCAGAGAATAGAAGACCCCGCTCAAAAACGAGAGTGGCACGACCACGAAATTCTGAAAACCGGCCAGCTGGTCGAAGCGTTCCGCCCAGACCCCAGCGATCACACCCAAGGCACCGAGACCGGCGCTTCCCAAAAGACCAAAGAGCAGGAGGAAAACCGGATGCAGGATCGGCAGCGGCACGAAAATGATCGCCGCTCCATACACGCCGACCGCGACACAGAGCGCGCGCACGACCGAGGCCCCCACGAACGCCAGAAAAAACTCGAGGGCCGACAAGGGCGACAACAGGATAAAAATCAGATTGCCCGTGATCTTGGACTGGATCAGGCTCGACGAGCTATTGGCAAAGGCATTCTGGATCATGGACATCATCATCAAGCCCGGGATCAGGAAGGCCACATAGGAGACGCCCGGCACGATGTCAGGGCGCCCCTTGAAGGTGCTCGCAAACACCAAGAGATAGAGGAGTGCAGTGACAACCGGCGCGAATATGGTCTGGAAGGCGACCTTGTAAAAGCGCAGCAACTCCTTGTAGAACAAGGTATTGAAGCCCTTCATGGGCGCCTTCCCCGGCGGTGCCGGCAAGGCCCTGCGTAGCGAATACGGCCCGCGTGCGGTCCCATGGCGCCCCTCGAAACCGTCCCGGCCGGGCGCATCCGAACCCGCGGAACATCGAATGTCGTGCTGTCTATACGGCTCATGATCATTGGGGCTCGACGGATATCCGTCCCCGCGTCAACTCCAAAAAGACCTCTTCGAGGCTTGCCTGCTCGGTGGCGATATCGGTCACGACATGGCCCGCCATGCGCAGGGACTCCAGCACTTCGGGGATGGAGTCGGTGCCCTGCTGCAGGGCAAATTCCAGGATATTGCCGGTCCGCTTACGTAATTTCGACTCGAGGCGCGACGGGACCGCGGTTGCGGGCTCCGCGGTCGTCACGCGCAGCGTCTTCGAGATCGCGCGGCTGAGCAGGGCCTCCTTGCTGTCAAGGGCGGCGATCCGGCCATCACGCATGATGGCGATGCGCTCGCACAGGGCCTCGGCCTCCTCGAGGTAATGCGTGGTCAGGATGATAGTGTGGCCCTCCTCATGGAGCCGCCGCACGAAAACCCATAGAGACGCCCGCAGTTCCACATCGACCCCCGCGGTCGGCTCGTCCAGGATGACGACCTGCGGCCTATGCACCAGCGCCTGAGCGATCAAGACGCGCCGCTTCATGCCCCCCGACAGCGCGCGCATATTGGCGTCGCCCTTATCGGTCAGCATAAGCGCGCGCAAGAGCTCTTCGCGCCAGGCCTTGTTGTCGCGCCCCCCAAGCCCAAAATAGCCGGCCTGGATCGCAAGCACCTCGCGCACCGAGAAAAACGGATCGAAAACGACCTCCTGGGGCACGACCCCAAGCGCGCGGCGCGCCTTGCGGTAATCCGCGATCACGTCGTGACCACAGATCGCGGCGCGCCCCTCGTCCGGGCGCGTGAGCCCGGCCAGGATATTGATGAGAGTGGATTTTCCGGCGCCATTGGGCCCAAGCAGCCCGAAAAACTCCCCCGGCCGGACCTCAAGATCAATGCCGCGCAAGGCGTGCACCTCCCCAAAACGCTTGTGGAGGCCCGCAACCTCAATGGCCGATGCGCTCCGTACCACCGTCATGCCCCCTCGGCGAAGAGCGCCTCGAGTCCGGTGACCCGGATCAGGGCCTGCAGCCGCTGCGGGGTCTCGGCTACGACAAGCCGAAAGCCTGCCTCGCGGGCACGGCGCTCCCATTCGATGAACAAAGCCAGGGCCACCGAGTCGGCATGCTCGAGGCCACCCAAGTCGATGGTCACGCGCCCGTTGGTCGGGGCGATATCCGGCGACCAGAGCGCGGGGGGTATCGGCGTCGCAAAATCGACCGCGCCCTCCAGGCGATAACGCCCCGGTTCGCGCGCAACTAGACGCGGCGTCAAGGGGGCGTGCCGTTCGCGCGCTTCATGTCGGCGATCAGGGCGTTGAGGCCATGCGCGCGGATCTTGCGCCCATAGACCGAGCGATAGTTTGTGACGAGACTCACTCCGTCTATGGTGACGTCGTAGACCTTCCAGCCCACCTTCTTCCGCACGAACATGTAATCGAGCGGGATATTGGCGCTGCCGTTATTCTGCACGATCACGCTCTTGACGACGGCGTGGCGGCTATGAGGATCGTGCCGATAGGGCAGATACGATATCCGCTGCCCGGAGTAGCTCAGGAGGGCCGTCGCGTAAGTCCGCACCAGGAGGTCGCGGAACTGCGTCGTGAAGGCCGCGCGCTGCGCAGGCGTTGCCGTGCGCCAAGCGCGCGCGAGCACCCAGCGCGACATGCGATGGAAATCGAAATACGGTACGATGCGCCGATCGACCATGGCGTACAAGGCCGCCTTATGGTGCTCGTAGGTCGCGTGCTTGGTCTCGATGAGGTGCAGAATCTGATCCGTCTTCTGCTTGACGATGACGTTCGGCGGCGTCGATGGCCCGATGGCCGCCGCGACCCACGCAGGCATCAACAGAAATCCCAGCAGCGCGAGGACGCCTCTATAACGTTTCATCGATATCATCCCTTTCCTCTCTTCAGAGTGCGCTCTAGTTATGGCCCGAGGCATGCCCGGCCTTGCTGTAGAGCAATTGGCTTATGATCTTTTCGAGGATAATCGCCGACTGCGTGATCCGAATCTTACCACCATTCTTCAGATCACGGCGGCTGCCACCCGGGCTCAAGCTCACGAACTGTTCGCCCAGAAGTCCGGCTGTCTGTATCGACGCACTCGAGTCGCGCGGGAAGCGGTACTTCTTCAGAATGTCGAGGGTCACGATGGCGCGGTATGTGACCGGATCGACCGTGATGCGGGCCACACGCCCTATGCGCACACCGGCAACCGTAACGGGGGCCTTGGGCTTCAAACTCCCTATGTCGTTGAAGTCGGCGGTGACCGCATAGGTCTCGCCAGCATTCAGGACTTGAATATTGCCAACCTTGAGCGCCAGCATGGCCAGGGCCAAGAGGCCCGCCACCACAAACAGGCCGACCGTGAACTCCATACCTTTCGCCTGCATAGTCAAAGTCCTCGCAACATGAATGCGGTCATGATGAAGTCGAGCGCCAGGATGGCGAGTGACGAACTCACCACCGTGCGCGTCGTGGCGCGGCTCACACCCTCCGACGTCGGTTTGGCGTCGTAACCCTCGAAGACCGCGATCCAGCTTACGACAAAGCCGAATACGACGCTTTTCACAAGGCCGCCCATGATGTCGTTCGTCACGCTGACGCCGCTTTGCATCTGCGACCAGAATACCCCGCCGTCCAGACCGAGATCGCCCACCGCGACCACATAGGCGCCAAGGATACCGACCGCACTGAAGATCATGGCCAACAGGGGGACCGCGATCCAGCCCGCCCAGAACCGCGGGGCCACGACCCGTGGCAGGGGGTCGACCGCCATCATTTCCATACCATCGAGCTGTTCGGTGGCCTTCATGAGGCCAATCTCGGCGGTGAGCGCCGAACCCGCGCGCCCAGCGAAGAGCAAGGCGGTCAGAACCGGTCCGAGCTCGCGGGTCAGCGACAAAGCGACGAGCAGGCCGAGCGACGATTGGGCGTCATAGCGCACCAGCGTGTTATAGCCCTGCAAGGCCAGGATCATGCCCACGAAGGCCCCCGACACGAGCACAATGACGAGCGTCAGCACACCCGTCATATAGAGCTGCTGGACGATGAGCCGCGCGCGCGCCAGGGCCACGCCCAGGGCCGGTGCCAAGCGCGCCAGAAAGAGTGTGGCCCGCCCGAGGCGCCCGACACCACCGATCACGCGTCGCCCGAGCCCGCTGATCCCAAGATCCCAGCTCACGGCCGCTCCCGCGCCATAAGGTCGTCGAGATATTCGGGGGCGGGATAGTGGAAAGCCACGGGGCCGTCCGGAAGACCGGCCATGAACTGCCGGACCTCGGGGGCATCGGTCTTCTGCATATCGACCGCGGTCCCCTGGGCGATGACACGACCGTCACCCAGAAGATAGATGTAGTCCGCGATGCCACAGGCCTCGACAACATCGTGGGTGACGACGATCGATGTCATGCCCAGCGCGTCGTTCAGCTCACGTATGAGCTTGACGATGACGCCCATGGAGATCGGGTCCAAGCCTGCAAATGGCTCGTCGTACATGACCATCATGGGATCGAGGGCGATGGCGCGCGCGAGCGCCACGCGCCTCGCCATACCGCCCGAGAGTTCAGCGGGAAACAGATGGCGCGCGCCGCGCAAGCCGACCAGCTCGAGCTTCATCAATACCAGGTGATGAATCAGCGACTCCGGCAGGCGTGTGTGCTCGCGCATCGGAAACGCGACATTCTCGAAGACATCGAGGTCCGTGAGCAGGGCGCCCGACTGAAACAGCATGCCCATGCGGCGGCGCAAGCCAAAGAGCGCCTTGCGCGGCAAAGACCCGACAGTCTCGCCCGCAACCTCGACCGACCCGCGATCGGGGGTAAGTCGGCCGCCCATAAGGTTCAGGAGCGTCGTCTTGCCGGTCCCGCTGCCGCCCATGATAGCGGTCACACTTCCCCGCGCGACGGTGAGATTCAGATCTCGAAAGATCGGGCGGCCGTCGCGCGCAAACACAAGATCGCGCACCGTCACCAGGGGGTCGGTACTCTTCGGTCGCTCCACGGCTATCCTTGACGTCGTTATTGTCTCTTTATTAGGTCCCTGCGCGCCATGTCCAAGGGCGTGGCACCGGGTGCCCGCGCCGTCGGTGCGCCAGCACGGCCGCACGCGCATCGTCTTCCGGGTCGACGCAAGGATGCCATACCAGCGCCGCCCCGCAAAATCCGGCGAGCACCGCATGGGCACGCTCACCAATGGTCGGCGATGGTCGGCCCACCTCCTTGGGCAAGACCCGCTCTCTCCCCTATAATCCGGGCGACCTCACCAGGCCCCAGGGGGCGCCGTGAACCATTCATACCGTTTGACCGCACTTGCCACACTTGCCGCTCTTGCGCTTGGCACCCAAGCCGCCTTCGCCGAAGACGCCCTGATCCTGACCCTGGGCGCGACCCGTCTCGCCCATACGCATCAGATGGTGGCGGGCCAGGACAGCGGCCTGAGCCAGAGCGCCAATAGCGTCTACGACGTCGCCTGGGAGCAGCGCCACTACAACGGCATCGCCTACGGCGGCGAGCTCTTGCTCTCCAATAATACGATCGCCAACGCCTCTGGGGGCGGCAACGTCGCCGCGCGAACCTTTATGCTGACCCTGAAAAAGTACCATCGGCCAACAGCCCACGTGTACCCCTACATCGGCGCCGGCGTCGGTCTCATGGACACCGAGGTGACCGGCGTAAACGGCGGAACCGGCATAGGCCCCGCAGTCGAGGTCGACGGCGGGGTCGAGTTCGCGTGGGCGCACAGCATCGGCTTCTACACCGAGCTGCGCGGCATCTACGCCCCGGGCGGGGTTATCTATGGCACGCGCGTCAATATGTCGGGCGTGGGCATCTATGGCGGCGTGAGCCTGCTCTTCTAAGATCCGGCCAGCAACCCCCTAAGCAACAGGGCCTCGTCGACCCCCGTGAGCGCGCTGGCCGCCTCCTGAAAAAAGAGCGCCGCCCCCGCGGGGGCCGAGACGCCACCCAGCTCCCGCAGGGCCCCGGCCAGGCTCCGGCGGTCGATCCGATCGACAAGGCTCAGCGCAAAGGGTCCCGCGGGAGGTCGTCCCGCAGCCGGGCGACCGCAGAGACCCACCCCCAGACCCGCAAGCTCCGCCTTGCACGCCTTCGAGCACGTCCGCAGATCCACGGTCACGGGCAATCGCCGCGCGAGCGCCCCAAGCAGCGCCGCATGGGCCGAGGTCAAGCGCGCCAGACGCACGAGGCAGGCGGCTACGAGCGGCTGCGGCCAATCCTCCCTCTGCGCAAGGGACGCAAGGGCCGGCTCCGGCACCTCCAGAACCAACCGGAAATCGGGCGGCGCCTCGTCGGCCAAGGCTGGGAGCCTGGCGAGATCCGCGCCCCACGAGCGGGCCGGTAGAAGAAGCGCCGGATAGCGGTGGCTGTAAAACAGAAAGCGCCACTCGGGCGGCAAGTCCGGTGGATAGAAGCGTCCCTGCCAACACGTATGCGCATAGCCGCGCGCGCCGACAAGTATCGAGGAGATGGTCATGGTCGCATAGTAGCGGCCTGCGCCACGTGCCGCCATCACCCCAGCTAGGAGGCGGGCCTCGACCGGTTATCGGCCACATCCATCCATTCGGAAAACCGGCCTCTGCCTTTGCGCAAGGACAAGGCTTGACGTAATAGCCGCAGGCCTTCATCCGCAACGCTTTCCGATAGCGACCGCCCCAACGGTGGCGACTGCATGCGCCACAGACCCTGATCGACCTTGCCGAGGTCGGACACCCGGGGCCGGCTTGCCGGATCGGAATACGGGATGTATATTCAATGGAGACTACACAATGGGTGACGAATATGACTACAGTTTCCCTTCGCCTTCCGGATAGCCTCATCAAGGAGGCCGACGAGCGGGCCCGGGAGCTGCATATCCCGCGCGCCGAGTACATTCGCCGCGCCATCTTGGCGCTCAATACCCAGATCGGCGCCGAACAGAGCCGCCGGCGCATGATAGAGGTTTCCCGGCGGGTGCGTGGCGAGAGCATGCGCGTCAACGCCGAATTCGACGCCATCGAAGACGCGCCGGATGCGTAAGCGTGGCAGTGTTTGGCTCGCCAACCTCAATCCGCAGCGCGGCACCGAGCCGGGCAAGATTCGTCCAGTGCTGATCATCCAAAGCCAAGCATTGCTCGATGCCGAGCATCCTTCCACCCTCGTCATTCCCTTCACCACCCGCCTTACCGACAACGCGGAACCGTTACGCCTACGCCTGCCGGCGCAGGGGCAGTTGAAAATGGACTCCGACCTGCTCCTGGACCAGCTGCGTGCTATCGACAATCGCCGTCTGACCGAGGGTCCGCTGTTACAGTGCGCACCTGAATTCATTGCGCGAGTGGATACCGCGCTGATCGAAGTGCTGAACCTCATGAACTAGGGGTGGGTCTCGACTGGTTATCGGCCACATCCATCCATTCGGAAAACCGGCCTCTGCCTTTGCGAAATATCAAGCGGCGCCGACCGAAACCTCCTTTATGATCGCCGCGCAGTTTGCAACTGCACAATAAAACGAGACTCAGAGGAGACTGCAGTATGTCCATGCCAAAAAATATCAAGAGAATGATGGCCACCACCGCCCTTTTGGCCCTGCCGCTGACCGCCATGGCAGCAACACCCTGGTACGTAGGGATCACCGCCGGATCTGGCAATCTCTCCGGCTTCAGCCACCCGCTCGACGTCACGGTCTTCGGCGGCTACAACATTCCCGCACACCTGGGGCGCGGGACACTGGCCGTTGAAGCGGGCTACGACCACCTCGGCACCTTCAACGAAAACGGTCTGCCGGCCGGGGAGAGCGCTTCATTAACGATGCACGCCCTTGAGGCCTCGGCCGTTTATTCATGGCCGATCACGCACGCCTTCCGTGTCTACGGACGCGCCGGCTTGGCCGCATGGCATGCATCTGCGACCGCCAACGTGACATCGGGCGGCGTAACCTACTCCGCTTCCGACTCCGGCAGCGGCGTCGACCCCTTGCTCGGGGTAGGTGTGTCTTATGCTGTCATGCCGAACCTTGCGATCCGCGGCGAGTTCCGCACCATCACCAGCACCTCAGGTGGCAGTATCGACCTATTCGATGCCGGCGCGGTATTCAGCTTCTAAAAACCAACAACGGAACTCTCCATCTTGAGGCCGCCTTAAGGGCGGCTTTTTTGGGCCACAACCAGAGAGCACAACAAGAGCGGAAGCGTCCTAAAAAGGTGGATGCCGCTTTTTTTGATAATGGTTCGACAAATGTGGTGCGCGTAGCCTTCCATCCAATAGCAGCGGCCTACGCCGGTAGTGTACGGATTTATGTGCACATTCTTGGCGGGCTTTAGGCCTAGGTGGTTGACAGGACGCCGTGCCACGTTAATGTGATCTGGTGTAGCGGGGAGGTATAACTGAATCTGGTGTACGGGCAGGAAGTTGAAGAAGGCGGCGTACCCTGCTGAAATCGGTTTGTCGAGAACTGATGTACAGCAGAAAGGAGATACGCCACCCATGGCAAAACATAGCGTAGTTCGTTTTCAGAAACCAGACGCAGTCGAAGATCCGTTGACGGCACTGCTGCGGGAAGGCGCCCAGCAGTTGATCCAGGATGCGGTGGAGGCCGAGTTGGCGCAATGACTGACCGGGTATGCGGGCGAGACCGATGGGCGGGGCCGCACGGCGGTCGTGCGCAACGGCTATCATCCCACACGCACGATCCTGACGGGGATCGGACCGGTGCCGGTCCAGATACCGAAGGTGCGCGCACGGACCGGGGCGGCCGTCGTGTTTCGCTCGTCCCTGGTGCCGCCGTATGTGCGCCGCGCCAAAACCTTGGATGCGGCGCTGCCATGGCTGTATCTGAAGGGCATCTCCACGGGGCAGATGGCCGAGGCCCTGGCCGTGCTGGTCGGGCCCGGAGCCAAAGGCCCGCCCCCACCCGTGATCAGCCGGCTGAAGGGCCAGTGGTCCAGCGAGTATGCCGCCTGGCGCACCCGCCGGCTCGATCAGGACCGTTGGGTGTATCTCTGGGCGGACGGCATTTACAGTGGCCTGCGGGCCGAAGGACAACGGCTCTGCACCCTGGTGGTGGTCGGTGTCAATGACCGCGGCGAGAAACACTTCCTCGCCATCGAGGACGGGGTGCGGGAGTCTACCCAAAGCTGGCGCGAAGTCCTCCTGGACCTCAAGGCGCGGGGGCTGAAGCATCCACCGGAGTTGGCCGTAGGTGACGGGGCGCTCGGCTTCTGGGCGGCTTTAGACGAAGTGTTCCCGAAGACCCGGCGCCAGCGGTGCTGGGTCCACAAGACCGCCAATATTCTGAACAGCCTGCCGAAATCCGTCCAGCCCAAAGCAAAAGGGGCGCTGCACGAGATCTGGCAGGCACCGACCCACCAGGACGCCGAGCGCGCCTTCGACCGCTTTATCGAGACCTTCGAGGCCAAGTATCCGAAGGCGGTGGCGATCCTCGTCAAGGACCGCGAGGCCCTGCTCGCGTTCTACGACTTCCCGGCGGAACACTGGGTGCATCTGCGCGCACGAGCAATCCGATCGAATCGGTCTTCGGGACCATCCGGCACCGTACCGACCAGACTCGTGGCTACGTCACCCGGGATACCATGCTGGCCTTCATCTACAAGCTCGGCATGTGTGCTGAAAGCCGCTGGTGCCGCATCCGGGGTTTCCAGCACCTCACCAAGGTCATCACCGACGTGCCGTTTAAAGATGGTGTCGAAGTCACGAAGAGTGCCGATCGCAGGAGCGCCGCCTGATCATGCTCCGTACACCAGATTTGACGATATCTCTACATGTTTTCCGGACTGAGCTCATCGCCGCACAGGCGATTGAGAAGCAAAAGCTCACCAGCTTGGTGAAGTGCGAATCGTTCATCGCCGCGCAGGCGATTGAGAAGAAGTGACGATCACCGCAAAAATCGAGAGGGCCGGCAGGTGGGCCCGGGTTGGGCCGAAAGCCTTCCCACCAATCGGCGCCCGATCGCCTCTTCACGCCAATCCACGCCCAGTCACTTCCGTGCAACACGACACTGGGCGGCTGCTCGAAGGGCGGCGGTCGACTCAGGGGGGCACTCCAGGAGCGCCAGCACGCGCAGACTGTCACGCTCGCTAAGCGCAATACGCTCAGCGCGGTCAACAGCGTCGCGGGCAGCTGGCAAGGCGGCGTGCATGATAAAGCTCGTCAGGTCCAGCCGTTCATAGGCGGCGGCTGTCGCTAAAAGCCGCTTGTCTTCCTTGGTGATCCGCAATTCAATCCGGCCTTCCCGAACCACAGTCTTCGCCATAAGAACCCTCCAGGGCTTTTACGCCTGTACGTATAGTATAGGAGACAGAGATAACGTCAGCTCTCTCCCGAGCCGACATCAAGGCGCTCCTGGCGACATGATCGAAGGGGAGCCCGAGGAAGCCGCTACCTGATACAAGCCCAAGAGTCCCCGGAACGGCCCATTACCGTGTGCGCAGAAAAGCGCTCCGTTCACCATCATCATCACCGGTCGATCAGTCTCGATGCACACGCCCGCAAAACGCGACTTTCCCGCGCCCCCGGTCGTCATGGGCCCGGCATACTGCCTCCTGCGGGTATCGCCCACTCTTCGGAGCGGACTGGGTCTTATGGCTCTGCCCTCACCTTCCGGGCAAGTTCTTCGAACCGCCGGGCACCGTGTGCTGGTGCGTCAGGAACCCCGAGGTGCTTGAAGGGCGCAGGGGGCACGCGTCGACCTGCCACTGCGGCACGATTACAATGGCGTCCCGGGAAGCCTCCGGGGCTTCGGGGGATGGATGGAGTTTGATCTTTTCTATGAGTTAGCGGTCCCGGACTTCGCGGGACGCAGCGAGCGGCAGGTGTATGAGGAGACCCTCGATGAGATCGCGCTCGCCGATACCCTGGGTTTTGGGACCGTATGGCTCACCGAGCACCACTTCATGCCCCAGTACGGGCATAGCTCGGCGCCTGACTTGTTTCTGGCCGCCGCCTCACAGAGGACGCAGCGCATCCGTTTGGGCCAGGGCATCGTGCCACTCCCCTACCACCACCCGCTGCATGTGGCCGAACGGGCCGCAACCCTCGACATCTTATGCGGGGGGCGGCTCGAGCTCGGGATCGGCCGCGGATTCTCACCCAAGGAATACGAGGCCTTCGGCATACGCACCGAAGATAGCCGCGGGCTTGTGGACGAAGGCCTGGAGATCCTGATCAAGGCCTTCACCGATCCCGGGCCCATCGATTTCGCGGGGCAACATTTTCGGTTCACGGATATCGCCGTGCGTCCGCGCCCGATCCAGACACCCCATCCGCCGCTGTGGATGGCGGCGGTGAGCCCGGAGAGTTTCGAACTCGCGGCGCGTCTCGGACTCGGCGTACTCGCGGGCCCCTTCAAACCCTGGTTCATGGTCAAGGAAGACATCCGCCGTTACCGTGCCGCCTACGCCAAGCACCACGGCCCGCATCCCGCGCGATTGCCGCGCGTCGGCATGACGCTCGGGATCTTTTGTCTCGCCGACGGCCGGGAAGCCCGCGCCATTGCGCGCACCAATATCACCTGGTTCTATCGCGAGCTCTTGCGGCTGACCGCACCGCTCTTGTCGCGACTGCAGGATGGTTATGAGTATTACCGACGGTTCGGGGCGCTCGCGCCCTTATTGAAGGGTGGCGTGAACCTCCCCATCCTGGAGCGACTCGGCATGGTGGTGGCGGGCGACCCGGACCACTGTCGCAAGCGCCTACGCGCCTACGCAGACGCCGGGGTCGATCACCTGCTCTGCGCCGTGGGCGCGGGCGCAAGCCCGACCGAGCAGAACCGCCGGGCGCTCACCCTCTTGAACGAAGAGATCCTGCCGGCCTTCCCATCGTGCGCGTCCTGATCACGGGCGCGGCCGGCTGTCTCGGGCAGGTCCTCATCCCGCGACTGCTCGCTGACGCACGCGTGAGCGCGGTGATCGCACACGATCAAAGGCCTTTACGCCTCGATCACCAGAAGCTTCGGACCCTCGTCGGTGATATCCGTGATCCGGCAGTGGGACGGGCCGCGCGTGGTGTCGATGCCGTCGTCCACATGGCCTTCGTCGTCATCGAAAGCGGGCTTGGCCGCGAGCGGCGCAACCGCACCCTGGCCCGGGAGATCAATGTGGGCGGTACCCAGGCCTTAGTCGACGCCTTGGATCCCAAGACGCGTCTGGTCCATCTCTCGAGCGCCTCGGTCTACGGGACGAGCCGCGAGCCCCTCACCGAAGCGGCCGAGATGAAGCCCCTACCAGGCTTTCGGTATGCCGAAGACAAGGTACGCGCCGAAGAACTCGTGATGGCGGCCGCCAAGGACGGGCTCTCCGCCCTGCGACTGCGCCCCCACATCATCCTCGGGTCCTACGCCCAGCCCTTCCTGCGGGGGGCCTTGCGCCTACCCGTCTATGCGCGCCTGCCACCCCCGGCCCCGCCGCTCCAGGTCGTGCATGAACAGGATGTCGCCGCGGCGATCCTGGCCGCGCTCTTCAGTGAGGCCACCGGGGCCATCCATCTGGCCTGCGAGGATCAGATGTCCTTCGAGGCCATGCAACGGCATCTGCACCGCCATGCCTTCGCGGTCAGTCCCCGCGCCGCGCAGAGGGCTGCACGGTTCGCGTTCCGTTACCTGGGTATCGGTCCGGACCCCTCGTGGAGTGCCGGGCTCGACTGCCCGCTGGTGCTCGACAGTGCGCGCGCCCGCGCGGTGCTCGGCTGGCGCCCGCGCTTCCCGAGGATCGCGGATGTGCTGAACGACACGTTCGGGCGCACGGAGATGAGGCCCGGCCCTTCGGAGAGATAGACCGGGAAGGCCGGACCCCGCTATTCGCCGAGATTCAGCAGGCGCCCATGGACGCGGGCGTCGCGGAAGGTGCGCAGGAAAATACCGAGACCCAAGGCCAGATACACGACGTTGAGTCCCGCCGCTTCCCAGAGCGACCGCGCCAAGACCACGTGATGAAAGAGGAATCCGCGCATCGCCGCGAAGACATAGCTTGCAGGCAGGGCGTGGGCCACGATCTGCAGGGGGTGCGGAAGGACCGAGATCGGGTAATAGATACCGCTCAAAGGGGCGATCGCGAAGATCGCGGCCCACGCCAGATTCTCGGCCCCGAGGCCGTAGCGCAGCACGAGACCGGCCACCACAAGCCCGATCGCCCAACCCATGACGATCAGATTCATGAAGAGCGCGACCAGCACCAAGCCCATCTGCCAGATCGGAAAGTGGTAGAACCAATAGGCGAAGAGCGCCGCCATGCCGCTGCCGATAAGGGTACGCAAGAGGCTTATGATGAACAGCGCGCCCGCGAGTTCGTGGGCACGCAAGGGGCTTGCGAACAGGTGGCCCAGGTTGCGCGAATAGAGCTCCTCGAAGAATACGACCGAGACCCCAAGCTGACCGCGGAACATGACATCCCACAATAGCGCCGCGGCCAGAAGCACGCCCGAGGCCTGCGCCAGATAGCTGCTATGGTGCACGAGATACTCGCTCAGAAAACCCCAGAGGATGATCTGCATGGTCGGCCAATACGCGAGCTCGATGATCCGCGGCCACGACCCCTTCAGGAGATAGACATAGCGCTCGATCATGGCGCCCATGCGCCTCAGACTTCCACTGCGCGTCTCCGTCATCCAGTGGTGCGGGAAACCCCGGCGTCATTGTGGGCCGTACATTGTAGGCCGGATGGCCTACGGCCCATCAGGCCGGGGAGGGAGAGCGCGGCGGCGTAAGCCGCCCCTGTTCCCGCATCTCCTTTGTCAAAGGCTCTCTTCGTGAGGGAATATCCATAGCCGTCCGCCCTCTGGATCAAGGTGCAGAATCGGTGATGGATGCCTTGTACCAGTCCTGGTGCGGTCTGGATGTTGAAACGCCCACTGGCGCGGATGGCGACGCGGCCCAGATAGGTGCCCACTTTTTTGCCTGTAGTCACCACGACCCGGACCAGATCCCCGGTCTGAAACCCAAAGGCGCTTTTGCTACGAGTGAGATACCCGCGGGGGAAGCCGTGTTTGGTGAGACGCGTGCGCTGGTAGCTGCCACGACCCGTGGCCTTGATGGCGAGGACGGGTTGTTGCCAGCGTTCTACGGCATCGACGTGGCCTGTGCAGAGGGCATCCAGGCAGTGTTCTTTCGGGACGTTCAGCCGGTGCCGATTCCACTTCGTCCGGCCGCCGCTGGCGACCTCGACCTCGAGGCCCATCGCCTTTAACTGCTGGTGCAACGCCCACCGGGTGCTGTTCACCGCCGCCGCGTCGCGCAACGGGGCCTTGCGCTGCGATTCGATGTGCGCCAGACGCTGGGGGTCGTGGGCCAGAAACACGGCCACATCCTGATGGGCCTTGGCCTGGTTGCAGTTGTGACAGGCGATGGTGAGGTTGCTCACCCGACCGGAGCCGCCTCGGGACTTGGGTTGAATGTGGTCTATTTCCAGGGGCGTGTTTTCCGCCCCGCAGTAAACGCACGTCCGCCCCCACTTCTCCAGCAGGTACTCGCGGACCTCGTACCCGGCCAATGTGCCTTGTTGATACGCAACGCCGGATATTTCCGGGTTTTGCATCTGCTGGGTATCGAACCGGACCAGCTCCTGCGACAGGGATGTCACCGGCGCCAATCGGCGGAGCCGTGCCACCCACGCTATCGTCGTATCGACCCGATGGCGCAGGCTGGGCGCCAGCCAACCCTCCGGTTTCGTCCGGTTGTCGAAGCGGGCCGGACGATACCGCAAGTTCCCGCGGCGGCGCTGGCGGAACGCGCGCCGGGCCGTGAGCCGGTCGCGGATCACGGAACCACGGTGTTGCAATGCCAGCAGCATCCGCACCGTGAGGGTGCGGACGACTTCTCCCGTCGTCGTATCCGCGGTATCTGACTCCCGCACCAAGGCGAGCCCCGTGGTCTGGCTGCCCGGATCGAGCTTTAACCGGACCGGTTGCAGCACGGAATTCTCTCGCAACCTATCCACCAACCGGATGGCGAACGGCATCATCCGGTGCACGCGCGCCCGGCCCCGCGCGAGCAGGAGCCGTGCCCGCCTCTCCGAGCACGGCATCAAGGGTCTCTTTCTTTTGTCCAACACAAAAACGGCCATAAACGCTCTCTTAGCAAACAGCCCTTACGGGCCTTGTGACGCGCTCCTTTCGGAGCATCTCCCCTCGGGGTTGTGGGCAACCGGCTCCCTCCTTGCGGAGGCGGCGGGGGCCTTCGGCGCTTTACCTTTCGCCTTTACCCCCTTTACAGGGGGAGCATAGGCCATGCCCCCACGAAACGGGGGTCGTCCACGGCCTACAATATGATCCCAACCTTCCAGTGTCCGGGACTGAGGAAGCATCCCGGAGTGGGTCTGAACGACCCGTTACCCACGTCTGCCGGTTTCCCGGCCCCCTGGTCAACCGAGCCTTTTGGTGTTCACCTCCAAGCTCCGCCCTCATGGCAGGCCGTACATTGTGGGCCGTGGACAACCCCCGTTTCGTGGGGGCATGGCCCATGGCCTGTTAGGGTGGGGTAGTTGACAGCTGCGACCGCCCGCGTGCCATATCCAAGAACACCTCCTCGAGCGTCTCACGGCCGTACTTGCCGATCAGGTCGGCAGGCGCCCCCCGATCGAAGATCCGACCGTGGCGCAACATGATCACCTCGTCACAGAGCCGCTCGACCTCCAGCATATTATGCGAGGCCAGCACCACCCCGGCGCCACTCGCCTGCTGGTAATCACGCAGATACGTGCGCAGCCGGTCCGCGGTATCCGGGTCGAGCGAGGCCGTGGGCTCGTCCAGAAGCAGGAGTTGCGGGCGATTGATCAGGGCCTTGGCGAACGACGCGCGCGTCTTTTGTCCCGCCGAAAGCCGGCCGTAAGGGCGGTCCAGCAGACCCTCCAGGTCCAGGTCGCGGGCAAGCTCGCGGATGCGGGACGCCGCCTTGCGTACGCCATAGAGGCCGGCGTAGACCCGCAGATTCTGGTGGACGGTCAGGCGATGCGGCAGATCCACATAAGGTGAGGAAAAGTTGATGCGCGGCAAGACCCGGTAGCGGTGACGCAGGAGATCCTCGCCCAAGACCTGGATCGACCCCGTGGTCGGCAAGAGCAAGCCCATCAACATCGCAAGCGTGGTCGTCTTGCCGGCGCCGTTGCCCCCCAAAAGCCCGAGCACGCGACCGCTGGCGAGATCGAAGCTCAGGGATGCGACGGCGGTGACTGTCCCGTAGCGCTTGCTCAAGTCCGTCACCGAGATGGCGGTGGACTCGCTCAATGGTCCCCACCCAAGGCCTGAGCCAAGGCGAGCAGACGCCGGCCCGCGCCCGTATCCGCCTTGTGCGCGGCGGTCACCGCGGCATGGTAACCGGTCAGGAACGCGGGCAGGGCGCGCGCGAGGATGGGCTTCCGGAGCCGCGAGACACGCGCAAGCTCCCAGTGGGCGGCCAGACCGCGATGCGGGTCGGCGCTACAGACCCGCGCCGCCCATACCCGCGTCCCCGCCTCCTCCTCGTGGGCACGCACGGCGAGACAAAAGGCCTTACGTCCGGCACCGATCCCGACGAATGGGCCCTGGTACTCGACCTCGAGGGCCGGCGCGATCTGGCCGAGGATACGGCCAAGCCGCGCCAAGGCGTCATCCAGGGCCTGGTCCGGCCGTCGCTCGGGACCCTGGGCATGATCGCGCAACACCACAAGAAACGATTCCATGACACCCCCGACAATAAGTGGGCCATTATAGTCTTTTTGTGGGATCGTGGGCGTGGGCGGGTCATTTTTCGCTATAATGCGCGCCATGACACCTCATGGTCCCTTACGCCCCGACCCGGCCCCCGACGCCCTGATCGCGCTCGGCCGGCGGGTCCTCGCCCTGGAGGCCGAAACCCTGTCGGTGCTCGCTCAGGGGCTCGACGAATCCTTTGCGGATGCCTGCCGGCTGCTGTTTTCCTGCCGCGGCCGCGTGGTCGTGGTCGGGATGGGCAAATCAGGACATATCGGCGGCAAGATCGCCGCCACCCTCGCCAGCACCGGCACGCCGGCCTTCTTCGTACACCCGGGCGAGGCGAGCCACGGCGACCTCGGCATGATCACCCCCGAGGATGTAGTGCTGGCCATCTCCCACTCCGGGGAGACCGCCGAGATCCTCACGATATTACCGATCATAAAGCGCATGGGCGTCCGGCTTCTGGCGATGACCGGCGCCCCTGATTCGAGTCTCGCGCAGCAGGCCGATGTCCACCTCCCGGTGGCGGTGGCCAAGGAGGCCTGCCCGCTCGACCTCGCACCAACCGCAAGCACGACCGCGGCCCTCGCCATGGGCGACGCACTCGCCATCGCCCTCTATGAGACACACGGCTTCACCCCGGAAGACTTCGCACGATCCCATCCGGGCGGGCGTCTGGGGCGGCGCCTGCTCGTGTACATAGCCGACATCATGCATACTGGCGAACGGATACCGCAGGTCCCGGCAAGCGCCTCCCTGCAGGAGGCCCTCCTGGAGATGAGCGGCAAGGGGCTGGGCATGACCGCCGTGGTCGATACCGACCAGCGGCTGTGCGGCATCTTCACAGACGGTGATCTGCGCCGCGCCTTGAATCGCGGCGTCGACGTCTATAAGGCGCGGATTGACGAGGTCATGACGCGCCACCCGAAAACCGCCCAGGCCGATCACTTGGCAGCGGAGCTCGTTCCGACGATGCGCGCGCACAACATCAGCGGCCTTTTCGTCGTGGATAGCGACCATAGGATCGTGGGGGCACTCAATATGCACGACCTTTTGCGGGCGGGCGTCGTATGAAGGATGCGACCACGGACGGGGATGGTCGCGCCGCGGAGGCCATTGCGCGGGCGAAGACCGTCCGTCTGCTGCTGCTCGATGTCGACGGCGTACTCACCGACGGGCGACTGTTCCTGAGCGACTCCGGCGAGGAGATCAAGGCCTTCCACAGCCGCGACGGACACGGCATCAAGATGCTGATCGCAAGCGGGGTCCGTGTGGGCCTGGTGACGGGCCGCAGCTCGCGCGTCGTTCAGCGGCGCGCGGACGATCTCGGTATCACCCTCCTGGTCCAGGGATGTCACGACAAACGCGCGGCGGTGGGCCGCCTGCTGACCGATGAGGCCGTGGCGGCGTCCGAGGCGGCATTCATGGGGGATGACGTCATCGATCTGCCGGCCATGGAGGCCGTGGGCCTTGCGGTCGCCGTGGCCGACGCGCATCCGCTGGTGCGCGCCCGCGCGCATTGGGTCACGGAACAAAAAGGAGGACTTGGGGCGGTGCGCGAGCTTTGCGAACTCATCATGCGCGCCCAGGGGACGCTGGATGCACAACTGGGGCGTGCCTATGAGGGCGAGTGTTCATGGGCCGGTGGCTAAGCCGCTTCCTGATGCTGACTGGCTTATTGCTCTTCTCCGGCCTCTTCTGGTGGCTTCCGGAGGCACTGGTGCGCCCCGCCTTGAACCTGACCAACGTCGCCCCCGCGCGTCCCGACTACTACATCAACCATGCCGAACTCACCGCCATGAACCGCCATGGTCGGCCACGCTTCATCCTCACGGCCGAACGCCTGGTGCACTTCTCGCGCGGCAAGCGCACCTTGCTCATCAAGCCGCGCCTGACGCAATTCGGCAAACATACGGTGACCACGACCATCGCCCGCAAGGGTTATGTGTCCCCCCATGGCCACATCCTGACCATGCGCGGCGGCGTACGCGTCTTCCGCGGAGCCACGCAGGGGATGGGACCGGCCGACGTGCGCACGCATACCCTCACAGTCCATCTCACGCGCTCATGAAGACCTTCCTTGCGGCCCTGTTGGCGATGAGCACCCTCGGCGCCACGGCCTACGCCCATGTCCGCCAACTCGCGCAGCCCGTAAGTGTGCGCGCCGACAGTATCCAGGTCGATGAGCACACCGGACTGAGCACCTATCGCGGCCATGTACGCATCGTGCAAAATGGCATCACGGTCCGCGCCGATGTGGTCCGTGTGCGCTCGCTGCGCGGCAAGCTCCTCTGGATACACGCGCACGGGGCGCCCTTGCATATGGAGGACCAGAACACACGCGGGCTTCCGCTCTTTGGCACCGCACGCGCCATGGACTTCGAGGCCGTCCCGAACGAGGTCACCTTGACCGGCGCGGTGGTCTTTCGGCAAGGCGTCAACGTCCTGCATGGACATATCGTGCATTACTACGCGCGGTCGCAGCGTATAACAGCGGTGCGCGGCCACCGAAGGGTACGGGCCCGCATCGTTCCCCACACACGCAAGCCCACATCGGGATCGAAGCCATGAGCACGCTCGCGGCGACCCATCTGTCCAAGGCCTACAAGGGCCGACAGGTCGTCAAGGACGTGAGTCTCGCCGTGAACGCGGGCGAGGTCGTGGGCCTACTCGGACCCAACGGTGCCGGAAAGACCACCTGCTTCTACATGATGATCGGGCTGGTCCGCAAAGATCAGGGGCGCATACTCCTGGACGACACCGATATCGGAGACGCGCCCATGCACAAGCGTGCCAAGCTGGGCGTGGGCTATCTGCCGCAGGAAGCCTCAGTGTTCCGCAAGCTCACGGTCGAGGACAATATCCTCGCCATACTCGAGACCGTGGAGGGCCTGGACGACGCCTCCCGCAAGGCGCGCCTGGAGCAGCTGTTGCAGGACCTGCACATCGCGGATCGACGCAAGACCCTCGGTATGAGCCTGTCGGGGGGCGAACGACGACGCGTCGAGATCGCCCGGGCGCTCGCCACCAAACCGCGCTTCATGCTGCTCGACGAACCCTTCGCCGGTGTCGACCCGATCTCGGTCATCGACATCCAGGCCCATATATCCCACCTGCGGACCCTCGGTATCGGGGTCCTCATCACCGACCATAATGTGCGCGAGACGCTCAAAATCTGCGATCGCGCCTATATCATCAATGACGGCCACGTCCTGGCCTCCGGGGACCCGGCTTCGGTCCTCGCCAACTCGGACGTCAGACGCGTCTATCTCGGCGAGAGCTTCGTCCTCTAGGCCGCTGTTCTGGAAAGGGCGGGAATGGACTAAACTAGATTCCAGGCACCGTATGAAGCAGACACTCGACCTCAGAATTGGGCAACACCTCACGATCACGCCCCAGCTGCAGCAGGCGATCCGTCTGTTGCAGCTGTCGTCGATAGAGTTGGAGCAGGAAATACGCGAGATCCTCGAGAAAAATCCCCTTCTCGAGGAAAACGAGCAGGCCGATGGCGAGGGGATGACCTCAGCCGAAGAACTTGCCGAGGCCGCCCCGGAGGCGCCCGCGGACGCAGCCGACGGGGATGGAGACGGCGAAGGGGATCCGGCCGAACTCGACTGGGAGGGCGGTCTCGAGACAAGCGCCTCGAACTCGGGAACCGGCGACGAAGACGGCGACACGAACTTCGAGGCACGCAACAGCCACCCGACCAGCCTCAGAGACCACCTCCTCTGGCAGCTCCAAATGACACCCTTTACGGATCGCGACCAGCTGATCGCGGTCGCCATCATCGACGCGGTGGACGAAGACGGCTATTTCGTGGGCGGCGTGGACGATATCCTCGCGACCCTGCCCAACCTCGAAATGACCCCGGACGAGGTGGAAGCCGTCTTACACCATGTCCAAAACTTCGACCCGGTCGGGGTCGCCGCACGCGATCTGGGGGAGTGCCTGGATCTCCAGCTACGCCGCCTGGACCCAGACACACCCTACCGGGACGCGGCGCGAATACTCGCCTGCCCGACCCATCTGAAACTCCTCGGGCAACGCGATTTCAAGGAGCTCAAGCGCCTCACGCGATTCGACTCGGAAACCTTGGCGGAGGCCATGACCCTGCTGAAGAGCATGAATCCGCGGCCCGGATCGCTGATATCGACCTCACCCAGCGCTTATGTCGTGCCCGAGATCCTGGTAAAAAAACGGCGCGGCAGCTGGCGCGCGGATCTGAATGTCGCGGCCATGCCGAGATTACGCATCAACAGTCAGTATGAGTGCCTGATCCAACGCGGCCGAGGATCGGCGCAGGATCGTTTTCTGCACGACCACCTCCAGGAAGCGCGCTGGTTCCTGAAAAGCCTGCAAAGCCGCAACGAGACTCTCCTCAAAGTGGCGCGCGTCATCGTCGATCGGCAGCGCGGATTCTTCGACCACGGACCCGAGGCCATGCGGCCTTTGGTCTTGCACGATGTGGCGGGCGAGGTCGGGATGCATGAATCCACAGTCTCACGGGTCACCACCAATAAATACATGATGACGCCGCGCGGTATTTTCGAGCTCAAGTACTTTTTCTCGAGCCATGTGGGCACTGCGGATGGCGGGACCTGCTCGGCGACCGCGATCCGATCCCTCATTCGCAAGATTGTGGAGACCGAGCCGCCGGATCGACCGATTAGTGATAGCAAGATCGCCGATATGCTTTTGGAGCAAGGCATTAATATCGCAAGGAGAACCATAGCCAAGTACCGGGAGTCACTCAACATCCCCCCGTCCAGTCAACGCAAATCGCTCGTCTAAGCCATATATAAAGGGGAATCTTATGGATATCACGGTCAGCGGACAGCAAATCGAGATCACCGCCCCGTTACGCGATTATGCCCTCGAGAAGGTGGGGCGCATTCAACGGCATTTCGACCACGCGATCGCCGCGGATGTCGTCTTGCATGTGGAGAAGAAGCGCTACAGCGCGGAGGCCAACATTCGCACCAAAGGGGCTGTCATCCATGCCGATGCCGTCGGCGGCGACATGTACGCTGCCATCGACCTGCTCACGGACAAGCTCGACCGACAAGTGCTCCGTCACAAAGAGAAGGTGATGGATCAGCACAGGCCCGGATAGATCCGCCGGACGCCCGGATCCAGCCACTGACCGTGGACGTCTCGCCCGCAATAGCGCGGGGCTATATACTGACCGGATAAGGGGCCGACGCATGCCTAGGCGGCCAAGGGCCGCCTAGGCCTTGCACCGGGCGTGGAGCGGACGGACGAGCGGGTGCCATGAGTACCATACTGACTGCCCAAGACGTATACGACGCACAGCGCGAGACGCTCAAGCTCGCGTGGGAATCCGGTAAAGCGGGGGCAAGTCGTCTGCTGGAGCTCGCCACGGCCCGATTTCCGGGCATGGCCCTCGTCGGGCACCTCAATTTCGTCCACCCTAACCGTGTGCAGGTCATCGGCGTCAACGAAACCGCCTACCTCGACGAACACATCACGCCTGAGGCACGCAAAGTCGCCCTGACCGAACTCTTCGGCTCGCCGTCGTCGGCCATCGTCATCGTAGCGAACGGCCAGGCGATCCCCAAGGGGATGCGCGAGGCCGCGGACGCCCTGGCCATGCCGCTCTTGAGTTCGGCCCTGCCGAGCCCTCGCGTCATTCATGACCTCCAGTTCTATCTGGCGCGCGCGCTCGCGGAACGCGAAATTCTCCACGGCGTGTTCATGGAAGTCATGGGGCTCGGGGTGTTCCTGACTGGCGAAAGCGGTATCGGAAAAAGCGAACTCGCGCTCGAGCTTCTCAGTCGCGGCCACCGACTGATCGCCGATGACGCCTGTGAATTCTTTCGGATCGGCCCCGACGCCCTCCAGGGGCGCTGCCCGGACATGCTGTGCGATTTTCTGGAGGTCCGTGGGCTTGGCATCTTGAATATCCGCGCCATGTTCGGCGAGACCGCCGTGCGTCACGAAAAGACCCTGCACCTCATCGTGCGGCTCAAAGACTACGCCACCCACCCCAAATCGGAGATCGATAGGCTGCAAGCGGAGCAAAAGACGCGATCCATATTAGGCATAGAGGTTGCCGAGGTAGCGCTCTTCGTGGCCCCCGGGCGCAATCTCGCGGTGCTCGTGGAGGTCGCGACCCGCGGCCATATCTTGCGACGCCGAGGCATCAATGCCCTCGAGGACTTCATGCGCCGACAAAGCCTGGCCATGAAATCGCCATGAGCTTCATCATCATAAGCGGCCTATCAGGCTCCGGAAAGAGTATCGCCCTCCAGGCCCTGGAAGACGTCGGCTTCTACTGCATCGACAACCTTCCGGCGGCGCTCCTGCCGCATTTCGCGCAACAAATGAATACCATGCGGGCAGAATTTTCCGACATCGCTATCGGCATCGACGCCCGCAACCGCCTGTTTCTTGATGACGCCCCCATGAATCTAGAGAGGCTTCGGGCGCTCGGCGTCGATTACCGGATCATCTTTCTCGAGGCCGAAGAGGCGGTGCTCATGAAGCGCTTCAAGGAGACGCGCCGCAGGCACCCCTTGACCGACAACAAGACCCCGCTCCTCGAGAGCATACGGCTCGAAAAGGCCCGCCTCGAACCGCTGTCGTCGTCCTGCACCCGGCGCATCGACACCACACACACAAGCGCGCAGCAGTTGCGTCAACTCGTCTACGAGTTCGCGCGTGGCGCCAGCACCCGAGGCATCACGCTGCTCTTCGAGTCCTTCGGCTTCAAGCACGGCACGCCGCTCGATGCCGACTACGTCTTCGATGTACGCTGTCTCCCCAACCCCTATTGGGAACAGGGGCTACGCGGACTCACCGGCCGCGACCCGGCGGTGGCGGCCTTCCTCGAGCGCCACCCGGAGGTCGCGGCGATGCAGGAGCATATCGGCGACTTTCTGGCGCGGTGGCTACCAGGCTTCGAACAGGAAAACCGCAGTTATCTGACCGTAGCGATCGGCTGCACAGGGGGCCAGCATCGCTCGGTGTATCTGACCGAAAAACTTGCGGCCCATTTTCGCAAACAAGGCATCAATACCCAGATTCGACACCGGGAACTCACCGAGGGCCTGTCGGCGGCATCGTAAGCGCAACGGGCCCTAAGGCCTATGGTCTGCCCTCCGGCACACATGGGGTGGGGTCAGACAAAGAACAATGGAGGGTATTTGGTTTCATGATAGGATTGCTAGTATTGGCACAAAAGGATGTCGCCTTCGGCCTCCTTGAGGCGGTGGATCACGTCCTGGGCCAGCGACCGCCCGCGTTGGCGACCTTTCCGGTACATTACGAAACGCCGCCGGATGAACTCGGGGTCGCGCTCTCCAAGGCGATCCGCACCATCGACGAAGGCGACGGCGTCCTCATTCTCGCGGACATCTACGGAGCCACCCACATCAATGTCGCGTGCCGACTGCTCGCGCGCCATAGGGTGGAGCTCGTTACTGGGCTCAATCTCCCGATGTTGATCCGAGTATTGAACTATCGCGAGCTCCCGCTCGACGACCTCATAGGCAAGGCCTTGAGTGGCGGCATGGAAGGGATCGTCTGTGCAACGGAATTTTGCCTCTTGGATAACGCCAGACATGAAGTGCGTTGAAGTCATCGTCATCAACAAACTCGGCATGCACGCCCGGGCCTCGGCAAAGCTCGTCAGTCTCGCGTCGTCGTTCACGTCGACCATCACCGTGACCCGCGATGGGCGTAGCGTAAACGCCAAGAGCATCATGGGCATTATGATGCTGGCGGCAGGACAAGGCTCCACTCTCAAAATCTGCGCCGAAGGTGCCGATGAGGCCGAGGCCGGTGTGGCCCTTAGCCGCTTGATCGAACATAGGTTTGGGGAAGAGTCCTGATGCTCGCGCTTCACGGAAAAGGGGTCAGCAACGGAATCGCAATTGGCCACGCCTACGTTTTGAAGCGCGAGCGCCTGAAGATCCCGGAATATGTAGTGCCTACCCCGTTCGTGGAAGAAGAAGTGAGCCGCTTCCTGGCAGCGGTGGAAAGCACACGCCAGGAATTGGCCGATATCCGTAGCCATATCCCGCCCGACGCGCCCGTCGAGGCCGCAAGCTTCCTGGACACCCACCTGCTCATCCTGAACGACACCATGGTGTCGGAGGCGCCGATCAAGGATATCCGCGCCAACCAGTGGAACGCCGAGTTCGCGCTGAAGACCCAGAGCGATCGCCTGGTCGCGGTCTTCGAGGCGATGGAAGACCCCTATCTACGCAACAAGAAGATCGATGTCGCCCAAGTGGTGGAGCGGGTGCTGCGCAATCTTCTGAATCCCGACGAGCGCGAGGACGAGTCGATTCCCGACGATCTAAAAGGACGCGTCGTGGTCGCCAACGACCTCGCCCCAGCGGATGCCGTGGCCTTGAAAAACAAAGGCATCGCAGCCTTCATAACGAACCTCGGTGGACCGATCTCGCATACGGCGATCCTGTCGCGCAGCCTTGGAATACCGGCCATAGTCGCCGTCCACGGCGCCACGCGATTTATCGATAACGACGAGGAACTCATAGTCGACGGCAAACGGGGCATCCTTTTTGTCGCCCCCGACCGAGCCGTCATCGCCGAATACGAGAAACGCGCGCACAAGATCGAGCGCCTGCAGCGTGAACTCGAGGCCTTGCGCACGAGTGAGGCCGTCAGCCGCGACGGCGTCGCGGTGCAGCTCTTGGCGAACATCGAGCTACCCGAGGACATGGCTGGCGTCCACCAAGCCCTCGCGAGCGGTATTGGCCTCTATCGCACCGAGTTCTTGTTCATGAACCGCAAGCTGCCGCCCGACGAGGAGGAGCAGTTCGCGGCCTACGTCAAGGTGATACGCGAGCTGCCGGGACGGCCCGTCACCATACGCACACTCGACCTGGGGGCGGATAAGCGCGCGGATATCGATTTGCCGATGGCGAGCGTCAATCCCGCGCTCGGGCTTCGAGCGGTGCGTCTCTGCCTTCAGGAGGTGGCGCTTTTCAAGGTGCAGCTGCGTGCCATCCTGCGCGCGTCGGCGTTCGGATCGGTGCGCCTCATGATCCCCATGCTCTCGAACCTCGACGAGATTGCGCGCGTCGTCGAGCTCGTGCGCGAGGTCCAGGAAGAGCTGCGCCGCAACGGCATCGACTTCGACCCCGATATGCCCATAGGTGGCATGATCGAGGTGCCGGCGGCGGCCGTATCCGCCGACCTGTTCGCCGCCCACCTCGACTTTCTCTCCATCGGGACCAACGATCTGATCCAGTATACGCTCGCGATCGACCGCGTCGACGACACCGTAAACTACCTGTATGACCCGCTGCACCCCTCGGTGTTGAGGCTCATCACCATGACGATCGATGCGGCCGACGCGCAAGGGATACCAGTGGCGATGTGCGGGGAAATGGCGGGTGATGCGCGCTACACGCGCCTGCTGCTCGGTCTGGGGCTACGGGAGTTCAGCATGCATCCATCGGCGCTCCTCGAGATCAAGAAGATTGTGCGCGAAAGCTCGGTGGCGGACCTCAAGCGCGGGGCAACGGAAGTCATGGCCGCGCGCGACTTCCGGTCCCTCCAGACCCTCGTCGATCGCATGAACGGCGACGGCGACTCCACCACCGCGGATTGATCCGAGGAAACGACGGGTGGCTGGGGCGAAACACGCCATCGACGCATCTGTTTGCCGGACCCTACGATCGACCCGCAGAACCCCGCACCTGTATCCTGAGAAGTGAGGAATTTCGGCAATTCGCGACATGGGCCACTTATCCGACATGGGCGCGGAAACGCTAGCCGCGACTCACGCCTTCATGAAGGCTGTGGCGGATCGCTACGACATAACAAGGGCCACTCTCTAGAGCAGTCGAGCGCGCAAGTCCCATCGTCCCGACAGCGATGCGGACGTTGCGGTATTGCGACACGGCCCGCCGAGCCGGTTCATTGCCACGAAGCTGGCGATGGATGACCTTGCCTACGATGTGCTGCTGCACACTGGCATCCGCAACCAACCTCCTCCAATTCGGGAAGAGGAATGAAACCATCCAGAAACATATTCCAATCCTCGATTTCTGATCAACATTGAGCGTGGAGGGATTCGATCGTGAGGGTGGAAGACTTAGTGGTAAAAGCACGGGACGGTGCAGGGCCTAACGGCCCGCTTGATAGGCCCCGCCCCCAACAGGGGGTTGTTCACGGCCCATAACGCCCTTCCCGGCCCATGGCCCAGGAAGGGGAAGCGCGGGCCAATGGTCAACCGCAAGTTCCGAGCACCCGATGTCTTAGCGCCGCATAGCCCTCGAAGGCCGGAATGGTCCCACCGGCGTCGCGGGAGGTGTTGGCGGCGGTAAGATCGCGACATCACCTTCGGCTACGGCGCATATGAGACCCTTGCGGTAGCGCGAACGTGTGACACTGAAGCCCTCGGAACGGCGCGGCACAAAAGTCTTTTTCAGAAGCGCGGCCGCGCTGATCTTGCGCAGCCGAAACGGTCGCCAGAAAGGGGGGATGCGACCCGATCCCGAAAATCCCCGCACCTGGTAGCAATCCACGATAATCTCGCCGCTCGCATCCTCGTACACGGCGTGCGGCTCGACCACGCGCACTTGCGTCTGATCGCGGTAGCGCAATGCACAACAACGCCGGGATCGAACGGCCTCCTTGAGAATGCCCAACACGTCTTCCGTCATGCCTCCTCCTGTCGCCTTATGTTGTCCTCGCTCCCATCCTTCTTCCGCGTAATGCAGCCCCACTATGGTCTAAAATCGGCTAAGCCGCAACAACGGCCAGGAAAGGTGCCGTACAGCGAGGCGTGGCTTTGGGGGCGCGATGCGCCCTCACTCAGCACCGAATACAAGACCCTGCAAACCCCACTTCGCCGCCAGGGTCTCCACCGCGTTCTGGAACTCCTCGGCACGCGAGGGATGATTGAAACGTGCTGAACCGAGGCGCGCAAGCGCACCGTCCGAAGAGCCGGCAGATC
>JAKAXK010000094.1 GCA_021827145.1 Pseudomonadota bacterium
TGTTTTCCCCCGCTCCAGAGGTTATAGTAGCGGCCCACCATGCCGGTGTAGCTCAGTCGGTAGAGCAACTGATTCGTAATCAGTAGGTCGGGCGTTCGATTCGTCTCACCGGCACCATAAAATCAAGTAGTTAGCACACTTCCTCTGTACCCGATCTTTTCTGGTGCTACCACGGTGCTACTTTCGGCAATGAGAGCACCGGTCACCCGCGTGCCTTTCTATTGGCGTTTCCCCCAGATTCCCCGCTTATCCCGAATTATTGCCCATGTCCTGCGTGTGCTATTCTTGCGGCGGGTTTAGCAACCCTAACAAAGCGGACACCCGCGCCCGACAGTCGCGGCGTTTTTTTGCGGCTACGGCCGGGTGTTCAGGGAAATACAACACCTTTCGGGGGAATACCCTGGACCGTTCTTTGTTCGGTTGCTAAGCACCCGGCCACCATTTGGTGGCCTATCCCTCGTTTAGCAACGATACAAAGGAGCAGTCCATGCACAAGAAATCCCTGATCCCCAGAGCAGCCTTCCTGCTGATTACCATCACCCCGTTGGCGCATGCCGCCGGCCCTTGGTATGCCGGCGTCGAGCTCGGCGGGGCCGTCGCGCGCGAGCCAGAACCAAGCAAACAATGTAAGCGACACGCTGGACACATCGCTTGCCGCGAGCGGCAATAGCGTGAGCTCAGCGACCCTGTCGAGCCGCAGCGCATTCAGCGGCTTGCTCTTTGGCGGCTACCGCGTAGACCGGTACCTCGCGGCCGAACTCGCCTATATCAATTTCGGCAGCCTAGGACTCACCTACGCCGCCAACACCACCGCCGGGCCGCTGACCGTGGACGGTATCGACCAGGCGCAGGCCTTCGGCGTCAGCGCCCTGGGCACCTGGCCGATCACGCGGCAGTGGGGGCTTTTCGCGCGCCTGGGGCTCGCGCATTACTGGGAGTCGCAATCCGCAACGGCCTCGTTCGCGGGGGCGACCTCGAACCTTCCCGTGAGCAGCGACAGCGGGCTGACCGCCGTCTACGGCCTGGGCACGTCCTATCGCATCGGCGCGACCACGTGGCGCGTGTCGTATGACATCTTCCCGAGTGTCGCCAAGGGCTTTGCCTCGGTATCGGGCGGGGTCGCGGTCTTCGGGCTTTCGGGTCAGTACGCATTCTGAAGAGGCGCGCAAGGCGGGCCGTGGCCACCTCCACGGCCCGCCGACACGCCCACAGGAAAACCCCAGAAGGGAGGCCTCCCATGAACACCCGTTCCCGGTCAGCGATCCTCATGCTTGCCGTGCTCGCCCTCGCCGGTTGCGCCACCACGACCGTGCTGCGGTTAAGCGATCAAACCTACCCGCCGACAACACCCGCGCATGTGCGGGTCTTTCTCACGGCCGCCGACATCCATCGGCCCTACCGCACCATTGCCATGATCACCGCCAAGAACTACGGTAATACCCGGCTCTTTTTCCGGGCGCTGAGAAAAAAGGCGGCGGCCCTGGGCGCCGACGGCATCCTGATCCTCAAACACATCGTACCGACCACGGGCCAGGAGGTGGCGGCCGCGGTCTTTGGCCCGATCGTACAAACCAACACGGTCTACAAAGTGGCCGCCATCCGCTTTCTGACCCTGCCTCGATTTCACGTACACCAACCTACGCAGCCATAAGGCCTGATTCTGCCTGGACCGGCGTGCGATGGCCGATCGATGAATGCAGGCGCTGCCGATTATAGAAGCCTTCGATCCAGTCGACGATGTCGAGCCTTGCCTGTTGCCGACTTTCGTAGCGGGTTTGATAGATACGCTCGACCTTCAGGGTCTTGAAGAAGCTCTCCATGGGCGCATTGTCCCAGCAATTGCCCTTGCGGCTCATGGAGGGAATCATGCCGTAGTCTTTGATGAGACGGCGGTATTCCTTGCTCGCATATTGAGAGCCGCGATCCGAATGTATGATGAGCCCTCGGGTAGGCCGGCGGCGCCCATAGGCGGACCTCAGCGCCTCACAGACGAGGTCGGCCTTCATGCGGTCACTCATAGACCAACCGACGATCTTGCGGCTTGCCAGATCCATGACGGCGGCAAGATAGAGCCAGCCTTCGCCTGTGGCGACATAGGTGATGTCAGCCGTCCAGGCGCGGTTCACCGCCCAACCATTAAAACGCCGATCGAGCACATTGGGGGCCAGAGGCTTTTTGTGGTTCGAATCGGTCGTCACCCGATAGGGTCTCCGGTATACGGGACGCAGGCCTTGCCGGATCAGGCTTCGGCGGATGCGCTCATGGCCGACGGGGCGCCCTTGGGTGCGCAAGGCACGGACGATCCGCGGGCGGCCGTAGGTTTGGCGGCTTTTGGTATGAATGGCTGCCACCTGGGCGTCGAGAACCGTATTGGCGACCGACCGATCACTTGGCGTACGTGTGCGCCATTGGCAAAAGCCCGTGCGGGAAACGGACAAGAGCCGGCACATCCGTGCCGCCGGGTACTGGTCGCGATGGGCGTCGATCCAGGCATACCTCACCGCGACTCCTTCGCGAAATATGCCGCCGCTTTTTTTACGATCTCCAGATCCTGCTTGGCATTGGCGAGCTCCCGGCGCAGGCGGCTGTTCTCTGCTTCAAGTTCTGTCACCGATCGCTTGACCGGCGCCTTCGGATCATGGACCTGCAGCTTGCCCTCCCGGCTTAGCCGGATCCAGTTAAAGAGGCTCGAATCCGGGATACCTAAACGTTTCGCTGCTTCGTTGCCGCCCACCGATTCCGCCAACCGTACCGCCTCGTGCTTGAATTCTTCCGTATACCGCCGGTTTGGCACCGACCCATTCTTTGCCATACTGTCCTCCGTTCACCAGAAAAGTACCAACAAACTGGTGTACGTGGAAACTGGGCAGGGTCATTCGTGGCGTGCGCGGCGCGAGACCCTAAATCACCTCCACCCTGATGCCCGCTTTGGCATCTCTTAACGGGACTTCGGTCCCGTTTTTTATTTCCACATCCCCCTAAGGAAGACCCCGCACCCTACCCCAACCCGGGGCCCGCAGGGGGGTGCCACGAGGGCCCCTATAAGGGGCCCCAAAAAAGGGGGGGCGCGGGGGGTGTTGGGGGGCCTCCCCCCAACGGGGGTGTGCGCGAGGCCGCCGAGACACTCCACACCCTAACAGGCCTTGATCGGGCGACCCGAAGGTGGGCCGACCTCCCTCCTTGGCCACCGTGGTGATGTCTCCCCAGACCTCAAAACGGCAACGTGTCGTCGAACGGAGCCTGCGGCGGGGGCCCGGTATCGGCATAAACGCCGGCCGAACACCCGGCGGCCGCGCCGCCGGCCGCCCTGCCTGCCGATTTATTCCCCTTGTAGTAATCCGCCGATTTATTCGGCGGTGTCAAGTCAACGGGCAGATCCTCCGCCCAGCGGCGCGACCCGCCCAGGTGGACCTCGTAGTCGCGGCGGGCGCCGTCATACCGCACGCGCCCGAGCGGATGCAGCCGCGGGCGATCGGCCGTCGGATCGGGCCTCGGCGCCCCGTGGAGCACGCCATAGGCCCGAGTGCGCCGGAAGCATAGGCCGGCCTCCCACCACTCGCCAAAGGCCGCGTAGGGCCACTGGACAAGGCCCGGGGCCTTCGGCCACTGCCCGTAGGCCCCCGCAACGGGGGCGGCCCCCAATGGGTCCACTCCCGGCAGGACCCCAGATAGTTCGTCACCGGGTAACGCTCGCACGCCCGAATCGACCATCTTGGCGGCATACTTCACCTGTTCCCGAGAGGCCGCCCGCAGCGCCTTGAGAGTGCGCGGCAGCTCGCGGAGCTCGACTTGAAAACTGGCGGCCGCACAGTCCGGGAAGAGCGTGCGAGTCACCGCCGTCCACTCGGCACGCAGCATCCCCCACTCCAATGGCCCATCCACCAATAGGAGCACGTTCAGGTGCGCGTGCCAGTCGCCGTGTCGTGAGAGCGGGTCCTCTTGGGTCGCCAGGGCGCCCTTGATGTTGCGGCAGACCTTGCGCCGCAGCAGCCGGTCCAGCGCGGCAAACTGAGCGCGTTTGGCCGCGCGCAGGCCGCCGGCGGGGACATTAGGGAAGGTAAAGACCGCCTTTTGCACGCGGCGGCCCTTGCCGCCGGCCAGCCACGCTTCCACGACCGGCAGGTAGCGCTCGGCGACGCGCGCTGACTGGACGCCGCTCTCGTCGGGGCAAAGGCGCGCCAAGTTACACTTCGCATCCCATAGCACTATAAGCTTGCCGTCAGCAGCGCGCTCGGCAAGACTGCCGGAGCGCCGACACGCGCGAAGCTTCTCGACCAGCCGCGGGAAGCCAGCTCGCTCGACGTAATCCGCCACCGCGTCCTCGACGCGCCTGTGCTCGCGGTAGGAACCCAGTGGCGTGCGAAGTTGCCTCAGATACGCCGCCTCCTCGTGTGCGCTCCAAAAGGCGTCCATGCTCGTGCGGATCTCGCCTTTCAATCGCGCCGCCGCCTCGCTCTCGGTTTGCGCGCGGGCCGCGTCCACCAAAAAATCCGGCACGGTACGAGCGAAAGGGGCTCTATCGAGGTGGCGAAATAACCGAGCGACGAGGGACCGCGGCGGCGTCGGTTCGTCTGATCCGTCAGCGGAAAAGGCTTTCGGCGGAGGTCTAGCCGGGGCGGGGTCAGAGAGCACAAAAGGCAGCGCCGCGCCGTTCATGGCCCATCCTCGATAGCCAAAATACCGAGCAATTGGCCGCGTTCACCATAAACAGCGAGGTGGCGGCCGCATGGCATTGCCTCGACATGCGTTACGCGCACAACCGTACCAGCGGGCCCGAGCGGGCCGCGCGTGCGCCGCTCGCGGGCCCGGGCGGCACGCCAGGCGCGGTCCCGTTGGCGGCGGGCTTGCGCGCGGCGTTGAGAGGGCTTAGGCTTTTTCATGTGAAAGGCCTCATGCCCCAAGCGGACGGCACAATCACCGCCCCGGTCCTAAACAGCCGGGGTGTCCCCTTACTTCCCGGCATCATCGCTGCGTCCTCGCCCAGCCCGCAGAGAAGGCATATCCGTCGGCGCGCCACGCCGCCGGGAGGCCAGAAACTCCTCCAGGTCCGACGGGCGATAACGGACACCGCGGCCCACGCAGAAATAGGGAAGCGGATAACGTTTCGACGAACGCCAGACCGCCAAAGTGTGCTCGGTAACGCCGAGGAGTTCGGCGGCCTCGCGAGGTGATAGCAAGCGGTCAAGCACCGCGCCAGAGGGTTTTGCATGCATATATCCACTCCTTAGTGAACGAGTGGATAATTTCTCTGAAGCCGGATTCTGGGCGGTAGTGCAAAAACCAGAAAAATCGGGCGAGTTTTACGCGATTAACTGGGTTTTCAACGAGTTACAATGAGCTGCCGCACCCGATTACTATCAAGTTGGCCATCCGCCAGGTCGAGGGCGGCGTTCACCGTATAAGCAATAGCCGCGTAATGCTGCGCAGCGTAATAGCGTTGAAAAAAGTCCGCCAGGGCGCGGACAAAAGCGATCAATGGCGCGGACTCCCTCTTCGGGGGCTTGGAGCGCGGCGTTGTTTGGGCCACATCCGCGAGCGCCGCCAAGGGAAGCAGCCGCTCCTCAAGCGGGGCGAAGATCATCGCCGCGTCGATTAGGTCAAGATAAGGCAGGGTATCAGCCGGCCGGTGGGAGTGGCTAAGAAGTGATTCCGCTTGCAGGGTAAGGAGTTTCTCCCGAACGGCCGCGTCCGAGAGCGCGTGGAGGGCCGCGTTCAGGCCGGGTAGTACGGTCGAGGTGGAAAACTGATTCGTGACGGTCACCGAAACATCGCGGTCCGTGGATACGTCAAAGGCGGTATAAACCCTCTCGGGCTCCACCAATAACTCATGGAGCGCGCGCGCCACCGCCGCAATCTTTTTCAGGCGTTTGTTTTGATCACCCAAAGGCAAGTCACTGGGGATCGAGGGACTGAGTGCAACAGGAAGGAAGCAATCCACCATCAGGCTAGAGCGAAATGCCAGCCTGTCCCGCCGTTCGTAGCACGCACGCAAGGGCGCCGTCTTAAGCGTTCGCCAAACGCTCGTCATATCCGGAAAGGTCGTCAGCCGGTGCAGCCGCTCCCGGCGTACCCGATCTTGCCGCACGATGCGTACCCAAAAGGAGTCCCCCGGCTCAGCGGGGCCTTTCACCGCGCGCGTGAAGGCCGCGATCGGGTCCGGCAGATCCAGCGGCCTGGGGCGGTCGCGGCGTTCCATTGTTTGCGCGCCGCCTTCCTCTTCACCCCATTCCTTCAGGTGCCGGTGCCCCTCTCAACAAACCCTCCGTACTCAAGTCTTCGTCGAGTCCCGGCCAGTGGATGCCGTATCCACCACCGGCGATTTCCCACTTCGCGCGCTCTGTGGCGCTGGCGCGCGCCAGACGAGGATACCATTCGAGAGGGACAGATATTTGGCGTCCGTCCATAAGGCGCACAGACAGCATGTCTTCCGTGATTTGTACATCTACTACGCGCTCATCAGCCCTTGGCGCCAAAATACCCATGCCATGCCTCCAATAATTCACCGTGATGTAATTCGACCATTTTCCGTATATCTCGCAGTTGGTGTGCGGCGTACCCCATGTTCCGTGCTAAGGAAACCGGCTGAATCCAGAATTTGGCTGACAACCCACCGCAATCGACGTGTATGTGCGGCGGCTCATTAGGTTCATGGCTGTAAAAATAAAAACGATAGGGGCCAAGTCGTAGGACGGTAGGCATTAGCCGCGCTTCCTATTTACGGGTGTGACCCCGGTACCGACCTGTCCCCCAACCCCCACAAAGGGCACAACCGCCGCGTTCGGCGACACTCCCGCCCGCATTAAGAACGCGTCCGCAATGCGTTGTATAGGAACACGCAGGCTTTCCAGATCGGGCACGATATAGCCGGCGGTCACATCGTTACCCATTTTATGATTTAGCAGGCGCTTAACGGTTGAGTGCGAAAGACCGAGGCCGTCTGCGAGGGTGGCGAAGGTGCGGCGCAGGTCGTGCAGCGTGAACGAAACGCCCGAATGCGCAGTAACCTTGCTGACTGCCCGGCGCGGGTCAATCAGGTAACCATCCTTTCCGGGTCCCGGGAAGACATAAACGCCGGTGCTATCCCGTGCGCGGCGGCGTCTCAAAAGGCCATACAGGAAGTCTGACAATGGCAAGGTATGATCCTCGCCGTTCTTGGTATCGCGCACCGTGAGCGTTTTCGCAAAGAAATCCACGTCTCGCCAGGCGAGTGCCGCCGCCTCACTACGCCGCAGTCCTGTCAGGAGCAGGACATGCAGATAGTCGGCGACGACGGCGCCGTGACCATCAGGATCTTCGTCTGCGAGCGCCCGTACGCCCGCGAACCAAGCGGGCAGGTCTGAGTCTTTCAGAACCGTGGTGCGTCGCCTGACGCGGTACCAGGAGCGGGTCTGCGAGAGACGGCGCACCGGGTTGTCCGGAATAAGCGAATGGCCGTTCGAGTCTTCATAATACGCGATAGCGAAGTTAAATAGTGCCCGTAATGTCCGCATCGCGAGGTTGGCATAGGTCTCCCCGTGATCCTTACCCAGTTGCGCATGGCGGCGGGCCACCATATCTTTGGTAATCGCAAGCAGCGGACGCGGGCGCCAGTCGGCGAAGGCGACTTCCAACGCACGCCTGTAGTCGTACACGGTTTTGGGCTTCAGGCTTTTCCGAGCCGCGCAGTAGTCCGCGAAGACTTCGGCCAGTGTAGTGGCGCGCGCCTGATCGACCCGTTTCTCCGTGATCGGATTAATCCCATCCGCGATCTGGTTCAGGACAGAGCGCGCCTTTTTACGGGCTTGCTCAACGGTCATGGAAGGGTAGTCGCCGAGGCGTACGCGTGTCGGTTTGCCCACGATCTTCCGGTACACACAAAAGGTCCGGGTGCCGCGCGGAGTTACCGCCACCTGGAGACCACGCATCTCGGTGTCGTTGACGTAAACCCGCTTGCCAGCGGGCGCCGGCGGCAAGGCCTCCAACGCCTTCACCGTAAACCGCAGTCGCGTACCCATAAGGCCCCCATTGGTCAGCAAATCAGTGGGTCGAGCTGGTGCTACCCTGGTGCTACTTTCGGCAGGAATCCCGGGGTATATCCAGGTAGCACCGTGCACACGGGAACCATGGTAACCCTTTGTTGTAGGAAAACAAGGGAACGGCGGGGAATCAGTGGGTATACCGGAGGTATCTATTTCGTAATCAGTAGGTCGGGCGTTCGATTCGTCTCACCGGCACCATAAAATCAATAACTTACAGTCGCATCACCTACGCATTACCACGACTTTGTTGTAATTTTGTTGTAACCGTGCCCCAAAAACGGATTGAGTGGCCCCGTCAAGGCTACAGCGAGCGTTACAGCATGGCATCGTTCATTCCGCGCAAGGGTCCAGGCGGCAAGCGTGTCTGGCAGGCGCACGTCCGCCGGCGGGGGTACCCAGCACAAGTAAAAACCTTTGATGCGAAGGCCGACGCGGAGGTTTGGGCGCGGCGCATCGAGGAAGAGATCGACCGGGGCGTCGACCCGGGCGTCTTCGTCTCCCGCACAGAGGCCGAGGCCACGACCCTGGGCGAGGCCTTGGGGCGCTATGCGGTCGAGGTCAGCAACAAAAAGAAAAGTGGCCCCAGAGAGGCCTACA
>JAKAXK010000095.1 GCA_021827145.1 Pseudomonadota bacterium
CCCCTGCCCGCGCGTCTCGCCGCGCGCAAAGACGTCCTCGAAGGAGAAATCGCGGCAGCACTCGGGCATGCGGCCCAGGCCTATCAGGAAACGCGCAAGGCGCGTGCCTACCAGGGCCTGCCGCCACGCCTGCTCGCGGAGATCGACCGCGTGGAGGCGCAGGCGTCCTTAAGGCTCGGGCACCCGGCCCGCGCCGCGCGCGACATGATCGAGCGCGAGGGCCTGCTCACCTCTCACCGGCGCCTTACCAACAACGAAACAGCTCTTTGGCACGACCTCGCCGCCTTGCCGCGCTCGACCCTCCGTCGCTTATCCCGGCAGGATCCCACGGGCGCGATCGGCGCATGGGCCCGGCTCGAGAGGATCGCGCGCCGCTATCCGCCGCGTTCGCAGCGCCTGACGACCGCCGTGAATCAATGGCAGAAGCGTTACCCGAAATTCGTCCCGACCCCCACGTTTCTGACCGCGATACTCGGGGCCAAGGGCCGTCCCAGCGCCGCCCCGCGCGCCATAGCGCTGTTGCTGCCACTCACGTCACCCTTTGCCAAAGCGGCCAAAGCGGTCGAGCGTGGGTTCGTCGATATGGCAAGGACCCACCCGCTTCCTGGGCACCCCGCCATCTACGTGTACGATATCGGGAGCGACCCGAGCACAGCGACGCATGATTACGACCGGGCCGTGAAACGCGGCGCGCAATTCATCGTAGGGCCCTTGGGCGCCGACGCGGTGGCGAACGTCGCCGACAACGCGTCGTTTACGGTGCCGACCTTGCTGCTCGGGCTTGCGAAGAATGGTCCCCAGCACGATGACGCACGCGTCCCCGTCTACCAATTCAGTTTGGCGCGCACACTCGAGGCCCGGCAGGCGGCGGATCGGGCCTACCTGGATGGCCATACGCGCGCCGCGATCCTGTACCCGGACTCGCGCTTCGGGCATCGTATGCGCCGCGCATTTGCCAAGCGCTGGCGTCATTTGGGGGGCCTTGTGGTCTCACAGGCCTCGTACACACCCGGAGCCACGACCTACGTGCAACCCGTGGAGAATCTGCTCGACATCACCCAAAGCCGCGCCCGCGAACAGCGTCTCCAGGGCATCCTCCATATGCCGCTTGCCTTCACCGCGCGCCGACGCCAGGACGTGGGTTTCGTATTCCTGGTCGCGGACGCCGCGGACGCGCGCCTCATAAAGCCGCAGCTCGACTACGACCACGCTGACACATTACCGGTCTACTCCACGTCATCGGTGTTCACCGGACGACCGGATCCCGTATACGACCGCGACATGGATGGGATCATGTTTGGCGACATGCCGTGGATGCTTGTGGCCAATGGACGCATGGGGCGGCTGCGCAAGGCCTTGCCGCACGCCCACCACTACGACGACACGCCGCTCGCAAGGCTCTACGCCTTCGGCGCCGATGCCGAAGGACTGGTCGGGCGCATGGACCAGTTGAGCCTGGGGGGCGGCGGACGCTACAACGGGCTGACCGGGGCTTTGAGCGTGCGGCGCGACGACACTATAAAGCGGGCCCTCGTGTGGGCGCAGTTTCAACGAGGCTTTCCGCAGTTGTTGGACACCTTCCTGCCCTATCGGGGACTGTTTTCGAACGGCAAGCAAGCCCCCAATAAACCCCACGGTCGGTGACCGTCGGCGCTCGTGCCGTCATTATTCTCGCTCTCAGAGGGCAACACCCCATGTCGGAAAAAGAAACCGAGGACGCACTCGTATCACGAGTGCTCCATCACTTCGATGAAGGCATCCAGACGAAACAGGAGTGCCGGGACGCGCTTGCGCCCCTCATCGCGCGCGGCGCGCAGGTCATGATCCACGCGCTGCTGAATGACCGGAAGATTCTATCTTGCGGGAACGGGGGATCGGCGGCCGATGCGCAGCACTTTTCCTCGGAGCTTCTGAATCGTTTTGAGGCCGAACGCCCCGGCCTGCCAGCTGTTGCCTTGACAACGGACGCGTCGACCGTGACATCGATCGCGAACGACCACCATTTCGAGGAGATCTTCGCCCGGCAGGTCCGCGCCCTTGGACACACAGGTGATGTGTTGCTGGCGATATCGACCTCAGGCAACTCCGCGAATGTCATACGTGCCGTTCAGGCGGCCCATGAACGCAATATGGTTTGCGTGGTCTTAAACGGACGCGACGGCGGGGATCTAGCGTCGGTGCTCACGGAAGACGACGTCAATATCTGTGTCGCCGGCCGTTCGACGGCGCGCATCCAGGAGGTCCATCTCATGGCCATCCATTGTCTCTGCGACTTGATCGACTACCAGCTGCTCGGACACGACTGAAGTGAGATCGACACACACACGCGCGCTTGAGGGCTTGGCGGCCGCCCTGGCCCTGGCGCTCGCCTTGGCGGGCTGCACACCGCTCGTGGTGGGAGGCGCCGCGACCGGAGCCAGCATCGCCAACGGCCATCGCAGCGCGGCCGCCGTGGTCAACGATACCCTGATCAAATTTCGCGCGGAAGCCCTGATCTCGGCGCGCAAAAATCTGCGCCGCAACACCCACGTGGACGTCACGAGCGTCAATGGACTTGTGCTGCTCACGGGGGAGGCCGGCAACACCCAGGATCAGGCACGCATCCTGCGCCTCGTGCGCAGCGTCCACGGCGTTCACCGAATCATCAATCAGCTGCGACTCGCACCACCCAGCTCGTTTGCATCACGCTTGACGGACTCGTGGATCACTCTGCGCGTCAAATCCGCGCTGGCAACCGATGGCCTCGACGCCACGCACATCAAAGTCGTCACCGCGCACCGCGTGGTCTATCTGCTCGGGATCGTCGCCAAGGCTATGGGAGACAAGGCGGCGCTGGAGGCAAGCGTGATCCCCCACGTCCGCAGCATCGTCGAACTTTTTCAATACCAGCCATGATCGTCGACAAGATCGCCGCATCTGGACCGGAAGGCCTGTTACGGGCTGACAGACTGAAGCGGCCCCTGGTCTTCACGAACGGCTGCTTCGATATCCTGCACCGCGGCCACACGACCTACCTCGAAGAGGCGCGCGCGCTCGGCGCGTCACTCATCGTCGGCGTCAACAGCGACGCCTCAGTGCGGCGCCTGAATAAAGGGCCAGAGCGCCCGGTCAACACCCTCGCTGACCGCATGGCCGTCCTTGCGGCCCTGGAGAGCGTATCGCTGGTGCTGGCCTTCGAGGAGGATACCCCCCTCGAACTCATCCTGGCCGTGAAACCCGACATCCTGGTCAAAGGCGGCGACTGGCCGGTCGCGGCGATCGTGGGAGCGGAGGCGGTGAGCGCCCGCGGCGGGCGCGTCCTGTCCATCCCCTTCCGCTATAATCGGTCAACGACCGCCCTGGTCGAGAGGATACGGCGTGACGGCCGCGCTTGAGACCCTGTACAGCGCACTCGTGGAGGCGGTCGGCGCGGATCGCGTGCTCACGGATCCCGGCGATTGCTTCGTGTACGGTTACGACAACTCCCGCAAACATAGTCTCCCGGAGGCCGTCGTCTTCCCCATGACCGAAGACGAGGTGCAGGCCATCGTGAGGGCCTGTCGGCGTCACAAGACACCGCTTGTGGCGCGCGGACGCGGCACGGGCACGGCGGGGGCGGCCGTGCCCTTGAAGGGCGGCGTCGTCGTCTCGCTCGAACGCATGCGACGCATTATCGAAGTCGATGGCGACAACCGCCTCATGCGGGTAGAACCCGGGGTCACGAACCAGGAAGCCCAGCGCGCGGCCGGTGCGCGCGGCTTCTTCTGGCCCCCCGACCCAACGAGCGCCGCCTACTGCAGCATCGGCGGCAACATCGCCGTGAACGCGGCCGGCCCGCGCGCGGTAAAATACGGGACCGTGCGCGAAAATGTCCTCGGACTTCGCGCGGTCACCGGCGCCGGGGACCTGATTCGGACGGGCGTGGACACCACCAAGGGTGCGGTGGGCTATGACCTCACGCGCCTCCTGATAGGCTCGGAAGGGACCCTGGCGGTCATTACCCAGGCGACGCTCAAGCTGACCCCTTTGGGCGCGTCACGGCGCACGCTGCGGGTGATCTACGACAATATGCACTCCGCCGCCCACGGTGTGTCGCGCATCATGGCGCAAGCCGTGACGCCCTATGTCCTGGAGTTTCTGGACGGCGGCGCGATTCGCATGGTGCCCGAATTCCACAAAACCTTGCCGCCGGGCGCCGGCGCCCTCCTCCTCATCGAGGTGGACGGACCAGAGGCGGCAATGGCCGAAGCGGCGGCGGCCGTGTCGCAGGCGGCAGCCGGGCGCGGACTGCTGGACATCGCCATCGCCCACAGCGCGCAGGAGGCGGAGGCCCTATGGGCGGTCCGTAAGGCCTTGTCGCCAGCACTGCGCACCCTCGCCCCCAATAAATTGAACGAGGACGTCGTCGTCCCGGTCTCGCGCATACCGGAACTCATAGCGGGGCTCGAGGACCTGAGTCAGCGCTTTGGCATCCCGATCGTGAACTTCGGTCATGCCGGCAACGGCAACATTCACGTGAACCTGCTCTATGATTCGCAGAACGCCGAGCAGGAACGCCAGGCCAGACCGGCCTTGAGCGAGGTCTTCGACCTGGTCTTGCGGCTCGGAGGCACGCTATCGGGCGAACACGGCGTCGGCATGGAAAAGCGCGACTACGTCGCCCGCGCGATCGATGCCCCGACACTTGCGCTCATGCGGGCCATCAAGGCGCAGTTCGATCCAGACGCTATCCTCAATCCAGGCAAACTCTTTCCGATCACGGAATAACCCCATCACAAAGCAAGGAGGTTGTATGTCTTACTGTCGCTGGCTCTTCTCGGTGCTCGTCTCGTCGGTCGCGTGCGCGAGCGCCTATGCCAACAGCGTCAATAACGTCGGCGCCTTGGGTCAGGCACAGTTCCAGAACTTGACCGAGGATCTGGGCGCCGCGGTGAGCTACAAGGACATGATGCCGGCTGCCCCCTTAGGCCTTACGGGCTTCGATATCGGCGTGACCGCCGTGGACACGCATTTTGCGCATGGCGGCGCCTTCCAGGCCGCCACGCAGTCCAGCAGCAACAATATTTTGGTGCCGAGCATCCAGGCCCAGAAAGGCCTGCCGTTCGGCTTTGATGTCGGCCTCACATACAGCCGCGTCCCCGGCAGCAATGTGCGCATCATGGGCGGCGACGTGAGCTACGCCCTGATCGGCGGAGGACTGCTCGCGCCGGCCCTCACGGTGCGCGGCACCTACACGAAGATGACGGGGGTCAGTGCAATGGGGCTGAACACACGTTCGGTTGAGCTCTGCCTCTCGAAGGGCTTCGCGTTCATCACTCCCTATATCGGGATCGGTCGCGTACGCACAGCCGGCATCCCCCATACGGGTCATCTGTCCGCGGTGAACGTTTACAATACCAAGGGTTACGTGGGTGCTGATCTCAACTTCGGGGTTCTGAACGTGGATTTCGAAGCGGATCGCATGGCCGGGTCCACCTCCTACGGCGCCAACCTCGGCTGGCGCCTGTAAAGGGGACACACCAAGGTCCGCGCCAGCATCGGCAAGCGGACGTCTGACACCTCACCCGCGCGCGGAGCGCGGGTGACACCCCCAGGGGGGCGCACACCCCTCAGGAATCCCCCGATCGCGTTCCTCGCACGATGCGCCCCAGTAAAGCCATTCCGCAGGCCCCGCTCAAGCCTCATAAACAGGTCCAAGCACCTCCCGCACGCCAAAAGGGGGCCAAGTAAGCCCTCATATCGACCGTAAGCACTTCCTTGCCCTGAGCGCCCCTAAAGAACAGCTGGTGGCCTGAAAAGAGGCATCCTCTATAAACGCGACGGCCAGTTGACTCGGCGTGCAGGCCCAAGCGGGCTTTTCCTCCGAGCAACGGGCGGCTCACGCCAAATCCGACGTTGCTGCCGACCTAGCCCGTGCCCCCGCGAAAGGTACGCCGGTAGGCAGAAGGCGAGACCTGTAAGGCGGCAGCGAAGTGCTGGCGCAACGAGACGGAGGACCCAAAAACCGGCCGCCGATGTGATCCGGTCAATAGATTGGTCGGTCGTCTCAAGCAGGCGCTGCGCGTAGGCCTTGCGGTCGAGTTCCTTGCGGATGCGGCCGGCACCGTGTCCTACGTGAACCGGGCGGGCACGGCCACGGCCACGGAAATACATCGCACCTTCATCGTCGTCCTACAATCATGCTTTGCGGCCGTGATGACCACGGACGAGTGGATCACCGCCCTGCACACCGGCGAACCCGCAGAACGCGATACAATTTTTCATCGAGCCAACGGGCGAGACGGATGAAGCGTCGGGAACCAGGATAACAGTGCCGCCTTGGTTGACATCCTCCTCGCCCTCAGCCTATGGCTGCCGCTCTTGAAAGTGGGAAGGATGAGGATTTTTCTGCCAACAACGGCCCTACTTCAGCCACAATCAAAAAGTTGCGGCAGGGACGCCGATTTCGCGGCACCCCGCGCAAATCCAGACGGGCGCCGCGAACGCATCCGACTCCCCCCTTGAGTATTTACGTCAAAGCGCCTGTCGACATTGACGCCCTTCTTCATGATCGCTAACACCCCGGGGACGCGGAACCCTTGGTGCAGTCACTAAACTATGCCTGGCGCACCACCGCCGGGCTGGCCGCGGCCCGACACCACCGAGACAGACGTGAGCATGGATCGTGGGGCGCGGATAACAGCTATGCCACGAGTGCCAGCCCTTAGGCCCACCCGACCTACCACGAAAGGCGCCCCCACACCCTTGACGGCACGTCTCTCAAGGGCCTGGGGCCGCCATCACCGCGAGGCTTGGCGTCAGCGCGCGCCCTTGCCCTGCAATACCGACATCTGCCGGGCATTGATCAAGGCCGGTCGAGCCGCCGTGAAGGGCTCCAAATTGTTCCCCAAGAGTTGTACGACATACCAGCCGCCTCCCTTCCGCGCCACCACCTTGAACGTCATGATCGCCATGGATACCGCCGCCGTATAGGTCTTACCGACCGTAAGCACCCCCGGATGCGGCTTGCGCGCGCAGCCCGCAAGCGTCGCCATGGTCATAAGGCCTGCCACAAGAATCCGGTAACGCGCACGCATATCACACCTCGAAGAGAAAGGGGGTCCCACTATCGCGCTCCAGTATAAGGGCGGCCGCTTCGGCAGGCAAAAAGTCAGGGGCATAGCCTGGCGCCTCACCAGAGGTGCTTACGCACGGCGCGTGCGGGTCGCCCTTATCCGGGGTTCTGATAAGCGCCGATATCATAATGGCCAGCTTGCGGCCGCCGCACACCATTAAAGTCGCGCCGGACGGCGGCGAGTCGCGCGCCCGCGTCTATGGCCGGGCTTCGGGCTTTCAGGGTGAGGAGCGTCGTATCCGCGAAGCGGGGGTTGGCGACAAGTGACGCGGGATCAAGCCCTGCCTGCTGTTGCCACCGCACGAGGCCCACACCGTAGATCCCCCGACCACCCCACTGGAATGTGACCCCCGCCGGATCCCAATACAGATTATGGTCGATGCGTAAGGTGCTCACGTCGGTCATGGCCTCAGGCCCAATCGCGACCATGGGGCGTGTCGAGAACCCTGCGATCAGGTTGTTGCGGATGCTGACGTTCGTGCCGCCCTGACCGATCTCGGATTCGTTGGCGACATAGATGGCGGCATGGCGGTCGATCGCCGTGTTGTAGCACGAGTTGTTGTAGATCTCGGCGTTATAGGAGGACGATTCGGCCAGACATGCGCTCTGGTCATTGGTGATGACATTGTTCTTCACGATGCTGTTGTAGGACTCGTAGGTCTTACCCGGCAGCAGGTACTGCACGCCCGTCGACTCACCCAACATGATGCCGCGGCTGTAGATGTTGTTTAAGGTGTTGTCTTCGAAGGTGATATTGCCGGCGTTGCCCTTGCAGTACATGCCCATGGAGGCGATGTTGTAGACGTCGTTATGGGCCACGAGCACGTTTTGCGAGCCCACCATGTCGATGCCCTGGGCGTTGGTGCCGGGGGCGGCATTGTTGTTATGGACCTTATTGCCCCAGATGACCACGTTATGGGCGGCCTGCACGAGCTTCACGAGATCGTCATGCGAGCCCGAGATGTCATTATCCACGAGCTTCACATCCGGCACCGAGATCTGCACCGTATACTGCTCGGCATTGGTGATGGCGAGACCCTTCACCTCCCAATAGGTGGGGGCGCTCGTGCTGTTGTAGAAGAACACATCATCCATGGTGTTGGTGCCGTCGATCGTCACCTGCTGGTTCTGATAGGGCTCCATCGTGATCCAGCCCGTGGCGGTTCCCGGATGGTCGATGGTGATGCCGCCGGTATAGGTCCCGCCCATGATCTGGATCGTGCCGCCCGGGCCCACGGCCTCGATGGCATGCTGGATTGTCAGAAACGGAGTCTGGGGGCTCAAACCGTTATTGCTGTCGGAGCCGGTGGTGGCGACATAGTAGGTCTGACCCGTGCCGGCCCCCGGGGTGTTCAGGGCCAGCCCCAAAGGGATAGTGCTGCCGGTGAT
>JAKAXK010000096.1 GCA_021827145.1 Pseudomonadota bacterium
ATCTGGCGCATCCACCGATGCGATGCGCTCGTTCAGGCCCATCATGGCACGCACATCCGCGATCGGCTTGTCCAGCATGATCGCCACCTCTTCGGGCGTGGGCTCATGATCGAGCCTCTGCGCCAGGTGGCGCGCGGCGCGCATATAGATATTGATTTCCTTCAAAATATGAACGGGGAGACGGATCGTTCTCGTCTGGTTCATGATCCCACGCTCTATGGTCTGCCGAATCCACCATGTAGCGTACGTCGAAAAGCGGAAGCCGCGTTCGGGATCAAATTTCTCAACCGCGCGTATGAGCCCGAGGTTGCCTTCCTCGATGAGGTCGAGGAGCGCCAGCCCGCGATTCATGTAGCGCCGCGCAATCTTCACCACGAGCCGCAAATTGCATTCGATCATGTGGTGCCGCGCAGCCACATCTCCCTTCAATGCCTTGCGCGCGTAGTAGACTTCCTGCTCCGCCGTCAAAAGTGGCGAGAATCCGATCTCACGGAGATAAAGCTGAGTCGCATCGGCTTGCGGCCCCCCGCTATCTTCTGCCTCCCGCTCCTGCCCGACCTCGACTGCAACTTCCGTTTCGACTTCGTCGCCTTCGACGGCATCGTCCTTGTCCGTCCCCTCAAGAGCCTCCGGCTCAGTTACCTCCACCGCGTTGTCGTCCAGTTCCGATTCGGCCATGGGCGGTTCACCTCAATTAGCTCGCTAGTGGTGTTTCTCTGGCAAATAGCGCAGGGGATCCACCGGAACGCCGCGCAGACGAATCTCGAACTCGAGCTCCACCCGATCGGTCCCGCTGTCCCCCATCGTGGCAATGACCTCACCTTGCCGCACCATCGCCCCCTCCTCTACCTCGATACGCGCATTGTGGGCGTACGCGCTTAGGTACTCATTATTTTCTTTTATGATAATAAGCTTGCCATATCCGGGAAGTCCACTACCGGTATAAACGACGCGACCGGCGGCAGAGGCGCGGATGGCTTCCCCGGCGGCCCCGAGGATGTCGATCCCGCGATTGCCGGGCCGTCCACTCAGCGGACCTCGCCCAAAAGTCTCCTTCACGGTGCCGCGCGCGGGCCAAACCCAAGTCGGCGTAATCGAAGGGGCGCGAGGCGCGACCGTTGCCCTCCGGGAGGTCGGCGTGGCCGGTGACGCCAGGGGTGTCGGACGCAACCGCAAGCGGCCGCCCAACGGTGTGCCTCCGAGCTGCCGATGCGCGATCGGCGCCACGGGCCGGATGCCGCGCGGCGGCCGTAGCCGCAGGCGTTCCCCCGCTTCGATATGATAGGGGGGAGGGATGCGATTCCAACGGGCCAGGGTTCGATAGTCGTGACCGGTCTCGAAGGCGATGCTATAGAGGGTATCGCCCGGGAGCACGCGATAGCTTCCGTGATGCACGGCAAGCGCCGCGCTTTCATCGTGGATGGGTGCCGGGTAAGGCGATGTGCACCCCACAAGCACTCCGAGTAGGCAGCCGAGCCGCAGCGCACGCTGCACCTATATGATCCCGCCCGGCAACAAGGGGACGAAATTGACCGGCCCCAGACGTTCAAAAGCCATGGCCGTGCCACGACGTCGGTACAACAGCAGCTCCTGCACCTCGCCGCCCACCGGCACCACCAGACGCCCCCCTTCCTTTAATTGAGCAAAAAGCCCCGTGGGCACGGTCCGCGCCGCCGCAGTGACGATGATGGCATCAAACGGGGCCTCTTCGGGCCAACCGTCGCAGCCGTCACCATGACGTACACTGACGTTAGCAAGCCGCAAGGCCTGAAAGCGCTGGCGGGCGGCGCGCACGAGACCCCCGACGCGCTCCACCGTATAGAGATGCCCGGCGAGCCTCGCGAGCACCGCCGCCTGATAACCCGAACCCGTTCCGATCTCCAAGACCCGCGTAAGCGGACCCGACGCGCGTAACGCCGCCGTCATGCGCGCGACGATATAGGGTTGCGAAATCGTCTGTCCATGACCGATCGGCAGCGCGGTGTCTTCGTAGGCGCGCGTTGCCAAGGCCTCATCCACAAACAGATGGCGTGGGACGGATGCCAACGCTGCCAACGTCTCCTCGTCCCGTATGCCTTGTTCGCGCAATCGCGCGATCAGCCGATCGCGCGTCCTCGCCGAGGTCATGCCCGCACCCTGACGCATCATGCCGCTCACAAGATCCCCCCGCACCATGTCGTCAGAAGGCCAAGCGCCGCGTGCCGCGTCAGATCGGCGTGCAGGGGTGTCACGGACACGTGGCCGCAGGCGACGGCATGAAAATCCGTACCAGGTCCCGCATCATCGGCCGCACCGGGCGGACCCACCCAATAAATCTGTCGTCCACGCGGATCACGCGCCGGGATCACCGCCTCAGCCTTGTGGCGATGCCCAAGACGGGTCGCCTCCAGACCACGGAGCTCGGCATAGGGGACATCGGGGACATTGACGTTCAAAATCGTATCGGCCGGCAGCGACTCGGCCATCAGTCTCTCGAGCAAACGCGCAACGACTTGCGCCGCGGTCGCGAAATGGGTCGGATGGGCCGATGCCAAGGACACCGCTATGGCCGGCAAGCCCAGAAAGCGCCCCTCCATGGCTGCCGCCACCGTGCCCGAATACAGCACATCGTCCCCCAAATTGCCGCCGTGATTGATCCCCGAGATCACGATATCGGGCTCCTGTTGGAGCAGACCTGTAATGGCCAGGTGCACGCAATCGGTGGGCGTGCCATCGACATAAATGAAGCCATTGGGCGCGCGCTGGGCGCGCAGCGGCCGCAACAGGGTGAGCGAATTGCTCGCGCCACTGCGATCGCGGTCGGGCGCCACGACCGTGATCTCGGCCACCTGGCCAAGCTGTGCGGCAAGGCATTCGAGGCCGGTCGCCGTGTAACCATCATCATTACTGAGAAGGATGCGCTTCACGGTTCATTGTAGGCGCGGCAAGGGAGACAACCATTGTTCGACGAAGGCCTGGCTCACGCGCGCGCCCAGGTGTTGAGCGAAACGCGTGACGAGACCCTCTTTCGGCGAAAAGTCCACGATATGGGGGGCCTTGAAAACATGCCGCGCCACCTGCCCCACCGTCCCGAACCCGTCGATAAGTCCGAGCTGTCGGGCGCGATACCCCGTCCATATAAGACCGCTGAAAAGCCCCCGGTGCGGCCGCAGGCGATCGCCACGACCCTTCCTCACGGCTTCAATGAACTGCGCATGGATCTGCGCGAGCATCTTTTCGGCAAACGCCTTGTGCGCCTTTGTGAGCGGCGAAAACGGGTCCAAAAAATCCTTGTTCGCACCGGCCACCAACAAACGTCTCGTCACACCGACCTTGCGCATGATGTGCGTATAGCCAAAGCCATCCATGAGCACTCCAATCGAGCCCACGAGACTCGCCGGATTGGCATAAATGCGATCCGCCGCAACCGCTACGTAGTAGCAACCCGACGCACAGAGGTCCTGGACCACCGCGTAGACCGGAATGTGCGGGTAACGCGCGCGCAGTCGCCAGATCTCGGCGTTGATGTCGCTGGCCTGGACAGGGCTTCCGCCAGGGCTATCGGTGTCCAGAATGACGCCCGCGGGGTGCGCCGCGAAGGCGCGGCGCAAGGCCTCATCGATAGGGCCCGCGCTCGTCGTCCCGCCCGCCTGAATGGTCCCGTCCAAGTGCACGAGCGCCGTAAACCGGCCGGCAAGCCCGCCGGCACGCACATGCGCGGCCTCATAGCTCAGGAACAGCGCCACGATCAGGGTGACGACCAGGAACCGAAAGATCAACGTCCAACGCCGCTCGCGCCGCTGTGCCGTCAAGGCCGCGAACGCAAGTTTCTCGAGCGTCGAGCGCGCCCAATCCTCACTCAGCCCCATATCGGGCGCCTGCGGGGCGCCATCGTCGCGCCTGGTGTCGTGCCTCTTGTCATTATCGTCCCTCACGGCCGCCCCTCCTCCACTATCACCATGCCCCCCTGTTCCCGGCACACCAAGGCCTCGAGCGCACGGCCAAGACAGGGTCCGCCCAGACAATTCCCGTCCGCGGGATCATAGCGCGCCCCATGCACGGAACAAACCAAGGCCTTCCCTTGCTCATCGAAGAAATGCCCTGCCTGCCAATCCAATTCTAGTCCGCGATGCGGACACCGGTTCTTGTAGGCCCGGACGACGCCCTTGAAACGTATGACGAAGGCCTCCTCGTCCGGCCCGAGCCGAAACCTCTGTCCGCGCCCGCCATCGACCAGGCGATCGCTCGCGCAGACCATTAAGGCAGCCACGCACACAATTCCGGAAAGGTCTGGACACACAGACGCGGCCGGTGAACCCGCAGTTCGTCCAGGTCGTGCACACCATACCCCACGGCCACGCTATCCACCCCGGCGTTCGCCGCCATCTCAATATCGTAGCTCGTATCCCCCACCATGAGGGCCTCATCGGCCCCCACACCGGTTTCCCCGAGAATTTCCTGAAGCATGCGGGGGTGTGGCTTCGAGCGTGTTTCATCCGCACAGCGGGTGACGCAAAAGAGCGCACCCGTGCCGCTGGCGTGAAGCGCGGCGTCGAGGCCAATTCGGGATTTGCCAGTAGCGACCGCCATACGATAACCGCGATGGCGCAAACCTTCGAGCCCCTTCGCGACCCCCGGGAAAAGGGGTGTCGGGGTCTCGTTCAAGTGCAGAAAGTGTTCGCGATACCGCTTCGCAACCGCTTGCCGGCCCTCATCGTCCGTGTCCGGCAGAATACGCGCAAGGGCCTCCACCACCCCGAGACCTATGGTTCTACGGATAGTGTCGTCGGTGAGCGCGTGCAACCCACAATCACGGGCCGCCGCCTGAAAACAGCGGACGATACGCTCGGCGGAATCCATGAGCGTGCCGTCCCAGTCAAAAATGAGAAGCTTGTATTCCTTAACCATCGAGCGACTCCAAAACCCTTGCCAGATCCTTCGGTAACGGTGACTCGATCTCTATGGTGGCGCCGGTGAGAGGGTGCGGAAAGGACAGCCGCGCGGCATGCAGGAACAGCCGTGCAAGCCCGCGCTCACGCCACATGGCATTCACCTTGGGATCGCCATAACGCTCATCGCCGGCCACCGGGCATCCGAGATGGGCCGCATGCACGCGCACCTGATGGGTGCGCCCGGTGCCGAGCCGCACATCGACCAAGGTCGCCTCCCGAAAGCGTCTGCGTGGCGTAAAGCGCGTCTGCGCGGGCTTGCCGGCGGCATTCACCACCACACGGCGGTCGCCCGTCTCAAGACGCAGGAGCGGGACGTCCACGGTACGCGCCCCACCGGCCAGCACCCCCTGCAAAAGGGCCACATAATGCTTACCGAAGCGCCCGCCCCGCAAGGCCTCCTGCAGGGCACGCAGAGCCGAGCGCCGTTTGGCGACGAGCAGGCATCCAGATGTCGAGCGATCGAGCCTATGCACGAGCTCGAGGCTGCGGGCGGTCGGCCGCAGGGTGCGCAGCGCCTCGATGACCCCGAAAGAGAGCCCCGAACCACCGTGCACCGCCATACCCGTAGGCTTGTCTAAGACCAGGAGGTGTTCGTCCTCGAACAGCACGAGACCGTTAAGCCATGCCAGATCAGGGGCTTGCGGGGCAGGCGCACGGGTCTCAATGGGGGGAATGCGCACAATGTCGCCGACTTGCAGGCGATAGTCCGCCTTGCGCCGACCCTTATTGATGCGGATCTCGCCTTTGCGGACAATCCGATAGATGTGTGCCCTCGGAACGCCCTTAAGGACCGCCAAGAGAAAATTGTCGAGACGTTGTCCGGATCGTTCGTCATCTATCGTGACCAAACGAACCGTTGACGCCGCCTTGTCGTGCGAAGACATCAGGGGAAGCCAAAGATTGCCGGGGCGCAACCCGGCTGCTATAGTGCGCCATCGTATGCACTTGATAGTAGCAAGCTTTCAAGACGCATACAAAACGATTTTCGGGGGCTGACCATTACGGTCACCTTAGTCATAAGGGTTTCGCACCCCTCACCCAACTGGAGAGGTGCTCGGATGTGCGCCCCTTGCCCAGGAGGCGGAAAGTCCACAGCGACGGGTTTCAAAGCGGATTCACGCCCGAGTTCGGGCCCTCTCTGCGCTGCCCGGACCGCGTGGACTGCCGACCCTCCTTAAGGACGGGCGGTCGCGCGCCGCAAAGCGGCGGAGTCGGAATTCATGAAGAGAATGCTTTTCAATGCCACCCACTCGGAAGAATTGCGGGTGGCCATCGTCGACGGCCAGAAATTGATCGATCTGGACATAGAGTCGGCGAATTATCAACAAAAAAAGGGCAACATCTATAAGGCGCGCGTCACGCGCGTCGAGCCGAGCCTCGAGGCCGCGTTTGTCGACTACGGCGCCGAGCGGCAAGGCTTTCTCCCCCTGAAGGAAATCTCGCGGACCTACTTCAGCGGCCAAGAGAGCAAGAACGGCCAGGGGCCGGTGCGCATAAAGGACGTCATCCGGGAAGGTCAGGAGATCGTCGTCCAGATCGAGAAGGAGGAGCGCGGCAACAAGGGCGCGGCCCTCACGTCCTTCATCAGCCTCGCAGGACGTTACCTCGTGCTGATGCCGAACAACCCCAAGGGCGGCGGGATATCGCGCCGGATCGAAGGCGAAGAGCGTGCGGAATTGCGCGATACCATGGCCCAGCTCAAGCTGCCCGACGATTACTCAGTCATCATCCGTACGGCAGGCATCGGCAAGAGCGTCGAAGAGCTGCAATGGGATCTCGACTATCTGATCCAACTCTGGGATGCCATCAACCGCGCAAGTCAGGACCAACCCGCCTCCTTCCTGATCTACCAGGAGAGCAGCCTCGTCATTCGCGCGATTCGCGACTACCTGCGCGGCGACATCGGCGAGATTCTGATCGACAACCAGGACATCTACGAGCGTGCCTTGAAGTTCATGCAGCAGGTCATGCCGCATAACGTGGGCAAGCTCAAGCTCTACGAAGACGAGATACCCCTCTTCTCGCGCTATCAGATCGAACACCAGATCGAATCGGCCTTCTCGCGCGAGGTGCATCTCGAATCCGGCGGTGCGGTGGTGTTTGACCACACCGAGGCCGTCGTTACCATCGATGTAAACTCGGCGCGCGCCACACGTGGCAGCGACATCGAAGAGACGGCGCTTAACACCAATCTCGAGGCCGCCGACGAGATCGCCCGTCAATTGCGGATCCGCGATCTGGGTGGCCTGATCGTCATCGACTTCATCGACATGACCCCGACGCGCAACCAGCGCGCCGTGGAGACACGACTCGCCGAGGCCCTGAAGGCCGACCGCGCGCGCGTCCAGGTGGGGCGCATCTCACGCTTCGGCCTCCTTGAGATGTCCCGCCAACGTCTGCGGCCCTCGCTCGGCGAATCCAGCAGCCTGACCTGCCCCCGCTGCGAAGGCACGGGGCATATCCGGAGCGTCCCCTCCTCTGCCCTCCAGATCCTGCGTTTCATCCAGGAAGAGGCCATGAAGGAGAACACCGCGGCCCTGCAGGTCCACCTGCCGCTTGCGACCGCCACCTATCTCTTGAACGAGAAGCGCTACGAGATCAGCGGCATGGAGTCGCGCCTCGGCACGCCCATCACCATTGTGCCGAGCATCGATCTCGAAACCCCTCATTACCGCATCAAGCGTCTCAAGGCCGACGAGATCGAAGTCGAGCGCATCGCGCCCAGTTATCTGATCCCGCTCGAAGCAGAGGCGACCGAACCGGCACGGGCCGCCGCCCCCAGCCCGGTCACGGAGCGCCCGGCGGTCGGTCAGTTGGCCCCTATCACGCCACCGCGGCCGGAACCGCTGCACCCTTCTGCGCCGACGTCCTCCAATGGCTTGATCCGATCTTTCCTGCACCGTCTGCTGGGTGGCTCACCCGCCGCCAAATCCGCCGCCCCAGCGACCACCCCTGAGGCCGCGCCGGCCGTGCCTGCCGCACCCGCAGCGCGCACCCCGCGGCGCAACGCCGCAGCGCGTCCGCGACCCCCCGCGAAGACCTCTCCTAAAACCCCTGCGGAGCCACGTGAACGGACGCGGGAGACGGCGCCCGAGCGCGCCGCGGAGAAAGGCGAACGCACTGAACGGCCCGCGGATCGTGGCGAGCGTGGCCCGGAAAAAAGCGAGCGGCCAAGCCGCACGCGCGGACATCGGTCGCGGCGCGGCGGTCGTGGGCGCCATGGCGGCGAGCGCCCCGAAGGATCCAGCGAAACCCCGACGCCACCGGCGGCCGGGGAGCGCGCCGCGGGCACAAGCCATGACACCCGAGGCGCCACGGACAATATCCCGACACCGGCCCACGAGGCACCGCGTGACCCGACCCCCCCCACGGGCGCGGACAGCCCACGCCCCACTGAGACGCCACGTCCCACTGAGACGCCACGTCCCACTGAGACGCCACGT
>JAKAXK010000097.1 GCA_021827145.1 Pseudomonadota bacterium
GGACAGCGCCTGGATGGTGGTCTTGCCACCTCCTTTATCGCGGAACCCTTGCAGCGCTGCGGTCAATACGGCTCGTTCCACGCCAGGGTTCAGCACAAGCAGGTCCCGTGTGGTCAGGGCCATACCAGCGAGAACTCCCAACAATGCGCGCTCTTGCACGATGTCCTCATTTTCCGACAAGGTGGTTTTAGAGAGGCGGGAGCCGGCATGGGCGGCTTCGATTTCTCGCTCCTGCTCTGGATCCAGAATCAGCACGCTCCCGCTGGGTTTAGCCAGATCGACTACCCCATCCACCACCACCGCACCATCAATATGCCGGCGCTCAACTCGGCCAGCCTTAACCTCGCCAAGGTGCCACCGTTCTGCGGAGGCAATCAATTGCGCGTTGCTGGTCACGGTCAAAATGCCGGTGGGAACGCCGTCCTTTCGCGCTAGCTTTTCGGTGACATCCCGATTGATGACAACCCGGGGGCTGACATAGAGCAAAAGGTAGCCCGTCTGTCGCGCACCCAGGTAGCGCGTCACCGCGGTGGTCTTGCCAATACCCGGATTTCCTTCCAGGCCGATGGCGTTCATTCGCCCTGGTTTCGCTGCCGCCATCGCGGCAATAATGGCTGCGGCATGCAAGTCGCGCAGGGAAACCTCGGCTTTACTTCCCAGCACTTCAGCTACCGCCTGCTTGGCTGGCTTCCCGAAATACGCCTCGATGGTCGGGGACTCGTCCACCAGCGCCAAGGCCGTCGCGATAGGGAACCGCTGCATAGGGTTGACAAACTCCTTGACCTCCTCCTCGAACTCGAGCAAGTAGTCCTCGCCCGGCTGAGGCATCGCGCGAAGGGCTTTCAAGCCGGCATGCAGTTCCTTGGGCAGGCGGCGGAACAGGCCGTTAAATACCCCCTCGACCGCGGCCGCTAAGCCGGCTTCATCTCCGTCACCCAGTTTCCTGACATTACGATAAGCGGACCCGAGTTGCTCCATCAGAGCAAAGCGGGGATCCTTTGTTCCGCCCGGGACAAATCGTGCCGCTAGACTCTCCAATCCGTTGGGGGTGATCGCCAACGCCCGAACCACGCATGGTCGTGATAGTAAACTGTTGGCATCGAGCAGTTTGACGACCGATTCCGCATAAGCCGAACCCTGACACAGTTTGTAGAAAGGCTTATTATCGGAGGTGAGCGCGCCCAGATGGGTCTTGATATCGTCCGACAATTCAAACTGTTCTTCATCCACCTCTGCGGCCACTCGGGCAAACACCCCACGCGAGTCCACAAACCGGCGATACCGCATCAGTTCGGCCAAGTGTGCCTCTTCTTCCCGGTAATCCCCGAGCTCGCCGGGCATGTCGTACGAATATTCCTGCACCAGCAGGTGGTCCTCGGTATGGGTTCCAGAAAGCCAAAGCAGGAAGTCGGCATTGGCGGGCATGCCTTTCTCCCCGAGTACCGGATCGATGATGCCGGGTAGCTCCAGACAGGCATGAACGGCAGATAATGCCGCTGCTCGCTCGGTCTGCACGTCCCGCGGACCTGGCAAGGTCAGCGGACACCACAGTGCGCGAACACGGAGGTGCTTTAAGTCTAGTGGCCGCTCCAGCTTACGCAGGTACTCACGCATGGCGGTATAGCCCAAGCCGTAGGCGACAACGGCCATATGATGGGCAGCGGAGCGCACATGTTCCACCACTGTCTCGTCCAAGATACCCAGATGCCGAATCATGGCGCCGTAGAGCGTGGATATCCGGGTTTTTCGCCAAGGCAGCAGATCAGAGCGACTCAAATCGATCAATCCCTTATCCGCTAGGCACGCCAGTACCCCGCGCTTGACTAGCACTTCATAGGCCTGACCCCACAGAACCGACTGCTCTTGGAAGGACAGCTCACTCACGCTCCGCCTCCCGATGCAGCACTTTGGTGACGTGGGCCAATAGGGCAGAGAATGACAGCAGCACAGAACCCTTGTTGCGGCGTGTCAGCATCTCCATCTCCCCAACAGACCCGGTCGTGACGGGAGTGGCCCAATCAAAAGGATCCAGGACGGGCAGCAGTTGATTCCTGGAGGCCGGCTTTTCGCTCTCAAGGTAATGCAGCGTGCGGAGCAAACTGATTATGGAGTCCCGGACACCTTTGCCAGCGCCAAAACCGTGGATATTCTGGCGGACCGTTTCCGCCCGCTCGAAGTTCGTCAGACGTTGATCGCTGTCAAAAAAGTAGGTGCAGAATCCGGACTGTGGGCGACCGTTTTCCCCGACCACGGCGAGCGTGGCAAAAGTGTAGACCGGCATCAGGCTACGCAAGAGGTCCTTAACCTGGGCATCGTACATGGCCTGGTGATCTGTAAAGGACAGCACCTCGAATCCACTTTCCGTGTTGAGCCGCTTGTGTAGGCGGGTAGCGGGAAACACATCCCGTCGCAACGGATAAAGGTAGACGTCAGGATAGCGTTTGGCCGCCTCTTCCAGGAACTCGAATGTTCCATGGGGTGAATGCCGCTCTGCGGCCCGGCCAATATGGCGATTGCCAAAGTGATGGGACAGCAGCACGATATGTAAATAACCCGCCGCGCGCAGGCGCGCGATCTCCTCCAAGATTAACTGTGGCTCTCGAAAGGCTTTTCGGGTATCCACCAGACGTGATTGTATGCGGTCCTGCCTCATCTGGGTTGTGTCCCCGGTGCGCTCGGCGCAGTAGGTACGCGAGACAAACAGAAAACCGTCGGCATCCGGATACAGCGGGTGTGTATCGCAGGGGCGGGTGACATAGGAAAGCAGTGCGACCTTGTCCAAGGATCCGGCTGTTGAGGTCCGCAGCGGAAATCCGCCTTCCAGGGCCGCTACGGTGCCCCGTTTACGGTAAATCTGCGTATCGGCGCTGCCGCCCGTATGAAACCCCTGCATCTTTACGGGCAGCTCGCGGGATAACGCGCGCTCTATGGCGTGCGCGAAAGCGTACACGGCGGAATTGCCATCTGACGATTTTGCCCGGTGGTCCCCCGGTTGCAGGCGGAGCATGACCATGGTGAGCGCCGGCAGGCCTTCCATCCGCTTCACCCGGCGCGTGATCTCCCATAATACCAAGTAGAAGACCAGGGTGGCGGCCGCGCAGACCGAGGCGCGGGTTTGTTCCAGGTCTGCTTTGTCGTGCTTATTGGACTGACTCAGTGACAGCGCTTTAATGTCGTATTCCAGATCGATCCCGGGGCCTCCATTAAACGGCATGGACGCGGCATCTTCCGCCACCCAGCTGCCATCGCTTTTGCCATATTGAAAGGGGATTAGCCTGACTTGGATCGCGGGGGCTTCAAGGTCGCGCACCATTGGGACTTCTGTGGTGGTTCCAGTAGGTACAAGGGTACGCTCAACCAGGCTAGTTTCCACCCAGTAGGAGGCGAGCGCCCCGGGGACTGAAGCCGGTTCGTCTGTGATTGTCAGCCGCTCGAACCACGCGATATTTTCGTGACCTTGCTCGTTCGAAGCCAGCACTTTCGTGCTAGCTGAACTCATGGACAGCATGGCATTCCAGTCAATAATACTGTTGTGAACCGACACATACAGTTTATCCGCCGTTCGGTTGGTCGCATCCACTAACTGCGCCGACTTCGATTGCAGCACATGCACCAGTTCCCGAGCTAACTTATCCATCACGACTTCACGCTGGTGTAGCGAGTCTACCAACTGCTGAATCGCTTCAACCGGCTTGGATTGGAGCGCTTTTGCGATGGCGTGCGCCTTTTCCAGAAGACTTTCCGGAGTCGGCGACTCCATGGAATCGGGCACGACCAAACGAAGAAATACCAGTTCTGCAAGAGCCTTTTGCCCATGTACATTGGGGCCAGGTTCACTCAGTAGCCGATCAGTGTGACGCGCAATACGGCTGGTGAAAGCACTCTTGTTGGTTTCCGGGTTTTGACCGTTAATACGAAAGCGGTAGGACACCTCGCGCGTGGTGGCGAAGCCATTTTCCGGCTCTACTCGGGCTTCGAATAGCTGAACAGACCATTCTGGCCATACTGGTAGCGCTCGGTAAAACTGTGCTTTACGCAGGTGCTCGGATAAGTCGCTGCAGTTACGCTGACCGTACACGCCGCTCACGTTCAGAAGCAGGGCCTGCCCATCCGCGCCGCCAAACAGGTTAAAGCAGGTGTTCACGCGCTCAACATAGGCCTTCAACCCCGGCAGGCGGCTCTGCGCTGCGACTGCGGCCATCAGCTTGAAGGTAACCTGCAGGCGCACTCGAGACAGAGCCTCGTCATCAAGAAACTCCAGAAAGCGGCGAATTTGACTGCCTGGCTGATTTCGCTGGGCGCGCAACGTGTCGATAATGCCGTTGATTTCTTCTTCAGAGATGTCTTTGGATTCGAATTTGCGTCGCACCCCGGTCAGCATTTTCTCTAGCCAATCCCGACCTTCTATGGTCTCCACCGCGGTCAGTACCCGGGCAACATCTTTTTCGCGTTCTGCCGCCTTCCTGCCGGGGGGTGCAAACCCGATAGCGGTGAGGTGCGCGGATGCCGGGGGAACCGGGACGCTCACTTGCAGTCGTTTGGCGAGCGTGTCTCTCAAAGTTTGAATATCCGGTGATACCAGAGAGCGGAGGTCCGCATCCGAGCAGGCTTGATCAATGGCCGCAGAGATGGCTTCCTGTAGCTTCTTGATGCCCGTGGTCGTAGCAGCATCGCTCCCCGGTAGAAGCCTGCCCCCCATCTTGGCGGTACAGTATTTCGGAGGGAATTCGATGTCGCGCAGGAATCCGCTGTCGTCGCCGGCCTTCATGATGGCTTCCTTCCCAGTTTGCCGATAAAGACGGTTCAGCACGCTACGCAAGTTCACGTGAAGTTGTTGTGCTTTAGCATCGAAACGCAGCAGAGGAAACCCATCGGCGCGCGCACCATTGGCGTTGGCTGGGATAGCGGCTGCCAATAGGCTGCTCAGAGTGGCAATATCCAGGGAGGGAGTACGAGCGCGTGCTGAGATACTTGCACCGCCCAAATGGGATGTGCTCATGGGTCAGTCCTTTCTGGCTTAGCGCCCCTTCACCTAGGCCTATTTGCCCAAATAGGAGGTGGATTCACATTTCTCTGTCGCAGTATATGTAGGAATTTAAAAGTTATCCACATTTATTGATGGTGAAGTGATATTTCAACTAGCGGCCGTGAGCCCCGCGCTGGGTGTCTTGCGCGAGGTCGTGATCGATGGTGGGAGCGTAGATCGCGCCTTATTAGGCCCCAGGGCTCTAGTCCACGGCGTGGTGGGCGGAATTGGCTCCCGCTACACACCGGCGGCCACGAACAAGCGGTTGGCGCAGGCGCTTCATGGCCTGCTCGCCCGCTGGACTCAAAGATTATGGCTCATCGGCAAGGCCTTGATTGGGATATGGACAGGTACGCGCCAGAATCGTCACACGGCCATAATAGGCGTCCAGTGTGCCGAGGGGGCTTCGGGCCAATATCGACGACGCACTAGCGCTTCACTACACCCGTGAAGATGCGCCTCCAGTTGTGCAGGGGTCGAAAATCAGGCAGGTGCGCGGGATTGGGGGGGTCGAAGTCAAGAAATAGGGCTTCGCAAGCACGGCTGTCCGCATGTAGGGCCCACGAGGACGCAGTCGCGACGAGAGTGCTGAGAGGCCCGCGATGCCGTGTCAACGTATGGTCTCCGTATGGCCGGGCGTCGGTACCCACACAGGCTCGATGGCGTCATCCGGAGACGCGCTGCGCCAGTCCGGCCAGGTCCGTTGTTCATTCCTGGCCTGTTTGCCCACCAGGCCAGCGGCAAGCACGGGGAAGCGGGATGGTTATGCGTGTGAACAGCGCGCGCGGGTCCAAACCTCTTGACTGGAGTAGCTCCTGGCCGTTCCAGTGCTGCACCACATCCCCCGAGCCCTAACCACTATCCAATATCCGGACGCTTCAGCTTAACAGCCGCCGACAAACCATCAGGCGCCTACGATTGGTCGGAAACCTTAGTTTCGCTAGTTGCCAATTTCCATACTTGATTCCACTGCGTTTTTTTAAGCGCCAACAGGGGCGCCATGATCGCATCCAAGAGTGGGGAGGCATCCCGATCGCTTTTCTGCGGTCCAAGCACAATGCGCGCGATAGGCACAGTGCCAGATTGGAACTCACAACTCCACTGAGCGGCCGTGACGCCCAGAATCTTCCGCAAAGCATCCTCTTTTCTACGCCCACCACGCACCCACACCCAGGGATAAGCCACGACCTTCCCCTCAGCGGCCGTCTCCACATATACGCCCACTCGGCTCTTTAGCGTTTTGGGCCTTTTTCCTGAAGGCCAAAAATCCAGAGACCACTGCCAGTTGTCGTTTTTAGTATGCGGAGTCGTTTTCATGTCCAGCCCGGTAAGCTTGTCCCCCATTTCGGTGCACATGGCCTCCGCTAGACGACGGAAATCTGCCCAGGCCTGATCACACACCTTCTCGCATTCGGCCAGAAAGGCTTTTTGATCGCCTTTGCCAAGCCACGACACGTCGCGCTCCTCGTCGTCATAGCCAAAGTAGCCCATCTCGTTCGGGTATTTCAGGTAAAAATTGAGGGCGTGACCTAAGGGTATCATGCAAGCTCCGATGCGACGTGTGGCGCGGCTTTACGCAAGAGATCGATCTGCGTCCGGCCTGTCCGCCAGAAAAGGTCCACCACATCCTTGTAGTCGAGACGAATCCAATCTCCGGGGTTCTGGGCGCGCTCCTCTGCCACCTTATTCTCCGACGCCACAGGCGCTAGGTACACCTTGAAAACTTGGCCCCCTACATGTTGATTTTGCCAATGGCGTGCGTAGTTATCGTAGCGCTTCTGCTGTTTGGCATCTTCGGGCGCTCGTATCTTCGCCTCAATCAGCAGGAGCCAATCGGCGTTCGTCGTGGCATTGCGCCAGCGGCCCGTTATATGGACATCAACACGTCCATTCTCTGGTCCGAGATGCGATTCTGCTATAACCCGCACGCGGCCTGTTCGCCGTCCTTTTCCACCCACCAGATGCCTGAGGAGGGCCTCAAGGAGGCTCGCCCCAAAACCATGGTCCTGCGCGGGGTCCAAAAACCATGCGAGCAAAGACGTATGGGCCAGCTCACGAAGCCCCATCTGCATGGGACCCAGGAGACCCACGGTCCCCAAAAGGGGGTGGTCGGGGTCCCCCTTTCTAAGCCACGCAAGACGACGGCGTCCTTCCTTATCCTTCGATGACCGAGCCTCCTCGAACCACGCTGATAGACGCCCATAATCCGAAGTCGCACCCATATCAAGTATTGGCACAATATCCCGAAGCGATTGACGGAAGATACGCAGCTGTTTGAGGGAAAACTCGGCGCTCACGTTGCCTCATTTTTAGTGGTTTTATGGAATGGTAGGCGATGACGCTCCGCCCATCAACTCCGGCTCTATCTGACAGCATTCGGGCAAGGCGACCATGCGAAACCGCTATTCATTGGCGCCTTCAGGGCCCGCAATCTGCACAACCTATGCGCCTCTTGCATTTTTTGGGAAGCCGGTAGACTGGCGGATACGAGGCATACTCGAACTTGGGAGGCACGATGAAAAAACGCGCACTTTGGGTACTGGCTGGGCGGCGGGCGCTGCGCGTTCTGCGTTGGTTTCTGCCCTTCACGATGGCAGACGGGCACTTCGCGCCCCTGGACGCCGAGACCTTTCGGAAGGTGCGCTTCCGGTCCCTGAACCGGATTCTCATGGGTCTCGTGCTGACCGTGGGGCTTGGTGAGGCGGCCCGCTATGGCGGGTATGCGGTGATGTACTGGATCATGACCGTGCCGGCGGGCGTCTTGGCGACGCTGCTCGGCATGTGGCTCACGTTCATGACGCTGACTGGGAGGAAGGAATGATGGGGTTCCTGGGGACTGCGGTGTGGATACGGATGGCGGAAATGGTCTTGCCGCTTGTCGCGGTGCTATGGGCCGATACTGTGATCGAGTGGTACTGGCCTGGAGTGGCGCTGGGGGCGCGGACGCGCTGGCGCGCTGCGCAGAAGCGGCTCATAGAGCCTTTCCTGCCGCTGGATGGGGCGCGACCGTGGCCGGTATGGCCTTTGGCCCCCATGGTGGACGCTAGGCGCTTCCTGGAGCGGCCTGGGACGTATATGGGGCGTATGGGAGGATTCGTGCTCGTGTGTTCGGCCGTGCATTACTGGGACCGTGCCCACGGGCTTACCGTGCTGTGGGCCTTGAGTTATGTTGTCGGGGCGTTCGTCCTGCTCGTGCTGAGATCGGAA
>JAKAXK010000009.1 GCA_021827145.1 Pseudomonadota bacterium
GGTCAGGCGCGGGTAAAGGGGGTGTCCGGCACCTGGAAGGATTTGACCGAAAACGTAAATCAGTTGGCCGGCAATCTGACCTCGCAGGTGCGTAACATCGCGCTCGTGACCACGGCGGTGGCCAAAGGCGATTTGTCACAGAAGATCACGGTCGGGGCGCGTGGCGAAATCCTGGAACTGAAAGACACCATCAACACCATGGTCGACCAGCTGCGGTCCTTCGCGGCCGAGGTGACGCGCGTCGCCAAGGAAGTGGGCATCGAAGGCAAGCTCGGCGGTCAGGCCAAGGTGCCGGGGGTCGCGGGTACCTGGAAGGATCTGACCGAAAACGTAAACCAGTTGGCGGGTAACTTGACGGCGCAGGTGCGCGCGATCGCTGAGGTGTCCACCGCGGTGACCAAGGGCGACCTCACGCGCTCGATTACGGTCGAGGCCGAGGGCGAAGTTCTGGCGCTCAAAGACAACATCAATCAGATGATCAAAAACCTGAAGGAGACCACCGAGAAGAACATGGAGCAGGATTGGCTCAAGACCAATCTGGCGCGCTTCTCGGCCATGATGCAAGGGCAGAAGAACCTCTCGGCGGTCTCCCGACTCATCATGAGCGAACTCACCCCACTCGTATCCGCCCAACATGGGGCCTTTTACAGTGTCAACGTCGAAGAGAACCGCCTGGATCTGATTGCTGCTTACGCCTACAACAAGAGCGCCTCGGTTCCCACGAGCTTTGAGTTTGGCGAGGGTGTCGTCGGCCAGTGTGCCCTCGAGAAGAAGCCCATCGTGCTCGGCACGGTGCCCGATGATTACATTCGAGTCGCCTCCGGACTCGGCTACGCAGGTCCCGCCAATATCCTGGTGTTACCCGTGTTATTCGAGGGCGATGTGCTGGCGGTGATCGAGCTGGCCTCGTTCCAGTCATTCAACTCGATCCATCGGGTTTTTCTTGATCAGCTAATGGTGAGTATCGGCGTGGTACTGAACATCATCGGCGCCTCCATGCGCACGGAGGAGTTGCTCCAGGAATTGCAGAACTCGAATGGCGAGCTCGAGGCTCAGGCCAAAGAGCTTGAAGAAAAGGCCACGCTGCTCGAGATCAAGAACCAGGAAGTCGAAATGGCGAGCTTATCGCTCGAGGAAAAGGCCGAGCAGCTCGCCATGATCTCGAAATACAAATCCGAGTTCCTGGCCAATATGTCGCACGAATTGCGGACCCCGCTGAATAGTCTGTTGATCATGGCCAAGCTTCTGGCCGAGAACCGCGATGCCAACCTCAACAGCAAGCAGGTGCAGTTCGCCAATACGATCTACGCCTCCGGGCGTGATCTCCTGAACCTCATCAACGAGATACTTGATCTGTCCAAGGTTGAGGCGGGCAAGATGGGCATCGTCGCCAGCGACACCAAGGTGGCTGATCTTATCGATTACGTGGTCCGAGACTTTCGCGCGATCTCGCAGCAGAAGGATATCGCCTTTACGATCAATATTGCTGACGATGTTCCGGAGGCGATGTTCACGGACGGCCAGCGGCTCCAGCAGGTGCTGAAGAACCTGCTATCGAACGCCTTCAAGTTCACCGACAGCGGGACCATCGTGCTCAAGGCCTACTGCTACCGGGGCCACCGCTCGGTGTTTCAGGCCGATACCTTGCGCGAGTCCGATGTCGTTGTGGCCTTCACGGTTCGTGACACTGGTATCGGTATCGCCGATAACAAGCAGCGGCTCATTTTCGAGGCCTTTCAGCAGGTGGATGCGACCACGAGCCGCAAGTACGGGGGTACCGGGCTTGGTCTGACCATCAGCCGCGAAATCTCGCGTCTCCTTGGCGGAGAAATCCACTTGCGTAGCGTCGAGAACGAGGGCAGCGAGTTTACGCTCTACCTGCCTGAGATCTACGTGGGGCAGGATGCCGAAGACGACGGCACGCGCGAGCAAGTCGCAGACTATGGCGAGGCGGTTACGTTCGACGCCGACAGGGCCTCGGGTGATGACGACGCCCTTGCCTTTTCGGGGCAGAAGGTGCTCGTGGTCGACGACGACGTGCGCAATATTTTCGCCATATCGAGCGTCCTCGAGAACCACAAACTGACTGTGGTCTTCGCGGAGAGCGGCGCGGCAGCTATCGAGATCCTTCAGGGAAACGAGGAAGTCAATGTCGTTCTCATGGACATCATGATGCCCAATATGGATGGTTACGAGACCACTCAGGCGATACGACGGATGGATCGCTACAAGGATTTGCCGATTATCGCGCTCACCGCGAAGGCCATGAAAGGAGACCGTGAAAAGTCGCTGGCGGCCGGCTTGTCGGATTACATCACGAAACCTGTAGATTCCGCCGCGCTTCTGCGCATGGTCGGGCATTGGCTCAAATCCGGCACTCCGGAGGCGGTTTCATAGGAGCATGTCGTGGATAACGACGAGAAAATCAAGATCCTGGTCGTCGACGATAGGCCGGAAAACGTAACGGCGCTCGCCGAGACCCTGGATGATCCGGAGTACGATGTAGTTAAGGCCTTGTCCGGTGAGGACGCGCTCAAGGAGGTATTGCGCAACGAGTTCGCCGTCATTCTGCTGGATGTCCAGATGCCTGGATTGGACGGTTTTGAGACCGCGAGCCTCATTCGCAGACGGCGCAAATCGCGTTCGATTCCGATCATTTTCGTGACAGCGATCAACAAGGAAGAGCAGTACGTCTACAAGGGTTATTCGCTTGGCGCGGTCGACTACCTGTTCAAGCCCTTCGACATCGAGATACTGCGCTCCAAGGTTGCGGTCTTCGCGGATCTGTTTCGCAAGAGTCGGCATATCAAGGCGCAGGCGCGACTCATACAGGAGAGCGAGCGTCGCGAGCGCGCGCGGCAGGTCGCGGAGGTGCAGCGGCGCGGCGAGCGCCGCTACCGAGACCTCGCCGATCTCGTGCCGCAGCTTGTCTGGATCGTGAGCCGCGATCTGCGTTTCGAGTACGTGAATCAGCGAGCGTTGAGCTACTTCCATGTCGATAGTGAGAGCGTAAGCGGCTTGGTCTTGGAGGATGTTGTGCATGCCGATGACCTCAAGGGGAAGAAGCATGTGTGGCGCGAGGCCTTGCTTGGGGGCGCCGAATTGTGCGCGGAGGTGCGGCTAAAGCGGGGCCGGGACCAGAGTTATCGCTGGCATCTCGTGCATGTCCAGCCCGAACATGACGCTCGCGGACGGGTGCGCGCCTGGCTCGGCGCCGCCACGGACATCGACGACCAGCGTCAGGTGGCCGAGGCCTTGGCGCTAGAGAAGGAGCGTCTTGCGGTCACCCTGCGCTCGATAGGTGACGGCGTGATCGCGACCGATATCGATGGGCGTGTCGTGTTGATCAATCGCGCGGCCGAGCAGCTCACGGGGTGGAGTCAGGAAGAGGCTGTTGGGCGACCACTTTCGGAGGTTTTCGTGGTGCGCGAGGCGCCTTTCATCGCCGAGGTCGTGAATGGCGGTGGCGAGCGCCTGGGGTACGGCGGGCCAGATCGGGAGGGCTTATTGATCCGTCGCGACCAGCGCGAGTGTGCGGTGGCGACCGGAATCATGCCGATGCGCGACGCCGAAGGGCAGTTGCAGGGGACCGCCGTGGTGTTTCGCGACGTGACCGATGCGCGGCGGGTCGAGGAAGAGCGCCAGAAGGCCAGCAAGCTCGAATCGGTGGGGCTTTTGGCTGGCGCCATTGCCCATGACTTCAACAATATCCTGACCGCGATCATGGGCAACATCTCGCTGGCCAAGCTCTATACGTCAGCGGGTGGGCAGGTTTTCGACAGGCTTGAGGAGGCGGAGCGCGCTACCCTCTGGGCCAAGGACCTCACGCAGCAGCTCCTGACCTTCTCCAAAGGCGGGGCACCGGTCAAGAGGCCCATCGATATCGGTTCGGTCGTGCGCGATGCGGCTGAGTTCGCCTCGCGCGGAACGAACATTCTCTGCGAGGTGTCGGTGAACGGCCATGTGGTGGTCGAGGCCGACGAAGGGCAGGTCCGCCAGGTCGTGCACAATCTCGTCTTGAATGCGCAGCAGGCCATGCCGGACGGCGGACGGATACGCGTCACCACCAACGAGGTACGGCTCACGGTGGGGGAGGGGCGTGGCTTAGCCCCGGGGCGCTATGCCGAAATCGTATGCGCCGACGAGGGCACGGGGATCAGCAAGGAGAATCTGGCGCGCATCTTCGATCCTTACTTCACCACCAAACAAAAGGGCAGCGGGCTCGGGCTGGCCACCACCTATTCCATCGTCCGCAAGCATAGCGGCGTAATCACGGTCGACTCCGGTGTCGGCCGGGGTGCGACGTTCCGCATCCTGCTGCCAGCCTCCGATAAGGGTCTACCGTCCGCCGCCAACCCCGCGGGGCGCGTACGTCGGGGGCATGGGCGCATCCTGATCATGGATGACGAGTCGTTCATCCGCGATGTGCTGGGTCGGCTCTTCATCCATTTCGGCTATGAGGTCGGTTACGCGAAGGACGGGGTGGAGGCGCTCGCCGCCTATAAAGGAGCGGTCGACGAGGATCGGCCCTACCATCTCGTAATCATGGATCTCGTGATACCGGGAGGCATGGGGGGGCGTGAGGCCGTGCGCAAGCTTTTGGAGTTCGACCCCAAGGCCAAGGTGATCGTGTCGAGCGGTTACTCCAACGATCCGATCATGGCCAATTACAGGCATTACGGCTTTTGCGAGGCCGTGGCCAAGCCATACCGTAATGATGAATTGCGCACGGTGGTGCAAAGGGTGCTCGCGCGTTAGGGCCGCGCCTACGGGGCAGGCTGGGTGGCGGGTCCTCCGGTCGGGGCGCCGCCGCGCAGCCCTTCCCTTGCTTGCCGACGGTCGGGCAAGTAGTATCGCGCTTTTATTGTGGGCCGGCTTATGATTCGCGGTAGTCTTGTCGCCATCGTGACGCCCATGCGCGACGATGGCGCTGTCGATTTTGCAGCCCTAGACAGGCTTCTCGACTTCCATCTCCATGCCGGGACTCACGGCATCGTAGCGGTCGGGACGACCGGCGAGGCGTCGACTTTGGATGTCGACGAGCATGTGGCGGTCATCGCGCATGTGGTGCGGGCGCTCGCTGGGCGGCTGCCCGTCATCGCCGGGACAGGCGCCAATGCCACCTCGGAGGCGATCGCGCTTAGTCGCGCGGCGGCCGAAGCGGGGGCTTCGGCCTGCTTGGTCGTGACCCCTTATTACAACAAACCGACGCAGGAAGGGCTCTTCCAGCATTTCTCGGCGATCGCGCACGCTGTCGATATCCCCGTGATCCTGTATAACGTTCCGAGTCGCACGGCCTGCGATATGTTACCGGAGACCGTGGCGCGGCTTGCGAGGGTGCCGGGAATCGTGGGCATCAAAGAGGCGACCGGGAATCTGGAGCGCGCGCGCGCCATACGCGCCTCGTGCGGTCCGGATTTCGCCCTCTATGGCGGCGATGATGCGACAGGTGTCGCGCTCGGGCTCCTCGGGGCCCAGGGCGTGATTTCGGTGACCGCGAATGTCGCGCCGCAGGCGATGAGCAAGGCGTGGGAGGCGATTTTCGTGGGTGATCATGAAGCGGCGCGGCGGACGGATAGAGCGCTCACGGCCTTGCATCAGGCCTTATTCGTGGAGTCGAACCCGATTCCCGTGAAGTGGGCGCTGCACGCGATGGGCCTCATCGGGTCCCACCTGCGGCTTCCGTTGACACCGTTATCCGGCGACAGGCAGTCGGCGGTTCGAGACGCATTACAGCAGGCGGGGATCAAGCTATGAGGTATGGATGGTTGGCGGTAGCGATTGTGGCGGGCGTGGGTCTTTCTGGGTGCGCATCGACGGGGGGTGGGTGTCGGGCGCCGGCTTATGTAGTGCCGCCCCCGCTGCCACCCCTGCAGATTCCATCCGGTATGTCGGCTCCGCCCGATCATAGTCGCTATGCGGCGAATGGACAGGCGCTCCCGTCCACGACGACGCGACAAGCACCCGGGACCGGCCGCGAGGCCGCGCCGCCGGCGGGCGCCGTGGCCCCCGCGCGGACGCAGTCACCGGCGGCCACTTCCCGGTCATCCGCCACAGCCAAGAAGGCCCCTCCCGGGATGAGCGGGCCACCGCTCAGCAATACGAGCGCCGATGCCCAGGGGGAGGGCGCGGGTAGCGCGCCGCAGTCGGCACCTGCCTCGTCGACGCCGTAGCGCGTGGCGCAAGGTGATGGATCGGGGGTCTTGCGCGCCCCCCTGAGGGACCTGAGTCTGGGCAAGAGGTCGCGGAGCTGACGTTGATGACGCATCTCACCCTGAGCTTTGACGGCCCAGCGGCCGTTGCGGCGTTTCGTGCGGAACGTCTGCTTCGGCGTCTGATGCTGATGGCGCCGATCACGGCGGTGGCGGCCCACTATCGGCATTTCGTGCGCATCGACAGCCCACTGTCCAGCGCCGACGAGAAGGTGCTGGCGGCGCTCTTGGATTATGGCGCACCACCGCCACCGATCGCGCCCGAGGCGCACGTCTTCCTTGTGGTGCCGCGGCTTGGGACCATCTCCGAATGGTCGAGCAAGGCCACCGACATCGCCCGCCGATGCGGTCTGCAGGCGGTGGTGCGGCTTGAGCGCGGGATCGTTTGGCATCTGAGCTCCGAGCGGGTTCTGACCGCCGAGGAATGCGACCGCGTGGCCGCGCTCATCCACGACCGCATGACCGAAACGGTGCTCACCGATCCAGCCGACAGTGCTGCCCTATGGTTGGACGCGACCCCGGCACCGGGGTCCGTAATCGATGTCTTGGGTGAGGGGATCGACGCGTTGATCCAGGCCGATCGGACCTTGGGCCTTGCGCTCTCGGACGAGGAACGCCGCTATCTACTGGAGGCCTTCACCGATCTCGGCCGCAATCCGACCGATGCTGAGCTCATGATGTTCGCGCAGGCGAATTCCGAGCATTGCCGCCACAAGATATTCAATGCGGATTTTTCGCTAGACGGGAGCGCTTGCGAGCGGTCGCTGTTCGCGATGATTCGCGAGACCGCCAAGGCGAGCCCCGAAGGTCTTCTGAGTGCCTACGCTGATAATGCCGCGGTCGTCGAGGGGGCCCCGATCGGTTCGCGCCTGTTCGTCGACCGAGAGACGCGGCGCTACATCACTCACCAAGAGGCTGTGCCCATCCTGGTCAAGGTCGAGACCCACAACCACCCGACCGCGATCTCGCCTCATCCGGGGGCGGCGACCGGGGCCGGGGGCGAGATCCGCGACGAGGGTGCGACCGGTTTGGGGGGCCATCCCAAGGCGGGGCTCGTGGGTTTCTCGGTCTCGGATCTGCGCCTGCCGGATGCCTTGCGTCCATGGGAGGTCGATCGCGGGGCGCCGGAGCGGCTCGCAAGCGCGCTCGATATTATGCTCGAGGCCCCGGTCGGGGCGGCGGCCTTCAACAATGAGTTTGGTCGTCCGGTCATCCTCGGCTATTTCCGGACTTTCGAGCTCGAGAGCGCGGGCGTGGTCTATGGCTACCGCAAGCCCATCATGCTGGCGGGCGGGGCCGGTATCGTGCGGCCCTCGCAGGTGGCTAAGCGGGATCTACCGGTCGGGACCCCTCTAGTGGTCCTCGGCGGTCCTGCGCTTCTGATCGGGTTGGGGGGCGGGGCCGCCTCCAGCGGTACTGGTGGTGACGGTCAGCAGGAGTTGGATTTCGCCTCTGTGCAGCGCGGCAATGCCGAGATGCAGCGGCGCGCTCAGGAGGTCATCGAGGCGTGCATAGCCTTGGGTGTCGATACTCCCATCCTCTCGATCCACGATGTCGGGGCAGGGGGTCTCTCGAACGCCCTGCCCGAGATCGTCCATGGCGCGCATCGCGGTGCCGATATCGAGCTGCGCGCTATCTGGAACGGCCAGCCACAGATGTCGCCCATGCAGATCTGGTGCAACGAGGCGCAGGAGCGCTATGTCCTGGCGGTGCGTGAGGACGCGCTGGCGCTTTTCATGGCGCTGTGCGAGCGCGAACGTTGCCCCGCAGCCCTTGTCGGCCACGTGACCGAAGAGCAGCGGCTACGGGTGCGCGACGCGCATTTCGCTAATCGCGGCGCGCCCTATCCCGTCGATCTGCCGCTCAGTCTCTTTCTGGGTGATCCACCGCGCATGAAACGGGATGCGCGGCTGGTGCGCCGTCCGTCGCGCGCCTTGGTGACCCGCTCACTCGCTATCGATGATGCCGTTGCCCGCATCCTCACCTTGCCCGGAGTCGCAAGCAAGGAGTTCTTGGTGACCATCGGCGATCGCAGTATCTCGGGGCTGGTGTGTCGCGATCAGACCGTGGGCCCCTGGCAGGTGCCGGTGGCGGATGTGGGCGTGACCGCGACCGGTTATGGGGATACGACGGGCGAGGCCCTGGCTTTGGGCGAGCGCGCGCCGGTCGCGGTGATCGACGCCCCGGCCTCGGCGCGCATGGCAATCGGTGAGGCGCTGACCAATCTGGCGGCCGCGCGCATTCGGCGCCTCCCGGATGTGAAGCTGTCCGCCAACTGGATGGCGAGCGCCGGCAGTGAAGGCGAGGACGCCGCCCTCTATCGCGCCGTCGAGGCCGTGGGTCTGGAGCTGTGTCCGGCCCTCGGCATCGCCATTCCGGTTGGCAAGGACTCCTTGTCCATGCGCGCGCAGTGGCGGGTGCAGGGCGATTTGCGAGAGGTGCGCGCGCCCGTGTCCTTGGTCGTGACGGCCGTGGCCCCGGTCGTCGACGTGCGCAAGATCTTGACACCGCAGTGCGTAGTCGACGGTGACACGGAGCTCCTCCTTGTTGACTTTGGCCACGGCAAAGACCGTTTGGGTGGATCGGCGCTCGCGCAGGTCTATGGGGTCGAGGGTGGGCGGCCGCCCGATGTGGACGACCCGCGGCTCCTCAAGTTGTTTTTCGGGGTGGTGCAGGCCTTGAATGAGTTGGGGCTGCTTCTCAGCTACCACGACCGTTCGGACGGCGGCCTGTTCGTGACCTTGTGCGAGATGGCGTTCGCCGGCAAGTGCGGTCTCGATATCGATATCACGGGCCTCGGCCTGGACCCCGTGGCGGCCTTGTTCAGTGAGGAGTTGGGCGCGGTATTGCAGGTGCCGGCCGCCTCTCGTGAAGGCATCTTTGGGGCCCTGAAGAAGAAGGGCCTGCTGCGTTACACAAAGCGTATAGGGACCGTGCGCCCAGGACGCGACATCGTCGTACGCCATTGCGGCCGCGTGTTCCTGGAAGGCGACCGTATGGCTTATGAGCGCCTCTGGGCCGAGACTTCGTTCCGTATGCAGGCCTTGCGCGACGAGCCGCAGAGCGCGGCCGAGTCCTACGCGCTCTTGGCCGACCCGGCCGATCCGGGCCTGCATGCCCATGTGCCCTTCGATGTGGATGCGCCACTTGCCCCACATCTCGCCTCGACGCGGCCTCGCGTGGCCATCCTTCGCGAGCAGGGGGTCAATGGCCAACGCGAGATGGCGGCGGGCTTCATGGCGGCGGGCTTCGAGGCGGTGGATGTCACCATGAGCGATTTGCTGGCAGGCCGCGAGAACCTCGCGTCTTTCGCGGGATTTGCGGCCTGTGGCGGTTTCTCGTTCGGAGACGTGTTGGGGGCCGGCGGCGGCTGGGCGAAATCCATCCTCTTTCATGAGGGGCTGCGTGCCCAATTCGCGGCCTTCTTCGAGCGACCCGATACCTTTGCTCTGGGGGTCTGCAACGGGTGCCAGATGATGGCGCATCTGCGACCGCTCATACCGGGCGCCGAGGGCTGGCCATCGTTCGTGCGCAACCGCTCTGAGCAATTTGAGTCGCGTACCGTGCTCGTGGAGATCCCCGACAATCCGTCCGTGCTGCTCGCCGGTATGGCTGGCGCCCGTCTTCCGGTGCCGGTGGCCCATGGCGAGGGCCGTGCTCTATGGGCGGCCCACAGCCAGGGGGCGCTGGAGCGCGATCGGCTCGTGGCGGCGCGTTATGTGGATCACTACGGCCGTCCCACCGAGGTCTACCCGCGCAACCCCAACGGGTCACCCGGTGGCATTACCGGACTCACGACCCCGGATGGCCGCTTTACCATTCTCATGCCACACCCGGAGCGGGCGGTGCGCTCGGTCGCTAATTCCTGGCACCCGCCGGCTTGGGGCGAGTACGGCCCGTGGTTCGAGATATTCCGTAACGCCCGGCGTTTCGTAGCTTAGCCCGACGTGGCCAAGAGCGCCGCGATGAAGGCGTCGCGTTCGACGCCAAGGGCGGAGAGATCGGGAAGGGCGGCTTGGAGCGCGGCGCGCTCGAGCGGCTGGCCGACGAGGGGTGACAGGTCGATCGGCGCCCCGCCCGACGCCGCGTCCAGGGCCGCGCTTCTTATGCGGTCGTCCTGGATCGTGAGCGATACGACGACGCGGCCAGCAGCGGTCGTGATCGCACGCTGGCAGAGATAGAGCCCCTCGCGCACCTTGAAGAGCGGCCGGGGCCGGGTCTCGTCGGAGTCCACGACCTGGGGATCGCTGAGTTCGCAGGCCACCGCGCGCGCCTTGCTGGCGAGGAAGGCGGGCACGGCGCGCGGCGTCAGGCCACCGACGAGCGGTGCGAAGGCCTCGGCCAGGGCCCGTTTGACGGCCGCGGACGGCGGCCGCATCCCGGTGCGGGCGCGGATGGATGTGAGTCCTTCCTCCAGAGTGGCCTTGAGGGGGCTGCGCAAGCCCTCGTCCGGCAGTTTGACCACGCGATGCATGAGGTCGGTATCGAAATCGAGCAGGATGCTGCCCACAAAGCAGAAGCATCCGTTGATGTCACCTGCCCCTTGCCCGCCTATTTTGCATCCCTCGGCCGTGACAATATCATTGATGGGGCGCAGACGGGCATCGACACCGAAACGGCGGTAGACTGCGATCGGGGCCTGGGAGAGATGCCGATAGGCCTCGTCGACCCGGCTTGGCACGGTCGTGTGGGGGCGTCTCAGGACCAGGGTATAGAAGACTTGGCCCGGACCGAGCAGCACCATGCCGCCGCCGGTCTCGCGGCGCATGACCGGAATGCCGTGTGCGCGGCAATAGTCCTGGTCCAGACAGCTTGCGGCATCGTCGAAGGCGCCCAAGCTCACGAAGGTTCGCGCCGGTTCTATCAAGATCAGCCCCTCGCCGCCTAGGCGCGCCAGGGCATGGAAATAGGCGATGGGGAGTATGCCGCTATTATCGGCGGGTTCGAACAGCTCCATCGGACGGTCACGTGGGCGCAGGGCGCGAAGGGCGTCTATATTACCAGCAGGGGGCGGGTATGCATGAGGATTTGAAGGCGGTCCATGGGGCACCACTCTTCTCGGGGCTGTTCCCCGACGAGGTGGAGCAGCTGCTCGCCCATGCTAAGCGCCGCGCCCTCAAGGCCCACGAGACTTTATTCGCCGAAGGCGATCAGGCCCGCGCCTTCTATTTCATCGTGACGGGCTCCGTGCGCCTCTACCGGCTCTCACCCCAGGGTGACGAGAAGGTGATCGAGATCTTGATGGCCGGGCAGACGTTTGGAGAGGCCGTGGTGTTTCTGGGTGGCCACTATCCGGTCTATGCCGCCGCGCTCTCCGACACCCTGCTCGTGGAGATCCCGACCGACGATTTTGTGAGGATATTGAAGGCCAACGGCGGTATGGCGTTGCGCATGTTGGCGAGCGTCAGCATGCGTCTGCACCAGCTCATCAACGACGTGCAGGCCTTGACGCTGGAGACCGCCGGACAGCGCGTCGCGGGTTACCTGCTCAGCCAGTCCCCGGCCAGCGCCAACTCGGGAGATGTTCATATCCAAGTGCACAAGAATGTCGTGGCTTCGCGTCTCGGCGTGAAGCCCGAGACATTCTCGCGCGTGCTTGCCACCTTGCGCGATCTTGGCCTTATCTCGGTTGCCGGCAACGACATCCATATCACCGATCGGGCGCGGCTCGCCCAATGGCGGGACGAGGCGGGACCAGGGCGGCCTTGATGGTCGTCAAGGTTGGTGCCGTGACCCAATCTTTAGACTGAGACCCAAGGAGCACAGGGCATGACAGAGTACCGCGGATGCGAGTTGCCGGACGATCTTTTCTATGATCTGGATTATGTGTGGGCGCGCCCCGATGAGAATGGCCTTGTGGTCCTCGGCATCACGGATGCCGCGCAGACCATGGCGGGGCGTGTGCAGAAGATCCGCATCAAGAAGGTCGGTACGCATCTGAATAAGGGCCGCCATGTGGCGACGCTCGAGAGTGGCAAGTGGGCGGGCGGCGTGCCCTGCCCGTTCGAGGGGGTCGTGGAGGAGGTGAACGCCGCGGTCCTCGAAACCCCGCATCTCGTCAACATCGGCCCGTATACGGATGCTTGGCTTGCCAAGGTACGACCTATCGAACCCGCGCTTGCATTCGCGGATCTCGTGACCGGGCCCAAGGCCATGGAGGCCTTGCGGGTCTGGCTGGATCGCTACGACGTCCAGTGCATGCGCTGCGCCGAGCCTTGAGGGCGCTATCGGGTCAGACGGAGGTGGGGCTATGCAGATCGGCGAGAAAGGCGCGCAGGGCGCGCCCGGCTTCGATGACCCCCTAGGGCTTCTGGTGGCCTGCCATGAGCGTATCGAGGGTCATTGCGCGACGCTTGTGCGCCTGAAGGCCTATGTGTGCGTCCATGGCGGCGACCGCGATGCACAACTGGCGGCCGAGCGGGTGTGGGGCTATTTCGCGCAGGCCGGGCGCTGGCACCATGAGGATGAGGAGCGCGATCTCGCGCCCCTGCTCGAACGCCAGGGCGATCGCGTGCTGGCCACGGCCATGGCGCATCTCATGGCCCAGCATCGGGATCTGGAACGCGCCTACGCGCCCCTCGAGCGTATCTTGCAAGCGCTCCCCGCCACGCCGACCGAGCTTCCCGTCGAGCCTTATGTAGGTCTCATGCGCGCCCACATGGAGGCCGAGAACACCGTGATCCTGCCGCGCGCCCGCGCGCTCCTTGGTGCGCCCGAGATTGCGGCCCTGGGGCGCGCCATGGCCGCGCGCCGCGCCGTTAGACCTCGAGCGCCTTGATGGCCGGACCTGGGTCCGGCAAGAGCAAGGCGACCGCCGGGTAGAACTCCTGCTCCTCTTTCTCGTCGTGGTGCTGGAGGATCTGGGCCACCGTTCCCATGAGCGCCACCGCCTCGTCGCCATCGGCCTGATCCACGGCCTCGGCGATCTCCTCGAAGAAGCCACGCAGGTCACGATGTCCCTTGCGCAGGATGGAGGTCATGGCGTTGTCGGAGCCGTGCTGGGCCTCGTAGGCCGGGAAGAGCCAGGTCTCCTCGGCCCGCATATGGCGCTCGATGGCATCGCGAAACACCTGGAATGCCTCGGTCGCACGGACGAAGTCGCCGGTCTCGGCGGCCGCTCGTGCTTCGTCGAAGGTGTCGTCGAGATGGCGGTGGTGGTGCGTGAAGCTCTCGGTGAGCTTTGTGTCCATGACGTCTCCTGGGCGCTCGTCGTACAGGCAGCTATCATTACCATACGGTCGCGGCTCCGTCATCCTTGATGGCCGTCAAGGAGTCGTGCCGGGTACGACTCGTAGAGTGGGTCCAAGAGTGGGATTTTGGAGGTGTGTGATGGAAGTGCGACTATTGGTCTCGAAGTGGTGCCCGATCTGCCCGCAGGCCGAGCAGGTATGGAGCGAGGTGGCGCGCCGCCAACCCATCGACTATCAGGTCCTCGACATCGCCGAGCCCGTCGGCCGGGCGCTGGTCGCGAACCTGCGCGTGCGCACGGTACCGGCACTGGTGGTTGATGGCAAGCTTACCGCCGTGGGGCTCCAATCGCTCGGCGATGCCCTGAAGATCGCTCAACAGGCGGCGTGAAGCGCCGGTGTGTGCCGCGCATCCTCGTGCGCCGCGTCTACGAGGCGGCTGCGCCCGACGAGCCTCCGCGCTGGTTGGTTGACCGGGTGTGGCCGCGGGGTCTCACAAAGGAGGCCGCGGGTCTGGCCGGCTGGGCCCGGGACGTCGCGCCATCGACCCCGTTACGCCAATGGTTTGGACACGAGCCGGCCCGCTTCCCGGAATTTCGTCGAAGCTATCTCGCTGAACTGCGCGCCCATCCGGAGGTCGCCGATGTGCTGGTGGCTACGGCGTGCGCGGACGGGGTCGTGTTGGTGTACGCGGCGCGCGACGAGACGCACAATAACGCGGTCGTGCTGCGTGAATATCTGAGGGAGCGCGTGGATGGGTGAGGCGCTATTTCTGGTGCTGATCGCGCTCCATCTGGTGGCCGCCACCGCATGGGTGGGCGGCGTGTTGTTCTTCGTGTTTGCGGTTGTACCGGCCGCGCGCGCGACGCCCGGGGCCGGCATCCCCGAGGCCCTCGGCCGCGCGTTTCGTCCCGTGGCTTATGCGGCGCTGGGCACTCTGATCGTAACCGGCCCCTTGCTGCTGTGGGTGCTCGGCATAGGTCCGGAGGCGTTCATGCAGGCGCGGTTTTGGGCGGACCCCTTCGGTATCACCTTAGGGCTAAAGCTGGTGATGGTCGTGCTGGTGCTCGCACTCACGGCTTGGCACGACGCGGTGCTCGGTCCCCGCGCCCAACGCACCGGCCAAGTCGGCGCCACGCGCCGCGTCGGGCGCACCATAGGCCTGTTATCGGTCGCCATACTGTTGGCGGGGCTCTTATTGGCCCAAGGCCTTTAGCGCTGGTGTCGGATCCGTGCGCGGCGGCCGGTGCGTCTCTTGCTGCAGGGCCCAGAGTTCCGCATAAAGGCCGCCTAGCGCAATGAGTTCGCGATGGCGTCCCCGCTCCACGATACGTCCCTCGCGCATGACGAGAATCTGGTCGGCGTGCTGTATGGTCGCCAGCCTGTGAGCCACGACGATCGTCGTCCGGCGCTGGGCGAGCAGTGCAAGGCCTTCCTGTACCACCCGTTCGGAAGCGGCATCCAGTGCCGATGTGGCTTCATCAAAGAGCAGGATGCGGGGGCGCTTCAATAGGGTCCGGGCGATCGCCACGCGCTGCTTCTCACCACCCGAGAGCTTCAATCCGCGTTCACCCACCCGGGTCTCGTAGCCCTTTGGCAGGGCGGCTATGAAGCGACCCAGATGGGCCAGTTCCGCGGCCTCCCGTACCTCATCGAGGCTTGCGCCCGGGCGACCGTAAGCGATGTTGGCGTAGAGACTGTCGTTGAAGAGCACCGGGTCTTGCGGGACGATGCCGATCACCTGCCGCAGACTCTGTTGCGTCACGGTGCGGATGTCCTGGCCGTCGATCAGGATGCAACCATCCTCGGGATCGTAGAGGCGTGCCAAGAGCCGCATGACGGTCGATTTCCCCGAACCGCTTGGCCCCACGACCGCGGTGGTCGACTCGGGGGCGACCGTGAAATCGACGTGATCCAGGAGTGGCTGGCCGCCGTACGAGAAGGCCACATGATCGAAACGCACCTCGCCGCGCGTAATCGTGAGGTCGCCCGCCCCTGGGGCGTCGGCGATATCGATGGGCGCATCCAGGAGGGCGAACATCTTTTCCATGTCCGCGAGCGAGTGCTTGATCTCGCGGTAGACAAAGCCCAGGAAGTGCAGGGGCATGAAGAGCTGGATCAAGAACGCGTTGACCAGTACGAGGTCACCGATAGTCATGGTGTGGTGGGCGACACCTTGGGCGGCGAGCAGCATGAGCCCAGTGGTACCAGCCGCAATGATGGCCGCCTGTCCGGCGTTTAGGAAGGCGAGCGACGACTGGTTCTTGACGGCGGCATTTTCCCATTGCGCCAGATGGGCGTCATAGCGCCCGGATTCATAGTCCTCGTTGGCGAAATACTTCACTGTCTCGTAGTTCAGGAGGCTGTCGACCGCATGATTGTTGGCGCGCGAATCCATATCATTCATCGATCGCCTGAAGACCGTGCGCCATTCCGTCACGAACAGGGTGAAGCCGACATAGAGCGCGAGCGTACAGAACGTGATGACCGCGAACCAAAAGCGGAATTTGGCGATCAGGATGCCGGCGACGAGCGCGATCTCGACGATGGTGGGGATGATGTTGAAGAGCAGCACATTCAAGAGTAGCGCGATGCCGCGGCTGCCGCGCTCTATGTCGCGCGCCACCGCCCCCGTCTGCCGATCCAGATGGAATCGCAGCGACAAGGCATGGAGGTGACGGAAGACGGTCGTGGCCGCGCGCCGCACGGCACGCTGCTTGACGCGCGCGAACACGAGATCGCGGAGTTCGCCAAAGAGCGAGTTGGCGAATCGCAAGCCGCCGTAGGCGGCGAGCAGTGCCACGGGCACGATGAGCGCGGAGTGATCGGAGTCGAGGTCGTTGACGATGTCCTTCAGGACCAGGGGAACCGCTACCCCCGCTGCCTTCGCCACGATGAGTGAGGCGAGCGCGAACCCCACGCGCAGCCGGTATTCCCACAAGTAAGGGGCGAGCCTTTTGATCGTCGACCAGAGGAGGCCGCGTGTGGCGATCGTGTTCTGGCCCGGCCCTGCAAGGGTGTCGCCCGACCGACCCGCAAGGCCGCGCACGGCGTCAGGCCAACCGCTTGTACTTTATGCGGGTGGGCCGGTCAGCCTCCACGCCTAGACGTCGTTTACGGTCGACCTCGTAGTCGGCGTAGTTGCCCTCGAACCATACCGCTCGACTTTCGCCCTCAAATGCCAGGATGTGGGTTGCCACCCGGTCGAGGAACCAACGGTCGTGGGATATGACGATCGCGCAGCCGCCGAATTCGAGCAAGGCCTCCTCCAGCGCCCGCAAGGTATCCACGTCCAGATCATTGGTCGGCTCATCGAGCAACAGGAGATTGCCACCGCTCTTCAAGAGTTTGGCGAGATGGACGCGATTGCGTTCGCCTCCCGAGAGGTCCTTCACGAACTTTTGCTGGTCGGCGCCACGGAAATTGAAGCGTCCGACATAGGCGCGCGAGGCGACCTCGTGCTTGCCGAGGAGGATCACGTCCGAGCCGCCGGAGATCTCCGCCCACACGGTCTTGTTGCCATCCAGGGTGTCGCGGGCCTGACTCACATACGCGGGCACTACACTGGGACCGACGCGCAAAACCCCGCCGTCGGCCTGCTCTTCGCCCACGATCATGCGAAATAGCGTGGTCTTGCCCGCGCCGTTCGGGCCTATGACCCCCACGATGCCTCCAGGGGGCAACTTGAAGTTCACGTGTTCCATGAGTAGGCGGTCGCCGAAGCTCTTGGTGAGATCCGAGGCCTCCACGACCAAGTCCCCGAGCCGCGGGCCGGCCGGGATGAAGAGGTCCTGGGTCTCGTTGCGTTGTTCCCTGTCCTGGGCGATGAGGGTCTCGTAGGCCGCCAGTCGCGCGCGGCTCTTGGCATGCCGCCCTTTGGGTGCCGTGCGCACCCACTCGAGCTCGCGCTTGATGGTCCGTGCCCGCGCGGATTCCTGTTTTTCCTCGATCGCGAGGCGCTTTTCCTTCTGGTCGAGCCAGGAGGAGTAGTTACCTTCCCAAGGGATCCCTTGCCCACGGTCGAGTTCGAGAATCCAGCCGGCGACGTTGTCCAGAAAATACCGGTCATGGGTCACCGCTACGACCGTTCCCTTGTAGTCCTTCAGGAAACGCTCGAGCCAGGCGACCGATTCGGCGTCCAAATGGTTGGTGGGCTCATCGAGCAGGAGCATGTCCGGCTCCGACAGGAGCAGCCGGCAAAGCGCCACACGGCGCCGTTCACCCCCGGAAAGCACCGTCACATCGGCATCGAAGGCGGGCAGGCGCAGCGCCTCGGCGGCGATCTCCAGTTTCCGTTCCAGATCCCAGGCGCCGACCGCGTCTATCTCGCTCTGGACCTGGGCCTGTTCCTCGATCAAGGCGTTCATCTCCTCGTCGGAGAGTGGCTCGCCGAATCTCAGGCTTATGGTATTGAAGCGCTCGAGCAAGGCCTTTGTGGCCGCCACCCCCTCCTCGATGTTTCCGCGGACATCCTTGGTCGGATCCAGTGCCGGCTCCTGTGCGAGGTAGCCGATGCGGATACCGGAGGCCGGCTGGGCCTCGCCGTCGAAGTCACGGTCGATGCCGGCCATGATTCGCAGCAGGGTCGATTTGCCCGCGCCGTTCAATCCGAGCACGCCGATCTTGGCGCCAGGAAAGAACGACAGCGAGATATTCTTCAGAATTTCGCGCGACGGGGGGACAATTTTCGTCACCCGTTGCATGGTAAAAATATAAGGGATAGGCATGGGGCGAAGTATACACCGGGGCTTCGGAAGTTGCTTCCGGTGCTGGGCGTCCGCAGGGCACCTCCGCGCCCCCGTCTATCGCCCTTGTCTCTATGTCCGGGGCGCGAATGGGGTAGGCTTCGCGGACGCACAGGATGGCGTGGGCTTGACCCTTGAGGTCGATGGGCTTAGCCATCATAATGCCCGCGGCATGATGCGTGCCGCGGCACCGGGCGTAACGCGAGGGGTGAGGATGTTGCGTGGAATAGGGGCGGGCTTGGGTGCGGTTTTGTTTAGCGCTTCGGTACTCGCCCACAAATTTCCTGACCTGTCATGTCGGGCATTTTCCGGGAAGTTCGTGCAACTGACGACGCACAGCGGCCGTCGGTTCGACGTGTATCGCACGGGACCGCCATCGGCGCGCATCGGGCTTCTGCTGCTGCCCGGCAAGGCGGGCCTCGACCAGCATACGCTGGCATGGGCCGACCGCGTGGGCGCACAGGGCTACCGGGTGCTGACCATGGGGCTCGGGGCCAAACATAAGGACGGTAGCGCGCCCACTGGCACGCATGGGCGTTCGGTGGCCCGCGAACGCGCCGCGCTTCATTACCTGAGCGCGCCGGGCCGCAAGATCGTGACCTTCGGTTGGGGGCGAGCAGGGGCCCTCCAGTCCGTTCAGGCGAGCGCGGCGGATCCATCCGATGTCTCGGGGACGGTGCTCTGCAACGGCGGCGTGTCGGCCAAACCCGCCCTTTTACGTAAATTGAAGTCGAAAGTCCTGCTTGTCGCCTTCCAGAAGACTACGCCCGTGGCAAAGCTGCAGGCCTTCGAGTCCCGCATGCGCTTGGACGGCAAGCCCTTGATCGTGCATTACTACCATATCGATCCGAAGGCCGCGAACCCGACCGGTCGCCATTTCGACAGCGCGATCGCGCAAGAGGTGTGGGGGCAGGCGCGGATCTTCTTTCGGCAGATCGCCTTCCTCTGCCGGCGCTGCGCGCCTTATCCGCGGCTCCTGTTCAATTACCGCCGATAGGCCTGCGGGTCTCTCGGGCGGGCTCAGCCGAGCAGGAACTCCAGGAGTGCCTTCTGGGCGTGGAGGCGGTTTTCGGCCTCGTCCCAGACCACGCTGCGCGGTCCATCGATGACGTCGGCGGCCACTTCGACCCCGCGATAGGCGGGCAGGCAATGCATGAAGAGCGCATCGGGGGCGGCGATCTCCATGAGGTGCGTGTCGACACAGAACCCCCGGAAGGCGCGGGCGCGCACCTCCTTCTCCGATTCCTGTCCCATACTCGCCCAGGTGTCCGTTACCACGAGATCCGCGCCGGTGGCCGCCTCCTCCGGGGTGGCGACCAGTCGTGCCGCGTCACCGGCGGCACTGAGGATCTCCGCATCCGGGCCGTAGCCCGACGGCGTGGCGATGCGCAGGGTAAAGGCGAACTGCCGGGCGGCATTGATCCAGGACTGACAGACGTTGTTGCCATCACCGATCCAGGCCACCGTGCGTCCGGCGATATCGCCCCGGTGCTCGAAGTAGGTCTGCATGTCGGCCAAGAGCTGGCAGGGGTGGAAGCGATCTGTCAGGGCGTTGATGACCGGGACCTGCGAATGGGCCGCGAAGGCTGCGAGCTTGGCGTGCTCGTGGGTGCGAATGACGATGGCGTTGACCATGCGCGAGATGACGCGCGCGGTGTCCTCGAGCGGTTCGCCCCGCCCCAGTTGCAGTTCAGCGGGGGCAAGGAACATGCTGTTGCCCCCGAGTTGCGTGATGCCGGCCTCGAACGAGACCCGCGTGCGGGTCGAGGATTTCTCGAAGATGAGCGCGAGACTCGAGCCGCGCAGATATTCATGCGGCTCGCGCCGACGCAGGATGGCCTTGAGGGTGACGGCGCGCTCGACCAGCATGCGCAGTTCCTTGGGCGTGCAGTCCATGAGACTCAGGAAGTGCCTGGTCATGACGCCAGGAACTCCTGGATCGCGGCCACTGTTCCCTGCGCAAGGAGGCCGGCCTCCTCGTCGCTCAGTATGAGCGGCGGCAGGAGGCGGACCGTCCGTTCGGCGGTGACATTGATCAGCAGGCCGCGGTCCAAGGCGAGCTTCATGATGGGCTGCGCGGGGCGATCGAGCTCTATGCCCAGAAGGAGGCCTTGGCCGCGGATCGCCTTGACGCCCGCGGTGTCGCGCAAGCGCTCTTGCAGGTCGGCGAGCAGTCGTGCCCCCAGGGTTTGGGCCCGTTCCCAGGCACGCATGGCTTCAAGTGTCTCGATGACAGCGAGCCCCACGGCCGTTACCAGAGGGCCACCGCCGAATGTCGAGCCGTGCTGTCCGGGATGGAACAACTCGGCGGCCGCGCCATGCGCAAGGCACGCCCCGATCGGCAGGCCGTTACCGAGCGCTTTGGCGACCGTCATGACGTCCGGGCGTGCCCCTTCTTGTTGCCAGGCGAACCACGAGCCGCTCCGGCACATGCCGGTCTGGATTTCATCGAGGATGAGGAGCCAGCCCGCCTCGTCGCAGATCTTGCGCAGGCCCTTCAGATAGCCCGGGTCCGGGATCTGGATGCCGCCCTCTCCGAGGACGGGCTCGACGAACACCGCGACCACGGTTTGGTCCCGCTCGCGCACCTGGCGCACGGCCGCGAGATCATTGAAGGGCACGCGCCGAAAGCCAGGTACCAGGGGCTCGAAGCCCGCTTGCACCTTGCGGTTTCCGGAGGCGCTCAGAGTGCCCAGGGTGCGCCCATGGAAGCTCCCTTCCATGACGATCACGGCTGGCGCCTCGACCCCCTTGCGGTGTCCGTGCAGCCGCGCAAGCTTCAAGGCCGCCTCATTGGCCTCGGCCCCGGAGTTTGCGAAGAACGCCCGATCCATGGACGCCACCTCGCAGAGCTTGCGGCCGAGCGCCTCCTGTTGGCGATTTTGGTACCAGTTCGAGACGTGGATCAGGCGCCGGGATTGGGCGCAGATCGCCTCGACGACTGCCGGATGGGCGTGGCCCAGGCCGTTGACCGCGACGCCGGCGAGGCCGTCCAGGTACTTACGACCTTCCTCGTCCCAGAGCCAAGCCCCTTCGCCGTGCGTGAAGGCGACGGGAAGTCGCCCGTAGGTCGTCATGAGATAGCGTTCGGTTGGCATCGCGCCCCCAAAATATAAAGCGCCCCAAGGTGGGGGCGCTTCAACGATTTAAGGATCGCGGCCGCCTGCGGCACCAGGCAGTCCGATCAAAGGGCGGATGTTACCGCTCCGGCTCCCTAAAATCCAGTCTAGGGGCAAGGCGGTGGTGTCTCGGTTTGAATTTCCGGGACTCGTGGATTGCGGCCCTTCCGCTTTGTGGCCACACTCGGCGAATCTCGATGCCGTCCTCGTGCGCCGAAACGCACGCCCAACGGTCGCCCGGAGAACATGACGAATGCCGAAAGACGATGGCACCCGGATAATCTACAGCAGGACGCCAGAATCAACGGCCATGGCGGCAAACGTCAAACGCGCGATGGCGATCACCGTCAGGCTTAATCGTTTGACGTTCAACGATGCGGACGAAATCCGGGCCTTGTTCAGCGAACTGATCGGTAAAAAGGTGGACGAGAGCTTTTTACTGATCCCGCCATTCTATACGGCTGGTGGGGACGAAATCCGCGTCGGGCGCAATGTCTTCGTCAATCAGAACTGCACCTTCTATGATCTCGGCGGCCTCGATATCGCCGACGAAGTGATGATCGGGCCGAACGTGAGCCTCCTCACGGCGGGCCACCCCCTTGAACCCTCGCGCCGGCGCGCCGCTACCATCGGAAAGCCCATCGTGATTGAGAAAGGCGTGTGGATCGCCGCCGGCGCGACTCTCATCGGGGGTGTCACGGTCGGCGAGAATTCGGTCGTCGCGGCCGGTTCGGTCGTCACCCGGGACGTTCCCCCGAATACCCTTGTCGGAGGCAATCCGGCGCGGGTCATTCGTTCGATTGGCGACTGATGGAACGCCCGACAGAGGTCGGAAGCGGAAATTCAAGCCGAGACCCATCCGGCGAGGCCTACCACTCGAAGGCCGGATCGGCGAGCAGGGCCACGGTGAAATCGACGCCAAATCCCGTGACATCCGAGGGAATCGCGCCGAGCCCCCCTTTGTGGCGCCCGGCCGAGAGATCCAGATGGACCCAGGTCGGATCGTGAGCGATGAAGCGCTTCAGGAACAGTGCTGCCAGGATGTGATCGGCCTCGCCTTCGAGCGTGCATTGCTTGACGTCGGCGATGTCGCTTTTCAGGTCGGCGCTGTAGTCGTCCTCGAGCGGGAAGGGCCATACGCGCTCGCCGCTCGTGCGGCCGACCTCGATGAGCCGTGGGATGAGCGCCGTACGGTTCGTGAAGACGCCCGTCATGCGCGTCCCGAGGGCGTAGACGCAGGCGCCCGTGAGGGTTGCGTAGTCGATAATGAGGCCCGGCCGCTCGCGGGAGGCGAGCACCAGGGTGTCGGCGAGCACCATGCGCCCCTCCGCATCCGTGTGCACGACCTCTATGGTCGTGCCGTCGGCGGCGCGCACGACCTCGTTGGGCCGATAGCTTGCGGGACCGATGGCGTTCTCGGCGATGGCCAGGTAGCAATCGACTTGGAAGGGCACCTGCAAGCGCGCGAGCGCCGACAGTGTCCCCAGGGCTACGGCGCTGCCGGCCATGTCCTCGTGCATCCCATACATGTGGCGTGCGGGCTTCAGGTTGACGCCGCCGGTATCGAAGCAAATCCCTTTGCCGACCAGGGCTACGGGGGGTTTCAGGGCCTTGCGTGGGGTGTAGCGTAGGTGCACGATGCCCGAGCCGACCGCGCGCGTGCGCGTCACCGCCAGAAAGGCGCCGGCACCGAGTGCAGCCAGACGCTTTTCGTCCAGAAAGCGTAGGCGCCAGCCGTTCTCGGTGGCGAGCTTCTTGACCCGTTTTACGTACTGGGCAGGCCCAAGCTCGTTTTCCGGGAGCACGGACAGGGCCCGCGCCAGATGGTTGCCGTAGGCGCTGGCCCGCAAGGCCGCATCGCCAGGATCCGTGCCATAGACGTCGATGGCGGTCAGCAGGGCGTCACGGCGTTCGGCCTGCCATGACGGCAAGGGCGCTTGCGCGTAGACGGCACGCACGAGGGTTCGGACTGTCTCCTGGTGCGCGTCGCCCTCGAGCCCCAGGGCGAGCAGGGCGGCTTTCGTGACCCCCGGCCGGAATCTCGTGAGGCGGCGGGCGAGCTCAAGGCGCGCAAACGGGCTCAGGGTCTCGTCGGCGAACCCCAGGGCGAGCTGCGTGCCGGCCTCATCCGGCGCCTCGGTGAGGAAGGTCGCGCCCGGCTTCACCGTGATCCCCTGCGTCTTCAGACGCTTTTGCAGGACATCGCCGAAGGGGGCCTGGGCGAGATCCGCGATCCCGCGCACGATGAGGGCGATGTGCTGATAGGCGGCAAGGCCGGTCGTGATCTGGGCGGTTTTCCTGTAGCGTACGCGCGGGACCTTGAATGTCATCATGCCTTTCCTTGACCTCTCGTCATAAAACCCCGATCATACCTCCGCGCTCGGGCCTGGCGCACGGGCCGTCTGTGTCTGGGGCTCAGGCGAGCCCCACTCAAATAAACAGGAAAGAAATGAACGCAAGCGATCAGAAACGCCTGTTGCGCGAGATGATTTTCTACCGCCGGTTCGAGGAGCGCTCGTTCGAGGCCTACATGGAGCGCAAGATCGGCGGTTTCCTGCACCTCTATTCGGGGCAGGAGGCGATAGCCACCGGGGTGCTGGAGAGGGCGCACTGTGGCTCCGACTACGTCATAACGGGTTACCGCGACCATGTCCACGCCCTCAAGGCCGGTGCCCCGGCGCGCGAAGTCATGGCCGAACTGTATGGCAAGGAGACCGGGTCGAGCCGTGGTCGCGGCGGATCCATGCATATATTCGATCCGACGGTGAATTTCATGGGTGGCTATGCTTTGGTCGGTCAACCCTTCCCCTTGGCCGCAGGACTCGCGCTCGCGTGTAAGCATAAGGGTACGGATCAGATCGCGATCTGTTTCCTTGGCGATGGTGCCAATAATCAGGGCACTTTCCACGAGACGATGAATATGGCCTCGGTCTGGAAGCTGCCGGTGCTCTTTGTTTGCGAGAACAACCTGTACGCCATCGGCACCCGTATTGACCGCTCGACGGCCGTGACCGACCAGTATAAGCGGGTCGCCGCCTATAATATCCCGAGCAGCCAGCACGACGGCCAGGACATCGATATCGTCATGGCCGCGGCCACCGATGCCATCGCCCATGTGCGCAGTGGCAAAGGCCCCTATTTCATAGAATTCCTGACCTATCGTCAGAGAGGCCATTCGATGTCGGATTCGAACGCCTACCGTTCGAAGGAAGAAGAGCGGCTGTGGATGGAGCGCGATCCGCTCAAGATCTACGGCGACCGCCTCAAGAAGGCGAAGGTTCTAACCGAGAAGGACATTGCCGCCATGGAGAAGTCGGTGCTCGAGGAGATCGAGAACGACATCGTACGTTTTGCCGAGGAGAGCCCGGATCCGCGCGTGGAAGATTTGAATAAGTACTGCCTCGACGACCAGCCGGATCCGCGCTGGATCGGGCCGCTTGCGCAAGGGGAGCACCATGGCTGAGATCGCGTACTGGGAAGCTATACGGCGCGCGCACGACGAGGAGCTTGCGCATGATCGCATGGTGATCGCCATGGGCGAGGACATCGGTGTGGCGGGCGGGACGTATAAGGCGACCTCTGGGCTGTATCAAAAATATGGCGCGGATCGGATTATCGATACACCCATCTCCGAGAACTCGTATACGGGGATCGGGATAGGTGCGTCCATGGCCGGCATGCGTCCCATTATCGAGATCATGTCCATCAACTTCGCGTTGCTGGCGCTCGATACGCTCATAAACGCTGCGGCCAAGATCCGCTATATGTCGGGCGGCCGGGCGTCCTGTCCGATCGTGATGCGCACCCCTGGGGGCACCGCGCATCAGCTGGCGGCCCAGCACTCGGCGCGTCTTGCGCGCATGTTCATGAGCACGCCAGGCCTTCGGGTCGTGACCCCGCGCGGACCGCTCGACGCCTATGGCATGTTGAAATCCGCGGTGCGGTGCAACGATCCCGTCATCATCATCGAGCATGAAAGCATGTACAACATGCGCGGCGAGGTCCCGGACGAGGAGACCTTCCGCCCGCTCGAAGGCGCGGAGATCGTGCGCGCCGGGACCGACGTTACCTTGATCGGTTACAATTACAGCGTGCACCTCTGTCTGGCAGCGGCCGACAAGCTCGCCGCCATGGGCGTAGCGGCCGAAGTCCTGGATCTGCGCGCCCTGCGGCCGATCGACCGGGACACGATCCGGCGCTCGGTCGAAAAGACGCACAAGGTGGTTATCGCCGAGGAAGACGAGGCGACGGTCGGCGTGGGCGCGGAGATCATATCGGTCATTATCGAGGAATGCTTCTTTGCGCTCGATGCGCAACCCGTGCGCGTGCACGCGGCGGACGTCCCGGTCCCCTACAACCGCCAGATGGAAAAGGCGGCCATCCCGAATGCCGACGATGTGTTGGCAGCTGCGCTCAAGGTTTTGGGCCGCGTCTGACGGCTCTGGCCCGACCCTCTTTGTTAGCATAGGAAGCCACTATGGCCGAGCCGTTTCTCATAAAGATGCCGCAGCTTTCGGACACGATGTCTGAAGGCACGATCGTTTCCTGGGAAAAGGCGATCGGGGATTTCATTAAGCGTGGCACCGTGGTGGCGACCGTGGAGACCGACAAGGCCATCATGGATGTCGAGGTGTTCCGCGAGGGTTATCTCTCCGGGCCGCTGGCAGCGGTCGGCGCCGCGATCCCGGTCGGCACCCCGATTGCCGCGCTCGTGGGCGAAGCGACGGCGGTGACGGACATGCATGCGGCCGCGCCGCCGACGGCGCAGCCGGTCGTGCCCGCCGCCGTCGAGGTGCCCGCGGGTCAGGCGATCCTGATGCCGCAACTCTCGGATACCATGACCGAAGGGACTCTGGTGTCCTGGGAAAAGGCGATCGGGGATTTCATTAAGCGTGGCACCGTGGTGGCGACTGTGGAGACCGACAAGGCCATCATGGATGTCGAGGTGTTCCGCGAGGGTTATCTCTCCGGGCCGCAGGCCAGTGCCGGGCAGGTCGTTCCCGTGGGGCAGCCGATCGCTTTTCTGGTCGCCGATGCCAAAGAGGTGACGGAGAGCGCCTTGGCGCCGAGCGCAGTCGTGGCCGCCAAGGATGCACCCGCGCCCTTTGCGCCGGTGCCCTCCGGAAGCGTGCAAGCCAAGACCCGGGCACCGGCGATGCCGCAGGGAGCGACGCCGGCGCCGCGGCCTCGCAAGGGGACGGCGACGCCTTACGCGCGGCAACTCGCGGGCGCCCATGGTATCGATATCAATAGTCTGGCGGCGGGGACCGGCCCCGCCGGATGCATCACCGGCGCCGATGTGGCCGGTGCCGGCGGCGGGCCACGCGTCCAGGCCAAACGGATCTTTCAGGTGCCGGGGGTCGGGCGCCCCATGGACAGCATGGAAAAGGCGGTCAGCCAGAACATGGAGTACTCGCTGTCCATGCCCTTGTTCCGCGTCACGGTCCACGTCGATCCGGCACGGCTTGGCCACACCGCCAAGGACCTCAAGGTGTCGCTCACCGTGTTACTCGCCGCGGCCGCCGCGCGCGCCATAGAACGTCACCCACGCGTGAACGCCGTCTATCAGCACGAGGATCGCATCGTCGAACGCGCGCAGATCGATGTCGGGCTTGCGGTCGAGACCGAGGGGATGGGGCTTGTGGTGCCAGTGTTACGGAATGTCCTGGCACGGTCGGTGGAGGAGTTGAACACCCAGTGGAAGGATCTCGTGGCACGCGCCCGCTTGAAGCGATTGAAGCCCGATGAGTATTCGAATCCAACGTTCACCATCTCGAACATGGGTATGCTGGGTGTCGCCCAGTTCGACGCCATTCCCGTGCCTGGGACCTCGGCGATCTTTGCCATCGCGAGCACCCAGCCGCACGGCATGCCGGTGACCATGACCGCCGACCATAGGATCGTCAATGGCGCCGAGGCCGCCAAGTTCCTGAATACCTTCAAGGGGCTGGTCGAAGATCCGACGTGGCTGTTGACGTCAGCGGGGCCGGCGGCTGCGGCGCGTAGTGCGCAGACCGCCACGACCCGCGCCGAGCGACCTGTTCCTGGGGCCTTGCCGTCGGATACCAGCGCCTATGACTGCGATGTGCTAGTCATAGGCGGAGGGCCTGGCGGTGAGGACTGCGCGCGCGAACTCGTGGATCATGGGCGGCGGGTGGTCATGGTCAACGACGCCCCGTTTCCGGGTGGCGAGTGTCTTTGGCGCGGCTGCATTCCGTCGAAGGCGTGGCGCGCGGCGGCCGACCGCATCCGCGATCGCCGTCACGACGGAGATCTCGGGGTGGCCAATACCGCGGAGCCCGCGCTCGACTGGTCACGCCTTGATGCCATGCGCAAGCGTGTGCTCACGACGCGCGGTGAGATGGCCCTCAAAACCGACAGGGGCGTGCGCATCGACGTGCGCGAGGGCTTCGCCTATTTCGATTCCGACCATAGTGCGGTCATCGTGCCCGTGGAGGGCGCGGACCCTTACGAGCGGCGGGCCCCGAAGTCGGCTGCGCCCGGCCAGCGCATCACCTTTGCCAGCGCCGTCATCGCGACGGGCGCCCCGCCTTTCGTGCCGCCCATCCCTGGGGCCGATAGTCCGGGGGTCTTGACCTCGGATACGGTGTGGAAGCTCGAGAGGCCGCCCAAGCATCTCGTGATCGTGGGTGCTGGCGCCATCGGGCTTGAGATGGCGCAGATCTTCGTCGACTTTGGCTGCGAGGTCACGGTGTTGGAGGCGCGCGACCGGGTGCTCCCCGAGGTCGAGGCCGAGGTGGCCACACAGCTTGCCGCTTTGCTCGCCAAAGAAGCGCGTCTGTCGGTCGTCACGTCAGCCCAGGTGCAGGGTATCGAGGGTGCCCCGGGCTCAATCACGGTGCGTTACGCCGTCGGCGCCGATGCGCGCGTGGCGCAGGCGGATTATGTGTTGCTGGCGACCGGCAAGCGCCCGGTCACAGAGCCCCTGGCGCTGGCGCGGGCCGGTGTCGCCACCGACCGTGGCGTCATTACCGTCAATGAGCGCTGTCAGACGAACGTCCCGCATATTTTCGCGGTGGGCGACGTGGTGGGGGGCTATATGCTTGCCCATACGGCCGGCCACCAGGGGCGGGTGGCGGCCCAGACCTTGCTCGGCCACGAGGCGGCGTATGAGGAACACAAGGACTGCGGTGTGATTTTCACGCGGCCGCAGGCGGCGTTCGTCGGTGTGTCGGCGGAGCAGGCGCGCGCCCAAGGTCTGGACCCGGTCGAGATCAAGGTACCTTTCTCGATAGACGCCAAGGCCATGATCACGGGCGAGACCGCGGGCTTTATCAAGATGGTGGCCGATCGCGCCACGCGACGCATCGTCGGCGTGCATTTTCTGGCCGACCATGCCGATACCCTGATCGGCTCGGCGGTGCTTATGGTGAGCGCCGGCCTCACCCTAGAACAGGTAGGTTCGGCAATCCATCCGCATCCGACGCAGACGGAACTCTTCGGGGATCTCGCCCGACGATTGCTCGCGCGCTTGAGGAGAACGGCGCGTGCCACGAGTTGAGGGGGTGTCCCTATGAGTGACGTAAAGAAGGTTGTACTGGCCTACTCCGGGGGGCTCGACACCTCGGTGATCCTGCAGTGGCTCATCGAGCACTACGGCTGCGAGGTCGTGACGTTCACGGCTGATATCGGCCAGGGCGAGGAACTCGAGCCGGCGCGCGAGAAGGCCCGTGCGGCCGGGGTGCGTGAGATCTATATCGATGATCTGAAGGAGGAGTTCGCGCGCGATTTCGTGTTCCCGATGTTTCGTGCCAACGCCCTTTACGAGGGGGAGTACCTGCTCGGCACGTCCATCGCGCGCCCCTTGATTGCCAAGCGCCAGATCGAGATCGCGCGCGAGACCGGCGCCGACGCGGTCGCGCATGGCGCCACTGGCAAGGGTAACGATCAGGTGCGCTTCGAGCTCGGGTATTTCGCCCTGAACCCCGATATTCGAGTCATCGCCCCCTGGCGGGAATGGGATTTGAATTCGCGCGAACGTCTCCTGGCCTATGCGGAGAGCCATGGCATCTCCGTCGAGCACAAGCGCAAGGGCGCCTCGCCATACTCCATGGATGCCAATCTGCTCCATATCTCCTACGAGGGCGGTATCCTCGAGGATCCCTGGCAGGAACCGGAGGCTTCGATGTGGCGTTGGACCTGCGCCCCGGAAGAAGCCCCTGATGAACCGCAGTGGATTGAGTTGACGTATACGCGCGGGGATGTGACGGCGATCGACGGCATCCCCCTGTCGCCGGCGCAGGTGTTGGCCACCCTGAATGAGGCCGGCGGGCGTCACGGCATCGGACGCCTGGACTTGGTCGAGAACCGCTATGTGGGCATCAAGTCGCGCGGCTGCTACGAGACGCCGGGCGGGACCATTTTGCTGCGCGCCCATCGCGCCATGGAGTCGCTCACGCTGGATCGGGAAGTCGCCCACCTGAAAGACGATCTGATGCCGCGCTATGCAGCCCTGATCTACAATGGCTACTGGTGGAGCCCGGAACGCAAGCTTCTTCAGGAACTTATTGATAAATCACAGGAAACAGTGAATGGCCGGGTACGGCTCAAGCTCTTCAAGGGGCAGGCTTCGGTGGTCGGGCGGGAGTCGGCCAGCGACTCGCTCTTCGATCCGGCCATCGCCACTTTCGAGGATGACGGCGGGCGTTACAACCAGGGTGACGCCACGGGCTTCATCCGCTTGACCGCCCTGCGTTTACGGACCGCGGCGCGCCTGCGCAAATAAAGCGCATAAATTTCGGCTTGTGGCATAACCCTTGCACCTATCCGTAGGGAGAGGATGCAGGGGAGCGGGACGTGACGTTCGAAGCGGCGGGCACGGGGGTGAAGGGGCTGCCGGCGGCACCCCTGGGAGCGACTGAGGTCCAGCGAGAGCAGGTCGGTCTTATATACGCCAGCCTGCCGCCGGGGCTGCTGATCACCGCGGTCAATGCCACCATTCTCGCGTTCATGGAGTGGCATGTCGTGCCGCAGGCGCGCATCGCCGCTTGGCTCTTGGCGGTGCTGCTTGTGGCGGTCGCGCGTTACCGACTGGTCGGGTACTATCGTAGGACACCGGAGGCCCACGATACACGCACGTGGGGCCGCTACTACGCCATCGCGACCGCAGCGGCGGGGCTCGTGTGGGGCGCGACCGCCGTGTGGCTCTTTCCACAAGCGCTGTTACCGCAGGTGTTTCTGTTTTTCATGCTCACGGCCATGACCGTGGGCGCGGTCGTCAGTTTCTCCGCGATATTTTCGGTCGCCCTTTTATTCGTCGTTCCCGTGTTGGCTCCCCTGGCGCTGCGTCTCTTCGTTTCGGGTGGCCGTACGCATGAGGCCATGGCCCTGGTCGCGCTTGCGTTCATGGGGGTCATGCTCCTGACAGCGCGACGCGTCGAGCGCACGATCATGGCCTCGCTGCAATTGCGGTTCGAGAACCGCGGTCTCATTGCCCATCTGGAGGCGGAGCAGGCCGCTGCCCACCGCTTGAATGAGGAGCTGAGACGCGAGGTGGTCCTCCATAGTCGCACGGCGGGGGATCTCAAGGAGCGCGAAACGTATATCCGCGCCGTGCTTGAGCATGTCGAAGAGGGGATCGTCACGGTGGACCGTGCCGGCTGCTTGCGATCCTTGAATCGCGAGGCTTTGCGCATATTCGGCTACGAGGAGGAGGAGATCATAGGGTCCCACTTTTCGCAGCTCGTCCCGGCCGCCGAGCGCGTCGAGTACACACAGTTTCTGGAAAGCCAGATCGAGCGCGCCGGCGTTAAGTTCGCCGGACATGGCTTGGAAGTCAACGGTTTGCGGCGGGACGGCACTGTATTCCCGATGGAACTTGGCTTGAGCGCGATGACGGTGGGTTCGGAGCGTGGGTTCGTCGCCGTGACCCGTGATGTGACGAATCGCCGACGCAGCGAGCAGTTGAAGAGTGAGCTGGTGGCCACCTTAGGCCACGAGATCAGGACGCCGCTCACCTCGGCCTTGGGTTCGCTCGGGCTCTTGACCGAAACCGCTACCACCAAACTTGCGAGCGATGACAGGCGCCTTCTCAGGATCGCGCGCAGCAATATGGAGCGCTTGGCGCGTACGGTCGCCGAACTCCTCGATGTCGACAACAATGATGCGGCCACCATGAAATGGACGCTGGCGCCGCTTGTACTGGTGCGCCTGGCTGAAGATGCGGTATCCGCGGATGCCGATTATGCCCAGGCGCGGAACATCCGTCTCGCCCTCGATCCTTGCTCGAGCGCGGCCGTGATTCAGGGGGATCGGGGCCTGCTGCTGCGCGCCGTGAGCCATCTCTTGATCAACGCCATCCATCTCGCCCCGCCGCATACGACCGTCGAGGTCGCCGTTACGACCGAAATGGGGGTCGGCGTCGTTTCGGTCCGCGATTGCGGTGTGGCCTTGCCCCCGGAAGCCCGCATCCGCCTGTTCGATCCGCAGCCCGGCACGTCAGTCCGCGGCCGTGTCGCGCCCCGCAGTCTCTGGGTGGCGCGCGCCATCGCCGAGAAACACGGGGGTACCGTAGGCTACGAGGCGCGCGAGGCCGGCGGTTCGCATTTCTTCCTGCGCGTGCCCCTGTTTGCCGTTACAAAGGCCGGTAGAGCTTGATGCCGGAGGTTCCTGGACCATAATAGTCGGGAAGCTCTTCGTGTTCCTCGAAGCCGAGGTCCGCGTAGAGGCGCCGGGCGCCCAGATTGGTGTTTTTTACCTCCGCGCGCATGGCCTGTACCCCCTGTTCCCGCAACCAGGCGAAGGAGGCCCCGAGCAGGCGTTTGGCCACACCTTTGTTACGGTGCGCGGGGTCGACAGCCAGGGAGTAGAGGCGGCCCCAGCGTTTACGTCCATTGGAGGCGACCAATAGACAGGCGGCACCCTCGAACTGGCCCGCCACGAACCATGCGCAGTGGGGGCTTGCGAGTTGATAGCGGAGTTGGCGGCGATGAAAGAGCCCGTCCCCGGCCGAGAAGCAGCGGGCCTCGAGGGCCATAAGGCCCTCGAGGTCGGCCAGGCCCGCTCGCCTCAACGGATTTCCGCCGGGACCCGCCGGTGGAGGATCACCTTCTCGCCGAACATGGCCGGTCGGTAGCTCATCTTGACGCGCCGCAGGTTTTCGAAGCCGAGGTCGTCGCCCACATTGATATAGGTGGAGTGTGCGAAGACCTTGGTGAATTCCCGGAACAGATATTGCGCTGCCCCCTGAATGTGGAAATTGGTCTTTTCGATAAGGACGTTGGCCACGTCAGGGCTCAGGCGCTCCCCGAATGTGAAACCTTCCAGGACCCCGTCTATAAAGAGACAGAGCCCTTCGAGACCCAGCTCCTCGTAGAGGGCGATGGTGCGGTTGATCGCCTTGCGTTCGAGCTCGAGATTGTAAAGGAAGTCCTCGAGCGAGCCCTCGGGGAGCGCACGGATGCGGTTCTCCGTCCAGGTATTGACCAGGCTGCGCGCCGCCTCCCGATGTTCGGTGGAGAACGGCACCAGTGTATGGTTCGGGTAGGCGCGCCGGAATTGGTTGATTTCGTTGCGCTTGGTCTTGAAGGCGTTGCCGCGCAGCTCGATCAGGTCGGAGGTGCGGTAGATGTAGTCGGGGTTTGTGACCTCGACATGCCAGCCTTCACCCTCGATGAGGGGCGCGCCATCCTCGGCATGATCCAGGATCTGAAGAAAATCCTTGTACACGAAGTCCAGACGCGCCTGGTAGGGCGATGGATTGTATTGATCCATGATGCGGATACAGGTCTTCAGTGCACGCTTTTGTTTATGCGGCTCGCCCAGCGGCGGCAGGAGCATGGTCAGGCCATTACCGGATAGCCCAAAAAGGCAGAAGCAGCCTTCTATGATCTGATAGAAGCCGCTGGCTTGATAGAGCCAGATGACGTTGTTCGCGAAGCTGTAATCGGACAGGGCCACACCCAGACGTGCGACCGCATCGTCGAAGTAGGGCTTGGCGTTCTTGTCGAAGGGGAAGAGTCGATATTTGCCCGAGACGAGGTAGCGTCCCTGCGGTTCGAGACGTCGGCGATTATCGGAGTCGAGGGCTTGCGGGCGACCCTTGGCTGGCGTGAGGAAATGCGCGTCCATCACGGCGTTGACGGCGTTCAACATGCTTCCTCCCAGGCGCGCGCTGAGCAGGGGAGGAAGCTCGGTTCGGGGGGGTCGTTGTCTGTTTTTTCGATCTCGAGTGTCACGCGTTTGTCCTCAGGTCGGCCTCTCGTGGCCAAATCGTGCCCATAAAAAACGGGGCTAAAAGCCCCGCGTACCGTGTACGGTGATTTTGCTTCGACTTTCGGTTGACGTTCAAGCGACTCACGACTCTTTCGATGTCCTCTTTTTTCGTGTCTGTGCCGCGCGCGATTTTCGTACGCGGCCGACACGACCCTTGACGGGTCTTCCCATGCCCCTTATCTACACGCGATATAACCACTTTGCAAGGGGTCGCATCGAGGGCGCGCACTCTTTTTTACGAACGCCCTCTGCCGAGTGCGCGCAGGCGTTCGATATAGGTCGAGTCATCGGGCGCCACGCCCCGGCCCTGCGCCTCCCACAGGGTCTCCTCCAGGCATTCCATCATTGCGTGGCGCGTGCGATGTGTATCCTGCCAGAGGCCCTGGAGGCGCTGCCATTCATGGGCGACACCGGGGGGGCGGTCGGTTGTGATCTGTTCGGCGATGGCGATGTGTAGCCCTAAGTGTAGAAAGGGGTTCACCTCGGCGCCGGCCCGAGAGTCGATGATCTCGGACGGATGGTCGTCGTCGAAGAGCGGTTGATATTCCGGATGGGCGATCAAGGCCTCGACGATCAAGGCCTCGACGCCCGTGAGGGGCATCTGCTCCTTGAAGTGTCGCCAGGCGTCGTAGAACACCGCGCGCAGGGTGTTGCGGTCTGCCGACCACATCAGGCGGCGTTTCGCGTGTTTGCCCGGAAGAGCCCGAGCACGGCCGAATACTGGTAGAGGTGGTTCGCTTCGTCGAGCGGGCCAATTTCCCCGTTGCCGTAGATTCCGATGACCGGGAGGCCAGGAAATCGGTGCGTCAGGAGATCGAGGTCGCGATCTGTGTCGCCATAGAAGTGCGGGCCGCGCCCGGTGCAGGGGAATAATAACCCAAAATCCGGAGGGGCTTTGAGCCCGAGTGCCGTCCGATCTATGGTGGCGCGCATATCCCTTTCCGCCGCCAAGGTATCGCGCATGGCCCAGAAAAGGCGCTCGCCCCGCGTCAGGCGTTGTGCAAAGGTGATGGACTGATCGCTCATATTGGCGGCCACGATATGGTTCAGTCGGTAGCGCCCGTCCTTGATGGCCGTAGCGGGGTCGCCGAAGGTGACGCCTCCCATGATGAGATGCAAGGGGATCCGCTCCATTTCACGCACACCGATCGGTAGTGCCTGGACTAGGACATTGAGCGCCGGGTAGTGGCCGAGTTTCAGGACATCATAGTCGTGCACCTCTGCCACTTCGATCGGTGAAGTGAGTGCGCGCACCCCTTGCGAGGCCCCGAGGTTGCCGATCAGTCCCCGCAGGGCCACTTCCGCTCGGCCCTCGCGCCGGACCTGTCCGCCGCTCCACACGCGAAAGGGGCCGCGCCCCAGGACGTCCCCGGCGACCGCGCCCACCCGCCGGGAACCGACATCGAGCCAATCGGCGGCGAGGTCACCTGGTGTGGCGAGGCTCAGGAGGACGTCCTCATCATTCTTTTGGACGTGGTCGAGAAGGGCTGCCCCCCCGAATACCATGGCCGCCGCCGCTGGCGCATCGATGATCCACTCCTCGTCGGTCAAGAGCCCCGCGGCCGTGCAGCCGGCAATCTGTGTGCAGCCCGCCGCCCGCGCCGCCGCCCGTAGCGCCGGTGTCGGGTTGTCGGCGAAGTGGTGGGTCAGGAAAAGGATGACGGAGCGGGCGTTCTCTAGGCGGGCTCGCGCGAGCGCCCGGGAGACCGCCGCTGCGGCAAGCTCCGGCTGGGCCCGCGGGCCGCGCCCGAGACCTGTGGCGATCCTGTGGCTGTCCATGGCCGTACTTTATCCCGATAGGTGCACAAATCAAAGAGAACGCAGCGCTCGCACGCGGGCCTGCGCGCCTTGCAGACGTAGCGCCCGTGGAGGATCAACCAATGATGGGCGTCGGCCCGAAAGCGGTCCGGTACGACGCGCGCGAGCCGATCCTCCACCGCCCGCACGGTCGGGCCCGGCGCGAGGCCCAGCCGATTGGCCACGCGAAAGATATGGGTGTCGACCGCGATCACGGGTTCACCAAAGGCGGTATTCAGGATGACGTTGGCGGTCTTGCGGCCCACGCCCGGCAGGGCCTCGAGGGCGGCACGCGTGCGGGGCACTTGCCCTGCGTGGTCGCGGACCAGGATCTCGCACGTCTGGCGGATATGGCGGGCCTTGGTGTGGTAAAGGCCGATGCTGCCGATGAAGGCCTTCAATTCGTCTTCACCCAGACGCAGCATGGCCGGCGCGTCCGGGGCCGCCCTGAAGAGCGGCCCTGTGGCCTTATTGACAGCCCGGTCCGTCGACTGCGCGGATAGCAGCACGGCGATCAGGAGCTGAAAAGGGCTCCCATAACACAGCTCGGTCGTGGGGTGCGGGTTGCTCTCCCGGAGGCGCTCGAAGACTGCCTCGCGGTCCGTGGCGGGCATCCGTACCCGCGACCCCTTAGACGTGCCGGTAGCGGCCAACGTCGGGCGGGGCCTCGCGGGGCGCCTTCTCGCGCTCGGCGAGCAGCGCCTCCATCATGGCCTCGTAGTCGTGCTCAAGCTTATGGGACTGCGCCTCGTCCAGCTTGGGGAAGATTACGTTGGCGATGAAGGCACCAAGATCGGCCAGGGCGGTGGCCCACTTGTAGCCATGGAGATGGAAATTGGACTCGGCGTGCTGACCGAAGGGGTAATGCTGGAAATCCACGGCGCGTGTCACTTTGAGATCCGCATCCTGGTCGACCAGGGATTTGGCGAAATCGTACCACCACCGGTAATAACGTTCCTGGAGTTCCAGGCTCAATTGGTTTTTCTCGAAAAAGGCAAAGGCACTGATACGGTTGGCCTTGCCGCCGAAGGGGTAATGTCCGGACATGAGGATTCCTCGTGATGCGGTCGACGCTATTCGCCGCGGGCTATTCTACGGTTGCGTATGGCGCCTTGCCAACCGCGTTCGCGGCGCGCCTGCTCGAGGGCCTCGCGGATCTCCCGGCGCTTGCGCTCGCGGTCGGCGTGCACCGAGGGTCGGCGTTGCGGGGTGCGCGCCCGTCGGGCCTTGCGGTAAGCGCGCAGGCGGGCGCGTCTCGCCTCGGCTTGCGAGCGATCCGGCCAGGGCCCGTGCGGGGGATCTTCATGGGCGTGGATCGTGAAGCAGTCCACGGGACAGGGGGCGAGACAGAGCCGGCAGCCCGTGCACTCCGCCTCCACGACGGCATGCAGCAGGCCCGGCGCACCGACGATGGCATCCACGGGGCAGGCGGGGAGGCAGCGGGCGCAGCCTATGCAGCCTTTGGGGTCTATGGCGACCAGGACTCGTGGGGCTGGCCGTCGCTCGCCCTCCCAGGCGCGCGCCTCGCGGCCGAGAAGCGTAGCCAGCGCTAGGCGCGTCACATCTCCGCCGGGCGGGCACCGGTTGACGTCGGTATTTCCCGCAACGAGCGTCTCGGCGTAGGGCCGACAGCCGTCGAAGCCGCAGAGCCGACATTGGGTCTGGGGCAGAAGGGCCATGACGGCCGCGAGCGGGACGGGACGGGTGTGGCGAGCCATGGCGCCAGTCTGCCGGGCGTGGTAGCGGGGCGCAAGCCGCCGCGAGCGATCTCTAGGCCGCTCCCGAATCATCGGCCAGCGCTTGTGTGCGCGCGCGGCACTGCGGGCAGCGGCCGCAGGGCGTGCGTCGTCCAAGCAGGCAGCTATAGGTCGCCGTGTAATCGATTCCGAGGGCGCGGCCGCGCGCCACCACCTGCGCCTTACTTAGATCCCGATACGGGGTCTCAAGTTCGAGTCCGAGCGCCGCCAGGGTGTCTGCGAGCGCGGTAATGAAAGGTGCCGCCCCCTCACCATGCGCCCGATCATCGCGCTGCAGGCCGAGCAGCACGCCGCGCACCCGCAGGGCCAACGCGTGATTGGCGGCGAGGCTCACGGCCAGGAGATTGCGCGCCGCCAGGGGGACATGGGGCGTCCAGGCCGCTGCGGGCGCGAGCGCTCCCAAGCCCTTAAGCGCGACTGTCGTGAGCGGTGTACCGGTGCGTGTGCAGAGGGCGATCGCAGTCGCCCGCTCCGCGCGCGCGGCGCGTTGGCCGTAGTCGATAAACAAGGCGCGTAGGTCCCGCGACCCGCACCGCTCGTGGAGTAGGGTCGCGCTCTCTATGCCGCCGCTCAGGAGCAGGATGGGCATGGGCCTCCGTCGGTCTTCGCAACACGGCGCGATCCGTCGGTCGCGGCGCCCGTGGCCTCGGCGCTACGCCCCGGGGTCTTGTCACTTTCATCCCGGCGCATCGGCGCGTCAAGGCGTGGCGCCCGGCGCGCGGGCCTGGTCGCGTCGGCGCAGGGCGCGGTAGATGCTCGGGATGACGATCAGATTGAGTAGCGTAGAGGTCACGAGGCCGCCCAGTACCACGAAGGCCAGCGGGCGCTCGAGTTCCTTACCGACCGGTGATCCCCACAGCAGTGGCAAGAGGCCCAGGGCGGGCGCGATCGAGGTCATCAGGATAGGTATGAGGCGATCGAGCGTCCCTTCCCTCACCACCTCGTCGATCGATCGCCCGTCGGCCTCGAGGGTTTTGTAGTGGCTTATGAGGATGATCCCGTTGCGCGCCGTGATCCCAAAGAGCGCGATGAATCCGATGACGGCGGCGGTGCTCAGCGTGGATCCGGTCAGAAGGAGCGCCGCGACGCCCCCGACCATGGCCAGCGGCAGATTGACGAGCACGAGCAAGGCGTCGCGAAGCGAGCCAAAGGCCTTCTGGAGGAGCAGTGCGGAGACGATGAGCGCGAGCAGACCGAGACGCCATAGAGTCGTATTGGCGCGCTCCTGACTGCGGAAGGTACCGCCGTAGCGTACGAAGTAGGCGCGCGGCAGGTGGACGGTCGCCACCCGCGCCCTGACCTCGCGGATGACCGAAGACAGGGCCCTTCCGGCCACGTCGAAGGTGAGCAGCAGGACACGATGCCCGTGGGCCCGGCGGATCTCGAAGGGCACCGGGCGCACGCGGACCGATGCCAGCTCCGCGAGTGGCACGACGGCATGGGGGCCGAGGGCTGGGGCCTCCACGGGCAGCCGGCGCAGCGCGCGTGCCGAGCGCCTCGCGCCGTGGGCGACCCGCAGGGTGATCGCGAAGCGCCGCGGGCCGTGGAGGACGTGACCGATCGGCGTGTCATTCAGGTAGAGATTGACGTCCCGCAGTAAGCGCCCTGCGGCCACACCGTAATGCGCGTCGCGTCCACGCCGCGGCGTGATGACGATCTGGGGGACGCGGATCTGCGGTTCCAGATGGAGGTCGACAACCCCCGGAACCGACGCGATCACTCGCCTTGCGGCCTTGCCGATATCGTAAAGGTGACGTAAGTGCGGCCCGTAGATCTTGACGGCCACGTCCGCCGGTACGCCCGATTCCACGTCGTCGATGCGATGGGCGATGAATTCACCTAGGTTGAAGGCGGCCCCGGGGATTGTCGCAAGCCGGCGGCGGATCTCGCCTAGCAGGACATGGGGCGACTGCGGGCCGCGGTGAAAATCGATGCGCAGATCGAACTCGGAGTTGTTCGGGGTGTTGGCCCCTGGCGTGAGTGTTCCGGCGCCGGCGCGCTGGTCGACCGACACGATCTGCGGGAAAGCCGCGAGGTCGCGCCGGACAACGGCGCCGAGACGCATCGATTCTCGCCACGGAGTCCCGGGAAGGGTGGTCATGATCAGTATGTAATTGCCCTCATGGAACGGAGGTAGGAATGAGCGCCCAAGGTGCGCGAGGCTCGCCCCGGCCGCGAGCACCGCGACCAGCGCAAGCACCGCGATCGTCCGCGTCCACGGCAGAAGACCTTCCAGGAGGCGCAGGTAATGACGCTTGAGGAAGCGGACCAGCCCTGTTTCGCGCTCGGCACCGGGCGCCCTGTGGCTGAAGCGACTGAAGAGCAATGAACAAAGGGCAGGCACCAGGGTCACCGATACGATGAGCGAGGCGAGCATGGTGGCCAGATATGATAGGCCGAGCGGCGAAAAGATGCGTCCTGGTATGCCGCGCATGAAGAACACCGGCAGAAACACCAGGATGACGATCGCGGTGGCATAGACGATGGAATTCAAGACCTCGCGTACGGCATGGAGGATAAGACCGTCGATTCCCTCGTCACCCGACCTCTCGCGGGCGAGGCGCAGACGACGGACGATGTTCTCGACGGTAATGATGCCGTTGTCGACGACCTCGCCTATGGCGACCGCGAGGCCGCCTAGCGTCATGGCGTTGACGCCCGCATGAAAGGCGTAAAGGATCAAGGTCCCGAGCGCGAACGAGGCGGGTAAGGCGATAAAGGTCGCAAGCGAGGCCCGCCAATTGGCCAGGAACACGAGCAGCACGAGGATGACGATGAGCGCACCCTGCCAGAGCGCGGTCCAGAGGTTGTGGATGGCGGCCTTGATGAAGGTCGACTGCCGGAAGATATGGGTATTCATCGTGACGCCGGGCGGGAGTGCGCGCCGCGCCGCGCGTAGGGTATCCAGCACGTGCCGGGTGGTTGTGATGGTACCGGCGCCATAAGCCTTGTACACGGTCCCCACCACCGCGGGCGCCCCACCCAAGGCCGCGGCGCCCAGGCGTATGGCGTGCCAGCGGCGGATGTGGGCGACCTGGGCCAGGGTTATGGGGAGGCCGTCGCGCATCGCGACCAGGGTATGCCGCAGGCGTGACAGGGCGTCGCCTTCATGGAGCCGACCGGCCGCCGATACGATCAGCTGCTGTCCGGGTGTCTCCACGAGACCACCCGGCAGATCCCGGCTCACGCCGCGCACGGCGCGCGCCACATCGCCCACGCCGACCCGATAGGCCTGCATGGCGGTGGGGTCAAGCGCGATCTGGTATTGCGTGACGGCGCCGCCAATATCGGCGACGTCGGCTACCCCACCCACCGACAGGAGTCGGGGGCGGATCACCCAGTCGGCCAGGGTGCGGAGTTCTTGAGCGGGCAGGGTCGGGCTTGTGAGCGAATACTTGACGAGCCATCCGATGGCCGATGTGAGCGGGAATATCTCCGGCCCATGGGCGCCCGCCGGCAATCGTGACTGCAGGTTCTGGAGTCGTTCGGCGATCAGCTGGCGATCGTGGTAGATGTTGGTGCCGGCGTGAAAGACGACCGTCACGAGCGATACCCCAAGCGTGGTCTTCGAGCGCACCACGCGTATCCCCATCGTGCCGCTCACCGCGGTCTCGATCGGGTAGGTGATGAGCGCCTCCATGTCGCGCGGCGCCATGCCGGGCAGGGTGGTGCCTATGACCACGCGCGGCGTGGCGAAGGCGGGAAAGACGTTGATGGGCATGCTGCGCCAGGCAAGCAGGGCCGTCCCGGCGAGAATCGCGAACACCCCGAGGACCAGGGCACGGCTGCGCAGGGATAGACGGATCAAAAAGTCGAACATCAGCTGTCCGCCTCGAGTTTGCCGCCGGTCAACCACAGCGTATAGAGCTCGGTGTTGCCTTGCGTGACGACGCGCGCGCCGGCTTTAAGTCCCGAGACCCCGCAATAGCCGTGTTCGCATATGCCAATGCCTATGGGCGTATAGAGAAAGCGGCCGGGGGCCGCTGCGACGAATACCGCGGGTCGGCCGTCGCCATCCACGATGGCCGCCCTCGGTACGGCGACGGTCCGGGCGGCGCCTATGGTTATGCGTGCACGGGCAAAGAGCGCAGGTTTCAGCGCTGCGGGTGTAGAGGCGAGTGAGAGCCATATCGTCTGCGCGCCGCGCCGGGGATTGATGCGTGGGGCCATCATGACGACGCGCCCCCGCAGGCGCGCGGCGACCCCGAGGGCGCGGATGCTGGCCTGCTCTCCCAAACGGATGGATGCGATGTCCTTCTGATAGACATAGACCTTGAGCCAGAGCCGGTGGGGCTTGATCAGATGGTAGAGGGGTGTGCCTGGAACCACGGCCTCGCCCAGGACCGCGGGCCTCGTATCTACGACCCCGCTCATGGGGGCATGAACAAGAACGCTGGGCGGGGGATTGCCCACAAGCAGGGATTGCACGCGCGCAAGCGGCGCGCCCCGATGTACATAAGCCCCTATGGTCGCGTAGAGGGCCGTCACGCGGCCTCGGATCCGTGGTGTCACCACGGCTTGTGCGTCCGGAGGCAAGGTAAACGCACCGTAGAAGGTTCGATGGGCGTAAAGCGTATGTACGCGCGCCGGGGTAAGTCTGAGCGTGAGCGCGCGCATGTTCGCGGCGTTCAGTTGGACCACGGGAGAGCGGTGGGCGAGAGCGGGAACGGTGGCGAAGGCGAGCGCCAGTATGGCGGTCGCCTTGACGGGGGTGTTGATCATGAAGTCTCCTTAGGTCCGCCCAAAGCTATGCGTAGGGTCGTACGCGCGTCTGCTGTCGCGGCTTTCGTCTTAAGGTAGGCCGCAGTCAGGGTGAGTTGGTCCGTAAATACGGCCAGCGCGCTGGCCGTGTGTACCTGACCCAACCTCAGGCCTTGCAATGCCAAGGCCGTCGCGTGCCGGGCTTGTTTGCACAGCCTGGCAAGGCGCCGTTCGCGTGCTTGCAGACGTTGAAGCGTGAAGAGGTCGCGGGCAACGTCGTGGCGGATGCGCCAGCGCAGCGCCTGCAGGCGCGTGCGCGCCTGAACGACCCGGGCCGCCGCCGCGGATCGGTTACCCTGGTTACGGTTCCAGAACGGCAAGGGCAGTGAGGCGCTCAATTCGATGGATCGGTCGATGGGTTGTGGCGGAACGCCGCGTAGGACCTGCCGGTCGAGCGCGACGCCTGCGCCTATCGTCATCCATCCCAGCCGGCGGGCGCGTTGGTATCGGTGCATGGATTGGCGGTAGCGGCGTTCGCTCGCCGCCAACCGAAGATCCGGACGGCGCGTCAAGGCCGCGATGGGCGCGAGTGTCGCCGCCGGGGGTTGCCAGCGCGAGGGTCTCGGGGGTGACCAGTCCCGGTGCGGGCGGTCACCGACCAGGGCGATGAG
>JAKAXK010000098.1 GCA_021827145.1 Pseudomonadota bacterium
TTCCGATCATCGCCTGAAGCTGTGGCTCGCGCATCTGTCAGATAAAGGTGTCGTCACACTCAAAGGGGGACCGCTCCATGTCTCGCGGGTCATTGTGGGGTTTAGTCGATCGCGGGGCTATGGCGCCTTTGCTGGATTGAATTGGGTGACGCTCGTCATCGAACCCGTGAACCTAGCGCTGCGGCCAGTGCACAGGCTTTCAGTGCTTTTCCTGGTCCTGTTGCTCGCCACCCTTGCCATTGCCACCTGGGCATCGTTATGGGTCGGTAACAGCATCGCCCGGCCCATCGTGGCCTTGACCACCTTTACTCGTCGATTTCGGGCCGACAAGACCCTTCCGCCGCCGCCCCGTGCTCCACGCAATGAAGTAGGGGAGTTGACCGCGGCGTTCGTGGAGACTGTGGGTGATCTCGACCGAGCCCGACAAAATCTCGTGAGGGCCTCGCGGTTTGCGATGATGGGCGAGATGGCGGCGGTTATGACGCATGAACTTCGGACCCCGCTGGGCATCCTACGATCATCATCCCAGATTCTGCAGAATGAAGCGGCTTTGAGCGAGGAGGGGCGCGAGCTCGTCGGTTTCATAGAGAGCGAGACCGAGCGCTTGAACCGACTGGTGTCTGGTATGCTGGATAGCGTCAGTCCACGCCCGCCCGTATTTCGGATGACGGACGTTCATGCGCTCCTTCACGGTTGCGTCGTGATGTTGCTCGCCCGTATCGAGAAGTCGGGGGTACGGATTGAAGAGTCCTTGGATTCGCCGAATCCCTACTGCGAATGTGATCCAGAACAGATGACGCAGGTCTTTTTGAACCTCGTTATGAACGCCGTACAAGCGGTGTCAGAGAATGGGCGCGTGAGTGTGCGCACAAGGAGCGTTCCGGGTCGCCTTATCGTCGAAGTGGCCGATAATGGTCCCGGGATCCCAGAGGAGGATTATGGAAAGATTTTTGAATCCTTGTTTCATAAGCGGGAAGGAGGAATAGGCGTGGGGTTGGTCGTTGTGCAACAGATCGTTTCCGCCCATGGAGGGGATGTTACGGTGGGACGCAGCGTGCTTGGAGGGGCGGAATTTCGCGTGGCGCTGCCAATGAGACAAGGGAGACTTGCGTGAGCGGGCGACGGATACTGGTGGTCGACGACGAGCCGCGCATGCGTCGTGTGCTTGAGATCATGTTGCGGAAGATGGGCCATGAGGTGGCGTCGGCGGCCGACGGTCACGAGGCCCTACAGAGGATTCAGGGCGGGCCCGTGGATCTCGTCATAAGCGATCTGCGAATGCCCGGAATGGGCGGCATCGAGCTCCTGAACGCGCTTCGGACCCAGGGCAATAACCTGCCAGTCATAGTCATTACCGCGCACGGGACGATACAGAGCGCGGTCGAGGCTATGAAGTTGGGTGCCTGTGAATATATGCTGCGCCCCTTCGATATGCCGGTCCTACAGGGCACTATCGATCGGATCCTTGCTGCCCGCGACATGGCCCGTCAAAACGATTTTCTGCGACACGAGATTGAAAGAGAGTGGGGCGGATTCGTAGGCGAAGGCGTGGCGATGAAAGCGATCTATGAACAGATTCGCTTGGTGGCTCCGAACAAGACGACCGTTTTGATCACTGGGGAGACCGGAACGGGCAAGGAACTCGTCGCGCGCGCGATTCATCGCGCGTCCCCTCGGGCCGAGGAGCTGTTCGTGCCGATCAACTGCGCCGCGATCCCGGACGAGATGCTGGAGAGCGAGCTCTTTGGCTATGAGAAGGGTGCCTTCACCGGCGCGCACAAGGACCGTGTGGGCAAGTTCGAGCTTGCCCACGGTGGTACACTGTTTCTGGATGAACTGCCGGAAATGCCGATTGGTTTGCAGGCCAAGCTCTTGCGTGTCCTCCAGGAAAGCGTCATCGAGCGCCTGGGCAGCAATCGGCCCGTGCCCATCGATATCCGGCTCATTGCCGCGACTAACCGCGACCCGCAGGTGGCCATAGCCGAAAACCGCCTGCGTGAGGACCTGTACTACCGAGTCAATGTCTTCAGTATAACGCTTCCCCCGCTTCGTGATCGGCCGGAAGACATTCCAGGGCTCGTGCACCGCTTTCTGGTTGAATTCGGGCGTTCGGAGTCGGCGGGCCTTGGTATCAGCGACGAGGCTATGGCGCGGCTCAAGTCCTATTCCTGGCCCGGGAATGTGCGGGAATTAAAAAACGTCGTCGAGCGGGCGGTGGTCCTGGCCGCGGGCCAGGTCTTGGATGTGGGGCACTTCCCTTTGGCAGAAGTGCCCGGGCGGGAAACGGGAACGCCCGCGCCTGCGGCGGCATGCAAGCAGCTCAATAGTGCCCTCGAGGGCCTCGAGGAGAAGTTGATCCGCGAGGCGCTTGGGGAGGCGCAGGGCAACAAGGCGCGGGCCGCCCGGCAATTAGGCATAAGCGAGCGCTCCTTGTGGTATAAAGTCAAAAAGTATGGTCTGGATTAAGGTCGGGGCGGCCGAAGCGTGCTGACCGCTCAGAGCCTCATGGTCCTCCTTGGCCCGGCGCGCCCGTCGGTCCCGGCCAGAGGGCGGTCGCTCGCGGGGCGATGGCGGCGGGCTTGCTTTTGGCGCATCGAGCCCTTAGAGTACCGGGCCTTCGACGCCTGTTGTCGACCCGGTCGCCTGACCGGTCGCAAGGGGCGGCGTAGTACATAGGTCCCCATCGTCTAGAGGCCTAGGACATCGCCCTTTCACGGCGGTAACAGGGGTTCGAATCCCCTTGGGGACGCCACATTTTTGACATCCTCCTCGCCTTCTTGCGCTCGCTGCGCTCAGGCGCGGACCGGATAAAGATCTTTCCTGTCAGCCGTGACCTTACCGCACCACGTTCATTGACTCACCCCCTGTGGGTGGGGCCGACTTCACGGTTTACGTGGTGAAACAGGCGGTCATGGCGTGCCCCGCTGTTGGATGCAATGCTTTCGCGGGGCGCAAACCCCTCGCGAGACTCTTCTGCGCCCCCACGAATTGCTCTCGCAGGTCGTGCGCGCGTTTCGCCATTGCCGGCCGCGGGCAACGGGCCGTGCCCCCACGCAGAGGGGGTTGTCCACGGCCCGCAATGCCCCTTCTGTGTGGGGGGTATTGCGGTCCGGGCCCACACCTTCCTCTGCCTACTCGCCTGCTGTGTCGAGTGGCGCCTGAGGGGCTGGCGCGAGTGGCTCTTCGATGACAAAGCTCGAACCGCTAAGGCCAGTCGCGACCCGGTGGCACCTGCGGAGCGCTCCGCTGCAGCTGAGGCGATGGTCGCGCGGCGATACCGCAAGGAGGGGGCTCTAATCCACGACTTTCCGACCCTGTTTGCGGGGCTCGCTACCAGCGTACGCAACATGTATTGCGCGTCCGCTGAAGAAGATGCCCCCCGATCTTTACAGCGACGAGCCAGCCGAATCCGATCCGGCGCCGAGCGCCAAATCTGATCGCCGGGTTGGTGGTGTAGTCAGATTGAGGCCACCGGATTTCTGCAGAAAGACTTGAATGCCAAGGGAAATCTCATTGAGATCGCTGGCAACTTTAGGCCGCAAGATAAAGATCATCAGCCCTATCTTGTAGGATTCAGAGGGCGTCACCGGATACTTTGGCGTTGGAATTGCCGAATGCGAAGTCTGAATTCCGGTGGCGCGAAAAAAGCAGTCATACGCTTCCAGGCACTCACCCAAGCCCATGGCGAGCCACGGTATCCGCGATTTATAGGGGGTGCGCAAGCAGGGTTTCACGCCAACAAAGCCGCCCATCTCTACCCGTTGTAAGGAATTCGTATCCATAGCGACTAAGGGTGTGACGGGCTTGCCATTTTGTGAAGCCGAGGAAACACATACAAGCAAGCGAGGGTGCAACGGATGAAAAAAGCAGGGCATGCGATGATGGCAGCGGTGCTGGCGGTAGCGAGCCTAGGAGTAGGGCGCGCCCAGACGACCAACGGTAGTGCCATGGCCAAAATACACGTGTATTTTGTCCGGCACTCGCTGGGCTTTCCGGCGAATTTCTATCAGTTTCATCCGGGACCGCATTGGGACCTCATGCACGCCGCGGCACTCCATCTGACAGCCGCGCAAATCCGTGAGGAGCGGCGATTGAGGGTGGGTATGATGCGGGCGACTATCAAGGGGGTTGCTGCCCTCAAGCACGCCTACCGGCGGTATCGCTCAGATGCCAGTGTGCCCGATCCGTCTGTCAGGACGCTCATTAAGGATGTGCGATCGGTTGCGCACGCCCAAGCCTACCTGGGTTATGAAATGATCCCATATCACATCAAAGGCTACCGAGTCCTCGACCCTTCCCAGAAGACTGTCTACCATCATCTTGCGCGAGAAAATTGGCTGCACAAGATGCATGGTTGAGCGCCACCTCAGGACCTATCATCCGGAATTCTGGTCCGTACCAGATTTTTGCAGCGGCCTGCTTCCCTGGCTCTGGCGTAATTGGCATGATGATCATGGTCATGCCGTTCGCAGCAGGAGCTGGACATCGGCCCGTTGGGGGTATGATCGTTGCGGTGGAGATGTGGCTATGGATATATATCGAGAACGGGCCATTGCGGAATGTGGTCCCAGATTCGCTATGTACCAAATCTTATGATATTCAAGCAGGAATGGTCCATGCCGGAAAGTGGCAATAGCATCAACACATGCGATCCGGATAAATGGGTCGACCGTTACGGGGACGATCTTTACCGCCATGCCTATTTTCGGACCGGTGACGCCACCATCGCCGAAGATCTCGTTCAAGAGACGCTCTTGGCGGCATGGCGCGCCCACACCAGTTTTCGGGGCGCATCGCGCGAACGGACGTGGCTTTACGGCATCTTGGAACACAAGATCCAAGATCACCATAGACGCAAGGCGCGCACGCCACCAATGATCGACATCGATACGGACGACGGGGATGTGGGAATAGAGGAATCCGCCTTTGAGGCAGACGGTAGCTGGGCAGCTGGACAGAGAACGTGGGAATGTGGCCCTCAAGAAGCGATGGAGAGGGAGGAATTTCGGATCGTCTTGCGGAATTGTCTCGATGAATTGCCTGAGCGGCAACGAACGGCATTTGTGCTGCGAGAGTGGTATGGAGAAGATATGCCCGCTTGTGCCACCGTTCTTGCCGTGACGTTGAACCATCTCTCTGTACTGTTGCATCGCGCTCGGTTGCAGCTGAGCCTCTGCCTTGGGCACCGATTTGCCCAAAAGGATCCTCTGTCATGATGAAGCGCATCATGCTGTCGTGTCGCGACGTTTCGCGCCTGCTTTCCGCGCAGCGTGAAAAATCCCTTGGATTAAAAGAGCGCCTGGCCCTTAAGATACATCTTATGTTCTGTGTATTTTGCCGCCGTTACGCGCGTCAACTGCATTGGGTGGACAATGCCTTCCATACCCTGGGCCACCAGAAAAACCCGCCGCATATGAACGATGCGGCAAAGGCGCGCATTCGCGATATGTTGAAGGATGCGACGTCGAGAAATATCGATGACAGTAATTAGCCGCATCTTCTATATCGGATTTTGGCGGGAAGCGCACCCGATCCACCTTTTTTAAACAAGTGCGCCTTGGGGTGGTCGGGTCTTAGAGATTCCCTGGTGGCTACCGACGGGGTGTAAACCGGTGTGGCGCACTAAGCGTCATGTCCACGAGCGAATAAAAAGCGTCGGTAGGTGAAACACCAGCAATAGCCTTTGTCTAGAAAGCCCTCTCGCCCGTTAGAACATCACGAAATCTATGCGGATCCGTACAATCATTGCAGACCCCAGTGAACGATTGCCGCAGTAACCATAAGAATGACAAACAAAAACATTATTTTTTCGTGTACACACAATCCCTGGGTGGCGCAGCACGAGTGTTTTATCTTGCACATAATAGACATAGTGGATCCCCTATTGACTCTAGAAATTAACGAATATGCACTTGCGTTCATATCCTTAGTCGCGGGCGGGGCAAACTTATTACACGTCCCCGTATAACAAATCGTGTGGAATACCATGCGCGCCGGCAACGTGTGCGGACCACTCCTGCCAAACCGGCGGACAATTAGGCATTAATCCGGTGTTATGACCATCGACTCCATAAAAAAGACCATGATGATGACTCGTGTGTAATAAACGCCACGGCCGCACGACTATACGATGGCACGATACACTCGATCATAACCGGAGACTTACGATGGGCAAGTTGCAAGCCAGAGAATATGCACCGGATTTTGAGATGCTCGATTTGGATGGTCGCCTGCTACGGTTATCGGACTACAGAGAGAAAACAGTGCTGTTGACGTTTTTTCGCTACGCCACCTGTCCGTTCTGTACGATGCGGTTTGTTCGCTTGTCGCAAGAGGCGGAGCACCTAGGCGAGCTTGGCGTTCATATCATCGGCGTATTCGAATCGAGCCCGGCTTCTATTCGCGCCGCCATGAGCCGCCGGGGTCTACCATTTCCGCTAATTGCTGATCCTTCTGGTGTGCTCTATGGTCGCTATGGCGTCAAGACATCGTTCATCGGTATGGTTTTGGGAATGTTCCGTGTGCCGACGCTCATGCGGGCACTCCGGGACCGGGATTACCGTTTTGCCCGCCCAGAATCAGCATTCTCGAGACTTCCCGCGGATTTTTTGATTGGACCACGAAGGGAAATTCTCGCGGCCTATTACGGCGCTGATATCGGCGACCATATGCCTCTCCGCCAGATTGGCCACGTTCTAAAGGGAAACGTGTCGTCGTCATTGGTTGCGTGAGGAGTTTTCGTTATTCCTAGGTCTCCGAGCGACAGGATCAGTGGCCTATTTGAAGGTGTGTGTTAGACAACGTGATCTTCGTAAGAACTCGGTGATTATTGCGACTAAGTCTACGGACGTTCCAAGGTGCCATGCCGTGCACTTGCCGAACGCTACATTGCAACTGGCCTTGACACAAGAGTGTTTATAACAACCTATAGGAGCAGACACATGAATACCAAGATGCCGTACGCGAATAAGATGAAGCGACATGCCGCTACCGGCCTTTTTGTTGTGGGCTCGGTCTTGGCAGCCCCAGCCTTTGCAGGACAAGGCAATTTTATAAAGGTCCCTTCACGCCACGGGTTCGTGGGCACTGTTCGCGCATTAAAGGAGGCAGTCGCGCACAATAATATGATGGTAATGGGGCGCGTTAATCAGAGCAAAGTGCTTGCGATGACAGGCCTGCATCTTCAGGGTGAGGCGTTTCTTGTGGGCAATCCGGTGATGGGAAAAAAGGCCTTCAGCATGGATCCCGCGGCTGGAGCAGTGTTGCCTGCGCGGATCTATGTCTGGACGCAAAGCCACCGGACCTACGTGGGCTATTTTGAACCATCCGCGCTTCTTACGCAGGTATCACCGAGCCTCGGAATGATGGGCGGCATGCTCAACAAGAAGTTTGGCATGGTAGCCCAACAGGCCACGGAATAATAGCAAGGAAACGCAGGCCGGGACGCGCGACTTTATTTGCGCGTCCCTTTTTCCAACATTTGGAGACTTCCCATGAACGATATCCGGTATGGGTCCGTAGCTGAGGTGTTCGCTGCGCTCGTGGCGCTGGCGGCAGCCGCTGTGTCGCCGCTCGCCTTCACGGCCTCGGCGACTGGGGCCGTGAGTCTGCATAGGCTGGGTGAGGTGGCCATTGCACCGGCGGTCGCGATATGGGTGGGGATTGCGGTAATCGCGCGCACGGTCGGGTGGCGTAGCGTTGCAACCGTGGTATGGCTGGCACTTGTGGGCGGAGTTATCGGCACGATTGTCATGGAAGTGGTCCGGGTGATCGGATTTCGGGTTTTCCATGGCATGCCGGGGTCTTTGCCGATGCTGCTCGGTGTGTTGCTGACAAATCGGTTCATGGCGGGGCCGGACTGGGTGTCGAACTTGATCGGATGGGGGGACCATTTCTGGAACGGCATCGGTTTTGCGTTCATCTACTTTGCGATCTTTGGTCGTCAACGCTGGTGGGTAGGTTTGCTCTATGCCTTGGGTATCGCCACTATCTTCATGTTGAGTCCCGTTATGAATATCTTGGGTGCAGGCATATTCGGTCAGGATTTCGGGCCTGTGAAATTTCCCTTGACTGTCTATCTCGCCCATGCGGTCTATGGCCTGTCCTTAGGCTTTGTCGGGCAGCGGGCCCGAGTGGTGCCGGTCAACATTTTCCGGTTCCT
>JAKAXK010000099.1 GCA_021827145.1 Pseudomonadota bacterium
GCCACCAATTCGTCGGCCTTTACGCCATGATCGCTCTCCTGATCGAGGAGATAGGTGCTGTTACAGGCCATGCGCATATTCTGCAGGGCGCAGGTAAGACGTCGCTGGTCCTTGTCCGACAGAAAGCGCGTCTTGCGCCAACGCTGAACGATGCGCGCGACGATGTCCGCGTTCTCCTCGTGATAACGCAGCTGCGCCTCGGTCATGGGGACGAGGATAGTGCTATCGGTACGCCCCGGAAGCTGGCGCAGGACCTCGGCCTTGCGCCGCCGGATCATGATGGGCGCAAGCGTCTGGCCAATTCTTTCAAGACCGGTATAGCCGGTTACGCGTCCCACCTCATCGCGCACCTGATGCTCATGCAAAAGCCTCCAGGTGGGCCCGAGTCTGTGCTGATCCACAAACTGAACGATAGAAATCAACTCCTCGAGCTTGTTCTCGAGTGGCGTCCCGGTGAGCACGATGGCGTAGGGACTGTCGATACGCTTCAAGGCGCGTGCCGCGATCGTGTTCCAGTTCTTGACGCGCTGCGCCTCGTCCACCATGACGAGATCCGGTGCCCGATCAGCGATGAGATCGAGGTCGGGATCGAGTTTTTCGTAATTGGTGATCTTGCAGAAGTCGTCTTGCGCATAATCCTTCTGCCGCTGCGCGCGCCCCTGCGTGATCACCCGCGCCTTGCGGCCGGCAAAGCGCATGATCTCCCCCTGCTGTAGGCGATCATCAAGATCCGCGTCTTTTTGACACATAGACGCGGATTTACATGATCGTTAACACCTGCCATTGATACTTAAGCGATGTCGGGCAGATCACGAGCATGCGCGAGACCCCGAAGTGCTGCGCCAGAATCTCCGCGGCGGCGATCGCCTGAGCGGTCTTGCCAAGCCCCATCTCGTCGCCGATCAAGGCGCGGCCCGCGCGTACCGCGAACAAGGCGCCCTCGACCTGATAAGGATAAAGCGCAAGCTTCATGAGCCGCGCGCGACCCCAGTCGGCAGCGCCGCGTGGGAATAGATGGTCGAGAACCTGGGCCCTGCGCGCGGCATCGCGCAGTCCGGCGACAAAATCCCGAACCTCCTCCGGGACCTTCAACTCATGCCCCATCTTGGCCGCGGCGCCGATGAATGACTCCAGTTCGCCGACACGATCGGGACGCAAGCCCCCATGCGTGCCCTCGAAAAGCCCACGAGCGGCCTTGTGCAAGGCCGCCGGGCAATCGGTGCCGGGGCGAAACCGGACCTGCCGCCGACCATCGTTATGCAAGACGAGTTCGAAAAACACCGGCTGATACCCGCGGGTGAAGATAGCCTTGGCGCCGCGCTTCCTTAGGAGTTTGCCGAGCACGAACTCGATATGCTTGCAGGTGCCAAGCTCGTTGGTCGCGAAGTCCGGGCAGGAGCAACGGTTGTCGTCCGGACCCAAGCCGCGAATCGCCACCCGATAGCGGGACCGGCTCGCCGGGTTGGTCACCTGGTAGTCGGAGAATATCGGTTCGTCTCCGAGATTTTCCCAACGGAACGATTGCTCGCGCTCGAATTGTCGGCGCAAGGCGCGCTGCCAATCGGCGGGCCTATGGTGCGCGATAGCCTTGGTTCCGCGCGCCTCTTGGAGCGCGAACGCGTCTTGGAGTTCTGGGTCTTCATAAACACCTCACAAAGAAACCCGCGGCCGGCCCGACGGGGAGTGACAGCGGGTATGTCTCGTCGTGAACTTGGCTCGGTCCACCAAGGCGAGGTCGTCCGCGTGATCCATTGGGGACGACACCGAGGATCCACGTGCCTATCCTCGCTATCGCCCATGACCCGGGCACGACACCGATTTTTTCGGAAAATGGCACGGCCACGACAACGGCCTCGACGTCCTGACCTCGCGGGAACACCGTGCGGTCGAAACGATAAACGCCTGCACGAAGCCAGCCTACAGGAGCGTCACCCCTCACGGACGGCCCCCGTCACTATCGCGACATCGTGAACAATGCCCGGACTGCCGAATGGCGAAGGTGAGGGAGCAGCAAACCGCGTTTGTGCTTGGGATGCCCCATGGCACCGGCCGCACCGACGGTCGGCTAGGATCTCCGCTATTGTCCGCTACGCCTTTTCCCCCTCCCGTCTTTCGGATACCATATGCCTAGAAACACAATAATGCTCGGGCGTGGTGCTGACACAACACCTACCCACTGAGAAAGGAGAACAATCCATGAGCGCACTGCGTATGTTATTCCTGTCAGTCGCCGGAGTGATTCTACTGGGTATTGGGCTCACAGGATTCGACAAGGTGAGCTGGGTTCTGTATCTTCCCTTTGCATTCTTGACCTTTGCGGGGATAACCGGTATCTGCCCAGGCCTGATCTTTTGGAGCAAAATGGGGTTTCGGAACGAGCCTCTGGCCTGCGACTTGCCCAAGCGCAAACCGTAACGCACCATTCCCTCAATCCGGACTCGCCTGCTGCCCAAGAGACACTATTGTGGCGCATCCTCAATGGTACCGAGGAGTGCGGCGCAACGCCCATCCCCAGGCGCATCCTTGAACATTGCAGCGCCTTAGAAGAAAACCAATCGGGATAGAGCACCACAACGGATTCAGTTGGGTGAGTGCTGGGGGTGCGGCCGGACCCATGCGGTCTTCTAGCTGAAAACAACCTTATTGTCAGCGCATAGGCTTTCAAAAACCCCGCCTTCCCAGCCTAAGTCGTTTAAGGGCTCTGCGGTTGATTTCTGAAAACGTAAGAAGGCCGCGAGGCCTGTGAGGATTCCCGTATCTATACGGATGTTTTCATCTGCTTTGACATATTCAATCGGCCAGCGCGTTCTCCTGCCCCCATTTATAGAGATCGTCCAGTATCGGTTTCAGCGTGCGCCCCTTGTTTGTGAGGGAGTATTCCACTTTGGGCGGCACCTCGGCATACACATTCCTTCGGATACTTCCATCTCCCTCAAGTTCACGTAGTTGCTGCGTCAACATTTTCTGAGTTATGGGCGTGATATAGCGCTTGAGCTCTCCGAAGCGCACGGTTCCCGAAGACAGGATATGAAGAATAATCGGTTTCCATTTGCCGCCAATCACATTGATCGTTGCCAACATAGGGCAGCTTAGCGGGTTTTCTGTATGCCATTTTTTATTCATAACGGTTACCTTTTGGAAACTATACTACTTTTTTGTGCGTACTTGCGTTACTAGAAGTACTGTATCACAGTTAATCACGGATTGACCCCAACATGGTCCTCAGATGCCCGAGGTAAATGCGTGATGGATTCACTTCGAATAATCCGCATACCCATTTTCCCTTTTGATATGGTAAATGCGTATTTGGTAGTCACAAGAAAAGGCTGTATTCTTGTAGATACTGGACTACCAGGATCGGAAGTCAAGGTAACAAAAACTCTAGAAAAGCATGGGCTCACCCTGAAGGAGTTAAAGCTTGTCGTAGTTACACATGCGCATATCGACCACGCTGGGAGTGCGGCTCGTCTGCGCGAATTATCAGGCACACCGATCATTGGGCACGAAGGCGATATCCAATACTACGTTGGCGAAAAGAAGATGACTTACTGCTCGACTGGTTGGGCTGGCTCTCTATTTCTCAAAACACCAGTACCGCACGAACCGTATACCGCGTTTAAGCCGGACATCCTGCTTTCAGACGGTGCCGCGTTCGATTTAGACAGATACGGCATCGCGGGTAGGATCAAGCGCTCTCCAGGACACACAGCTGGATCTATTTCATTAGAACTTGGCAGTAAGGATGCATTGGTAGGTGATCTTGTCGCATCCGGTATTCTGATTGGTGGGATTATCAGAAAGGGCCGGGCAATTCGCTCTCCCTTTGAAGATGATCCTCAAGCGGTCGCTTCCGAGCCGAAACGCTTGCTAGATGCCGGTTTTGAAAGATTCCACATAGGACATGGAGGCCCTTTAGATGCGGAAGCAGTTCGTCGCCACGTTAGAAGACTTATGGTAGTCAAGCGAGGGGCGCCTTCAGTGAACTGAGTGGCACAGTCAGTCTGAGTTCAATCCCTGGACAAGAGATCCGCCAATAAACCAAGGTTATATGACGCGTCGGTTTCATGGCACTTTCGGGGCCCTTCCTAACCCTGATTGTGTCAATCAACTCGTCGATCTTTCTGTGCCTAGCAAACATCAGCGCCGCCTTCTTCGCGGAGTTCCCTGCGCGGGTGGCGGCGACAAGGGATCGCAAAAGGCCGATATTTGCGAGGCCTTGACATTAGCGAGGCATCTTTCCGCCTAGAGACTTACGGTAGGAGTATGTGACTTATGCCCAAAACTAAGACGAGTCGGTACGGTGTGGCAGAACACCTGCGCACCCCAAAAGAGATGGCGGCGTACCTGGAGGCCTGCCTGGAAGAAGCCGATGGTGATGCGAGTTTTATTGCCAAGGCGCTTGGCGACATCGCCCGCGCAAAATGAATGAGTCAAGTCGCGCGGGACGCGGGACTTTCCCGGGAAAGCCTATACAAGGCGCTTTCCGGGGAGCGCAGTCCGGATTTCAGCACAATCCTGAAAGTCGTCAATGCTCTGGGTATTTCGCTCCATGCACACGCCTGAGCTTATCCTATACCGCCGTGCGGCATTATAGGGGGCACTATGCGTGTACGGTCAGGAACGTCCATGGTGAAGGAAGCTAATAATTCCGATAAGAATTAAACACCATCAGAGGTTAACGAGTCGTACTCGCGATGCGCTGAAAGGAAACAATGGGGCATAGCGAAAGGACTCGAGAACCTAAGGAAGGTGGTTACGTTCCGCTTGCGCTCACTAACACAGTTCGGGAGGCATGCGGCATGCCACAGAGGACAGCGCGCCTGGAGGTTCTGCAAAATGGCAACGGCGGGCCCTAGCTCGAACGCAACAAGTCCAAATACAACAGTAATCTGTTTCTAGACCTATGACGAGACGGACGAAAGAGACGTAAAGCGAATCCGCGAAGAACTAAGACCGCTAGACATCGCGTCTAAAATCCCATACAAACCCGACCGAGAAACCTCGCGGGACGACACACTGGACGTCATGGCGTCACGTCCTGGAATCGCCGATGCGTGATTGCGGCCTAATCTTGCGGTGACCCGACCCCGCGACCACGAAAACCGCGACCCCTCGGTCCGCGCGCCACGCCGGGCCCTTGGCGCGCCCGAATCTCGCGGGCGCAATCGCCCCTGGCGGCGCGCTCCAGACGGTCGCGGACCGCGTCCCATGCCTCGGTAACGGGCGGCCGCTCGACCAAAACCACGCGGCAAGCCCAGCGATCGATCGCGCGCAGACGTGCGTACAAGACGCGGCCATAGGCGTCGGCCGCCCGCGGCATCACCAGCCAGCGACACCGCACAGGTCCCCGGGCCGGAGGATGGAGGGCGATCACCGCCAGCGGCCGGGAACCATAACGCCACTCGCGATCCGGGTCGGTGACGAGCCGCAAAGGAGTCGCGGGTGCGTAATGGGAAGGGAGGCGTCCGGGGGCACGTGGACCGCCGGTCGCTGATAATATCGGTGTCCGGCCGAGGACCGCGGCCAGCGCCCGCGGCGCCACCGCCCCCGGGCGCAGGAGGTGCGGCACGGGCCTGCTGAGATCGAGAATGGTGGACTCGAGGCCGACCGCGCAAGCGCCGCCATCGAGGATCATATCCACCGCGCCCCCAAGGCCATAAGCGACATGCGCGGCGGTGGTCGGGCTCACGCCGCCGAACGGGTTCGCCGAAGGGGCGGCGAGTCCGCGCCCGAAGACCTTGAGCAGGGCAAGCGCCGTGGGATGCGCCGGGACGCGCAGACCGACCGTGTCTTGGCCCCCTGTGACGCTGTTGGAGAGACCCGGGGCACGACGCATGATCAGCGTCAGGGGCCCCGGCCAGAAGTGTTCAGCAAGCCGCCAGGCGACGGGGGGAATGTCACGCGCGTAGTGGCGCATCTGATCGACATCGCTGATATGGACGATCAGGGGATGGTCGGCCGGACGCCCCTTGGCTGCGAACACGCGCGCCACCGCCTCGGCGTTGTGCGCATCCGCCGCCAGACCGTAGACCGTCTCGGTCGGAAACGCGACCAGACCGCCGCGATCCAGGATTCCGGCGGCGCGCACGATCTCCGATTCCGCGACCCGGCACCCGGGCGGCGGCGCACCATCAAGCTGAACCGGGTTCATTTGTCGGTACTCTGGAAGTCCCAGCTCAGGCCGGGGAGTGGGTCTTGAGCCAGTCCTTCAGGGCGGCATTCATGTGCGTCTGCCAGCCTTTGCCAGTGGCCTTGAAAGCTTCTATCACATCGGCGTCATACCGCACCGTTAATGCCAGCTTGGGCGCTTCGGCCTTCGGACGGCCTCGGCGCACCAGCTTGCCGCCGACATACTCGTCTGCCTGGTCGAAGAACGCGTCACTCAGTTCCGGCGCGTCGTCCGGATCAATCCACTCGGTGGGCGTACAGTGTTTGTTCGCGCTCATTGGCTTTCCTCACGCTGATGATGCGGGGCGCTTCGCCGCGGGGCGTCCAGACCATAACCACCATCCGGCCATCCAGCTTTCCGACCGTGGTGTAGCGCGGCTCACTGTCGTCCTCGCGGGCGTCTTCGGCTGTGAAGTACCGCCCCGCGAACACCTCGTCGGCACGAGCAAAATCCAGGCCCCTTCAATTATGGTCTTGTCGCGCCTATCGGGATCGAAATCGATCTCCATGAGCAATTAGTGTCGTTACAATAATTAAGGCCGTCAACTCATGGGCGGTGGGCTGTCGCCACGACGCAAACCCAAACTATACAGTCGCGCCCGCCCCCGCCAGTGCCGGCTCGCGCTCGACCGGTGTCGCTGCCGGTGCCGCCCTGGGCAAGGTATGTGTCCCGGCGGATACAACGAATACCGGGGACGCGTCTCCCACCGGCTCGTGCCGTTCCTATGATAACCAGCGCCCCTCATCGAATATTGTGGGGTTTCGTAGGCGACATGGGTTCGCAGGAACAGTATCCTTCGGCAAGGGTCGAGACGTTCCACCGCCCGCAACGTGGACACGCACTGACATATTCCACGACCCGGCGCCTGGGCCGCGGCGCACCATCAAACTGAGCCGGGTTCATTCGTCGGTACCCTGGGCGAGCGCGGCAATAATCACCACCAAGGAAGGGGCGGCTGCGCGCCAGACTCCGCTGTCGCCTTCGGTATCGTGATGAGGGATGACAACCGGATCAATCCGAAGCTAGCGGGCGAGATCGGCGCCGTTATCCATGTGGGGATCACCACCCGGCGTCGTCTGGTTCAACACGACCCCGGCCAGGATCAGTCCGCGACGCGCGACGGCCTCGACGGTCAGCAGGGCCTGGTGGATGGCGCCGAGCCGGTCGGCGCTTACGACCAGCACCGGCAGACCGAGGGCCACGGCCAGGTCGGCATTCAGGGCATCGACCGTGAGCGGCGAATAGAATCCGCCGGCGCCCTCCACCAACAGAAAATCCCCAGGGCGGACCTCTTCACGACATGCCTCGATCAGGTCATCCAGGCGCAGAGTCCGCCCCTCCAAGGCCGCCGCGCGCTCGGGCGAGAGCGGCTCGCGAAACCGGTAAGGCCCGATACGCGCAAGCGCCTCCCGGCCCCGATCGCCGCATAATAGGTCCCGCGGTCGCCGGGATGGACGCCGTCTTGTTCCGCGGCGCAGCCCGATTCCACGGGCTTGCGTGGCCGTACGGCCAGACCCTCAAGGGACAATCGCCGAGCCAGCGCGGCACCGATAACGGTCTTGCCGACACCCGTGTCGCTCCCTGTAATGAACACCCCCCGCATCGCACCCCCTCTCTTGACCATCCATGAATGCATCTCCCCACGGCCTCGCACCAAGGTCCGCATGCTGACCGTTCAGCGGCCGTGGCCCACCAGTAAGAAACCGCGGGCCGGAATGACCCGCATTCCGCCGCATCGCGCCGAACGCCAAGCCTCGGCGAATGCGGCTTTTCGTGCCTCCCTCAGAGGTCCGCGAGCACGGCGGCGATGGTCGCGGTCAAGATCGACAGATCCTCCGGACTTATGACATAGGGAGGCATCAAATAGACCAGCCGACCGAAAGGACGC
>JAKAXK010000100.1 GCA_021827145.1 Pseudomonadota bacterium
CGTGTCGGCGTGACCTTGCTTGTAGGTCTCATGATGCTTGCCTTCTATAACGACATTACGCGTATTCTCGGATAAGCAACGAGGCGGGCTTCAAGCAATGAAAAAATGGTTGACGGCGCTCTGTTTGATGGGCGCGCTCATGGGAACGGCCCAGGCCGCTTCCTTTGTGATTGCTCATATCAACGTCACGGGCCTAAAGCGAATTTCGCGGGCCACGGTCATGACCTATCTCCCCCTGCGGGTGGGTGAGAGGCTGACTTCGATCCGCGCCGAGCGCGCCATCCAGGCCTTGTTCAAGACCGGATTCTTTCGGGACGTCAAGCTCGAGGCGGCGGGCCATACGCTGATCGTGGCGGTGCGTGAGCGGCCGGCCATCGCGAGCATCACCATCAAAGGTACGCACGTCATAAAGCCCAAGAAGCTTCTCAAGTCGCTCGCGGACATGGGATTTGCCAAGGGCCGGGTGTTCAATCATGCGCTCCTGCATGAAACCAAGCAGGCGTTGCGACGCCAATACTTCAACCGCGGCTACTACGCCGCGCGCGTCGTCACGACCGTGAAGCCTTTGGCGCGCGACCGCGTCGCTGTGCGCATCGCCGTGACCGAGGGCAAGATCGCGCGCATCAAGCAGATCACCATCGTTGGCAATCATCGCTACAAAGAGGGACGCCTGCTCGGCCGCTTCAAGCTTGGCCCCCCGAATCTCTTTAGTTTCTTTACCGGCAACGATCGCTACTCGCGCCAGAAACTCGAGGCGGATATCGAGAACCTGCAGAACTTCTATCTGAATCGCGGCTATCTGCAGTTTCACCTGATATCGACGGTGGTGGCCATCACCCCGAGTAAGGATTGGATCTATGTCACGGAGAACGTGCACGAAGGGCATGTCTACCGCATTGCGAATTACCAGTTCGCCGGTCGACAGATTCTCGCGCGGGCGACGCTCGCGTCCTTGATGCGTATAAAGCCCGGGCAGGTATTCTCGCGCGAACGCATCACCAAGGGTACGCGCCGGATTATCCACAAGCTGGGCGATCGCGGTTATGCCTTTGCCAACGTCCGGGTGGTACCGGCCGTGAATCGCAGGAACCACACTATTGCGCTCACGCTGTATGTCGAGCCGGGTCAGCGCGTCTATGTGCGGCGGATACGATTCTTTGGTAATACCGTGACGCAGGATGCGGTGCTGCGCCGCACGATGCGCCAGTACGAGGGGGCGTGGTTTTCCGCCAAACGCATCAAGCAGTCCGTGACGCTGCTACGACGGCTCGGCTTCTTCACGACCGTACGCGTGACCACGCCGCCCGTGCCAGGACATGCGAACGAGGTGGATGTGGATGTGCACGTGAAGGAGCGCCCGACCGGCAGCATTGTCGCGGGTCTTGGATACTCGGACCTCTACGGCATCTTCATCAACGGTTCGGTGTCGTATCAGGACGTGCTCGGGACCGGCAAACAGGTATCGGTGACGGCCGATACCTCGGTGGCTTACAAGGACATCAACCTCACCTACGTGAATCCGTACTACACGAACTCGGGGATCAGTCGCGGCTTCAATGTCTACGACAGCTCCTTCAATGCCGCCGCCGCCTACACCGCGGCCTATAACGAGAGCACCGTCGGGGCCGGGGTGTTCTACGGCATCCCGATCGGGGTCAATCGGACCGTCAATATCGGTCTGGCCGCCGAGCGCGTGGGGGTCACGGTCAACTCGACGAGTGCCCAGGTGGCGCAGAACTTCGTGGCCCACCACGGATCGACCAACGATATCATCAAGGCCACTTTCGGCTGGTCGCGCAACACCCTGAACAATGCCATCTTCCCCACGAGCGGGACCTATCAGCAGTTGAGCGGGGAGGTGGGTCTGCCGGGCGGTAGCCTCGAGTACTACCGGGCCTCCTATCTGGCTAGTGTATTTTTTCCCTTCGGACGCCAGTACAGCCTCAAGCTGAGCAACGAGTGGAGCTATGGTAACGGGTATGGCAACACGCATAGCCTGCCGTTTTTCAAGAACTTTTATGCGGGCGGCGCCAACTCCGTGCGCGGCTACCAGAACGAATCCCTGGGCCCCCGCGATAGCCTGCCGCCCTATGACCCGATCGGCGGCAACAAGCGTGTACTGGCGAGCGCGGAGTTCTTCTTCCCCGTGCCCGGCACCTCGGTGAACAACCGCTCTATGCGCTTGTCGACCTTCATCGACGCGGGTCAAGTGTACGGCCCCGGCCAACGCATCGCGTTCAATCAGATTCGTACGTCATTTGGCGTCGCGTTCGACTGGTTCTCGCCGATCGCGCCTTTGAGTATCAGTATCGCCAAGCCCCTGAATGCCCAGCCGGGGGATCAGACGCGCGCCGTCCAGTTCACGTTGGGCACGCTCTTTATGTACTAGCGGGAATCGTCGCCAGTGGCTAGGCTTCGAGACGAGAAGGCGGGCGGAGGCGGGCGCGACCCGAACGGACATGGCGTACACATTACGAGAATTGGCGGACGTGGCTGCGGCCACGTTGCGCGGGCAGGAGGGGGTCGAGATCGATGCCGTGGCGCCGCTCAATCGCGCCGGGCCTCGGCATGTGGCCTATTGCGCCTCGCCCCGCTATCGGGCGCTGATAGCGACTAGTCGCGCGGGCGCGCTCATACTGCACAAGGACGATGGCGACGTGTTTTCGGGGAATGCGCTTTTGTGCGATGATCCGCGGGTCGCCTTCGCGCGTATCGCGCGCCTGCTCCATCCCTCAGGTCCGGTCCAGCCAGGGCGCCATCCGAGCGCCATCATCCATGAAAGCGCAGTCGTGGCCGAGAGCGCCAGCATCGGCGCGCAGGCGGTGATCGAGGCGGACGCGTCTATCGGGGCGCATGTGGCTGTGGGTGCTGGGGCGGTGATCGGCGAGCGCTGCACCGTTGCGGCGTTTACGCGCATCGAGGCGCGCGCGGTGATTATGCATGACTGCGTAATAGGCGAGCGCTGTGTGATATCCCCGGGGGCCGTGATCGGTGGCGAGGGCTTCGGTTATGTGCGGGAGGCGGACGGGCGATGGGTCAAGGTGCCACAGCTCGGCCGGGTGGTGATCGGTAATGATGTGGATGTCGGAGCCAATACCACGATCGACCGCGGCGCGCTTGGGGATACGGTCATCGCCGACGGCGTGAAGCTCGATAACCTGATCCAGATCGCCCACAATGTCAAGGTAGGCGAGGATACCGCCATGGCCGGGTGCGTAGGCGTGGCAGGAAGCGCGGTCATCGGAAAGCGCTGCATGATCGCAGGAGGATCTGGGATCATGGGCCATATTACTGTAGGCGACGACGTCGAGCTGACGGCGATGTCGTTCTTGAAGGGGTCGGTGACGGGCCCCGGCCGCTATTCGTCAAGCTTGCCGGCGGTCGAAGCCGACGTCTGGGCGCGTAATCTCGGACGCTTTCGGCACCTGGATGAATTGGCACGGCGCCTGCGTCGCATCGAACAAACAATAAAACAGATCCTTTCAGGGGGAAACCATTGAATACGCTGGACATTCAAGAGGTGTTGAAGCACCTCCCACACCGTTATCCCTTCCTCTTGGTCGATCGGGTGTTGGACTATGTCCCTAACGAATCGCTCGTGGCGATCAAAAACGTCACGATCAACGAGCCGTTTTTCCAGGGACACTTCCCCGAGTATCCGGTGATGCCGGGCGTGTTGGTCATTGAGGCCATGGCCCAGGCCTGTGCCATCCTCTCGTTCAAGACGCTCGGGAAGCTGCCCGCCGATGGCGGCATCTATCTTTTTGTCGGCATCGATAAAGCCCGTTTCAAGCGCCAGGTGAGCCCTGGAGACCAGCTGCGGCTCAGCGTTAAACTGACCCGCAAGATGCAAAGCATCTGGCGTTTCGAGGCGACAGCGACGGTCGATGAGGCGGTGTGTTCGACCGCGGAACTCATGTGCACCTACAAGGAGCTTGCATGATTCATCCTCACGCTCTCGTCGATCCACGAGCGGAGATCGGCGCGGATGTGGAGATCGGGCCGTTTACGATTATTGGGTCTGAGGTCGTGATCGGGGCGGGGACGTGGATTGGGTCGCACGTGGTGATCAAGGGCCCTACGCACATCGGCCGCGACAATAAGATCTTCCAGTTCAGCTCGATCGGTGAGGTGCCGCAGGACTTGAAATACCACGGCGAGCGCACGACGCTCGAGATCGGCGATCGCAATGTTTTTCGGGAATTCTGCACCATCAACCGCGGCACGGGCGGGGGCGGGGGCATGACGGAGATCGGCCACGACAATCTCTTCATGGCCTATGTCCATATCGCCCATGATTGCCATATCGGCAACCACACGGTTTTTGCCAACTGCGCCAGTCTCGCCGGGCATGTGCAGGTCGGGGACTACGCGGTGCTGGGGGGCTTTACCGGGATCCACCAGTTTTGCCGGGTCGGCGAGCATTGCATGACGGGCGCCGCCACGGTGGCGGTCCAGGATATCCCGCCCTATGTGCTGGCCGCCGGCAATTCGGCGCGGCCCTACGGCATCAATGTCACGGGCCTGAAGAGAAGAGGCTTCACGGCGGAGGGCATCAATATGCTCAAGAGGGCCTACAAGACCATCTACAAATCGGGCCTGCGGCTTGACGAGGCGATCGGCAAGATCGATGACATGGTGCCCGAATACGGGGAACTCGACGTCTTGGCGCGCTTTCTCAAGGTCGAGGGTCGGGGCATCATCCGGTAATGGCCATGCGCGTGGGCATCGTGGCCGGCGAGGCGTCGGGCGACGCCCTCGGCGCGGGTCTCATGAAGGCCATGCAGGCCCTGACACCCTGCCGCTTCGAGGGGGTGTGTGGGCCTTTGATGATTGCCGAAGGGGGCTCGAGCCGGGTCCCCATGGAGGCCCTGTCGGTCATGGGGATAGTGGAGGTGGCCGGGCGCCTCCCGGAGCTCCTGCGCATCCGCCGCGACCTCATCGCCTATTTCCGCAAGATCCGTCCGGATGTGGTGATCGGTATCGATTCGCCGGATTTCACGCTCGCGCTCGAGCGGGCACTGAAGGCCGAAGGCATCCCGACCGTGCACTATGTGAGCCCCACTGTGTGGGCATGGCGCCGCTATCGCGTACGGACCGTGGCGGCGAGCGCCGACCGCCTCCTGACCCTGTTTCCCTTCGAGCCGCGCTACTACGCGGGGCGGATGGATGCGCTTTGCGTCGGCCATCCCTTGGCGGATGCCATACCCGCGGGGGCTTCGGCCGCCGAGGCGCGCGCCGAACTGCGCCTGGAGGCCGAGGGGCCCGTGGTGGCCCTGTTGCCGGGCAGCCGCGTGTCCGAGCTGCGTGCGCATGCGGAGCTCTTCGTGAAGACGGCGCAAAGGCTGGCGGTGCGCTATCCCGGTTGCCGATTCGTGGCGCCCTTCGTGAATCGCGAGACGCGCGCGATCTTCGATCGGGTGCTCACGGAACAGAAGGCCTTTGACCTGCCGGTCACGCGCCTCCATGGTCATGCCCGCATTGCGATGGCGGCCGCCGATCTGGTGCTTGTGGCCTCGGGGACCGCAGCGCTGGAGACGGCGCTCGTCGGGCGCCCCATGGTGGTGGTCTACAGGTTGTCCTCGTTCACCTACCGTCTGGTGCGCAGCCTCTCGAAGCTCCCCTACGTCTCTTTGCCCAATCTGTTGCTCGAACGGGATGTGGTCCCCGAGCTCCTGCAGTCCGCGGCCAACCCGGATCGCCTGGTGGGCATCGCCGAAGATTTCCTGGAAAACCCGGAGCGGTGCCGCCAGACCAGGAGCGCGCTCGCCGAGGTCCGCGAACGCCTGGGTCAAGGCGCCAACGCACGGGCAGCGGAGGCGGTGCTGGAGCTCGCGGCCGCGCGCCGGACGGCGCACGAGGCCACATGCGTGTCGTAGCCGGCATCGACGAGGTGGGCGTGGGTCCGCTCGCGGGTCCGGTGGTGGCAGCGGCCGTGGTGCTGGCGCCGCGTCATGGGCTCATAGGTCTCGCCGACTCGAAGCGTTTGACGTCGCGGCGCCGGACACTTTTGGCCGAAGAGATCAAGGAGCGCGCGCAGGCGTGGGCGCTCGGGCGCGCCGAGGTGGAGGAGGTGGATGAGCTGAACGTCTTGCACGCCGCCTGGCTTGCTATGCGCCGCGCCGTGGCAAATCTGGTCTTGGCGCCGGAGTTTGCGCTGGTCGATGGCGTGCATCTGCCGGTCCTGCCCTGTCCGGGCCGCGCCATCGTGCGCGGCGACGCGCGGGTGCCGGTCATATCGGCGGCCTCGATCGTGGCCAAGGTCGCGCGCGATGCCGAGATGTGTGCCTGGGATGCCGTTTACCCGCAGTACGGTTTTGCCGGTCACAAGGGCTACGGCACGGCGCGCCATCTGGAGGCGCTGGCGCGTTTCGGGGCCTGTCCTTTGCATCGGAAGAGTTTTGCGCCGGTTCGCGCGGCCTGCGCCCAGCAGGAGGTGGCATCATGAAGGGCTTCGTCCATCTGCGTGTCCATTCGGAGTATTCGCTCGCCGATGGTCTGCTGCGCCTGGACGATCTGGTCTCCGCCTGCCATGAAAAGGGTATGCCGGCCGTGGCACTCACGGATCTTGCCAACCTGTTTGGCATGGTGAAGTTCTACAATAAGGCGGTTGCCGCCGGGATCAAGCCCATCATCGGGGCCGACGTGCTGATTCGTAGCGATGACCCCCAGCGACCCTATCGCATCGCGCTGCTCTGCCAGAACCTGCAGGGGTACCGGTCCTTGAGTCGCTTGCTGACGCGCGCCTACGGCGAGGGTCAGGACAGTGGCCGCGCCTGTATCGAGAAGGCGTGGCTCGTGGGCCAGAGCGAGGGCCTGATCGCGCTCTCCGGGGGCCAGGACGGCGATGTCGGTCAGTTTCTTGTCGGCGGGCACCTGGATCGGGCCGAGGAGGCGGCGCGCCAGTGGGTGGCGCTCTTCCCGGACCGCTTTTATCTGGAACTGCAACGCAATGGTCGCCCCTGGCAGGAGGAATATAACGGGCGCGCGGTGGGGCTCGCCCGGCGGCTACGGATTCCTTTGGTCGCGACCCATGACGTGCGCTTCCTGGCGGCCGAGGACTTCGAGGCCCACGAGATCCGGGTCTGCATTCACGAGGGCCGTACACTGGCCGATCCCAGGCGCCCGCGCCACTATACCGAACGCCAATATCTGACCGATCCGGCCGAGATGGCGGCGCTTTTCGCCGACATCCCCGAGGCCATCGAGAATACCCTGGAGATCGCCCGCCGCTGTACGGTCTCCTTGCGCTTCGGGGACTACTATCTGCCCCAGTTCCCGGTCCCGGAGGGCGCCTCGGTGGATGATGTGGTGCGCGACGATGCGCGCGCGGGACTGGCGCGGCGCATGGCGCGCTTCAGCCCCGAAGAGCGCGCCGCCCTGGACGGACCGTATCAGGAGCGCCTGGATCACGAGCTCTCGGTCATTATCACGATGGGCTTTTCCGGATACTTTCTGATCGTCGCGGACTTCATCGATTGGGCGCGGCACAACGACGTGCCGGTGGGCCCGGGTCGCGGCTCGGGGGCCGGATCGCTGGTTGCCTATGCCTTGGGCATCACTGAGCTCGACCCCATCGAATACGACCTGCTCTTCGAGCGCTTCCTGAATCCAGAGCGCGTGTCGCTGCCGGACTTCGATGTCGACTTTTGCATGGATGGTCGCGATCGCGTCATCGAGTATGTGACGGACCGCTACGGTTCCGACAAGGTCTCGCAGATCATCACCTTCGGCACCATGGCGGCGAAGGCCGTGGTGCGCGATGTGGGGCGCGTTCTCGACCACCCCTACGGCTTCGTTGATAAGCTCGCCAAGCTGATCCCGCATGATCTCGGCATCACGCTCGACGAGGCGATCGCTCAGGAGGCGGCGCTGAAGGATCGCTACGAGCAGGAGGAAGACGTGCGTGCCTTGCTCGATGCGGCGCGCAAGCTCGAGGGCCTGTCCCGCAATGCCGGTAAGCACGCCGGCGGCGTGGTGATCGCGCC
>JAKAXK010000101.1 GCA_021827145.1 Pseudomonadota bacterium
TTCCGATCTACCGCGGTCGGCCCCCAATATTCGATGATCGAAATCGCCTCCGGGGTCGTGGTGCAGATCCAAACCTCGAGTGTGCAACTGGTGCTGCCCAAGGATACGATCGGGAAGGCGCGCTAGCTCGATGAACCAATACCCTTGGTGGAAGAATGTCTTTGTTGGCCTAATCGTCCTATTGGGCCTGATCTACGCCCTCCCGAACCTCTACGGCGACAATCCGGCGGTTGAGATCCGGGCGGCACATGGCGCTGCGGTCACGCACGCGACTCTGGTCCAGGTTCAGCAGATGTTGGCCCGTGCCCAGTTGCCCTATAAACACATAGGCCGCGTCGGAAAGGGGGTACAGGTGCGTTTCGCGCGCGCCGGCGTACAGTTGCGCGCCCGTGATCTGATCAGCCAGAAGCTCGGCTCGGGTTTCCGGACCGCGCTTGCGCTGGCGCCAGCCGACCCCGCCTGGTTGCGGGCGCTGGGTGCGCGCCCCATGTATCTCGGCCTGGATCTGCGCGGCGGGGTCCATTTCCTCTTGAAGGTCGACATGCACACGGCCTTGCACAAGGCGCTTGTGGAAGACGCGCGGGCCTTACGCAAGGCGTTGCGTCGCCACCACATCCGTTATCGGGAGGCGCGGCTCGATAAGACCGGGATGATACATCTGCGATTTCGTGATCAAGCCCAGGTCCGCGCGGCGCGTCGCCTCATGGCGCAGCGTTTCACTGATCTGGCCCTAATGTCGGCGCCACGTCACGGTCTGCATGCAGTGCTCACGCGCGCGGCGATTCTAAGTAAGAGGCGTTACGCCCTCGAGCAGAACCTCACGGCCCTGCGTCGGCGCGTGAACGAACTCGGTGTCGCGGCTCCGGTCATTCAGCAAGAGGGTCATTCGCGCATTGTCGTGGAGTTGCCCGGCGTCGAGGATATTGCGCGGGCGAAGGAGATCCTCGGCCGCACCGCTACGCTCGAGATCCATATGGTCGACGGTAAGGATAGCGTCGCCCGCGCCGTGGCGAGCGGGCCGCCGCCCGGCACGCGTGTCTATCATGATAGGCACGGTCAGCCGATCCTGCTCGACCGCCGCGTCTTGTATTCGGGGGATGACATCACCAACGCCTCCACCGGCGTCGATCCGCAGAGCGGACAGCCGGTGGTGAACATCACACTGAACGGGCGTGGCGCGGCCGTCAACGCCCGCGTCACGCGCCGCAGTGTGGGTCAGCGCATGGCGGTGGTCTATGTCGAGGTCCAGTCGCACCTGAAGCGGAATGATCAAGGGGTGCCGGTGCGCGGACCCGATGGCAGGCGGGTGCGTGTGACGCGCAAGATCGAGCAGGTGATCACGGCCCCCGTAATCCGCGAGGCCTTGGGGGGTAATTTCCAGATCACGGGCATAGGCAGTGTCCGGCAGGCCCGCAATCTGGCACTGCTTCTGCGGGCGGGCGCACTGGCGGCCCCGGTCAGCATCATCGCTGAACGAACCGTGGGACCGAGCCTTGGCGCCGCCAACATCACCCGCGGTTTCTATGCAACGCTCTTTGGGTTTCTCGCCATCGCGGCGTTCATGGCGATCTACTATCGCATGTTCGGGTTTCTGGCCGCCGTGGCGCTGGCCAGTAACGTCGTGCTGCTGGTCGCAGTGCTCTCGATCCTGCAGGCGACACTGACCTTACCCGGCATAGCCGGTATCGCGCTGACCGTGGGCATGGCGATCGATGCTAATGTTCTCATCTTCGAGCGTATACGCGAGGAGTTGCGCAATAAGAACACACCGCAGGCGGCGATCGCGACGGGATTCGAGCGGGCCATGGGGACCATCGTGGATTCCAACATGACCACGCTTATCGCCGGTCTCGCGCTCTTCTGGTTGGGGTCGGGTTCAGTACGCGGTTTTGCCATCACCTTGTGTCTTGGCATCCTGACCTCGCTCTTTAGCGCCATTCTGGTCACGCGGGCACTTGTCAACGCAGTCTATGGACGTCGCCGTCGTTTGGCGCACTTAGGGATCTAATGGAATTCTTTCGCATAAGCCGCGACCTGCCCTTCATGCGTTATGCGCGCACGTCGGTATTCCTGTCGCTTGTCCTTTTCGTGATCGCGGTGGCCGCGCTCGTGAGCCGCGGACTGAACCTGAACGTCGACTTCACGGGTGGCACCGTGATCGAGGTGCAGTTTCCAAAAGCCACCTCGCCCTCGGTCGTCCGCCGCTTGCTGGTCACCCATCATTACGCGCACGCACGGGTGGAGAATTACGGGACCGCGAGCAAGGTCTTGATTCGTCTGCCTACGGAGGCGACCAAGAGCAAGGCCTTGGCGGTCTCGGTGCTGCGCCTCATTACGGCTCATACCCCCGGGGCGAGTCTGCGCAGTGTCGAATATGTGGGCCCCGAGGTCGGTTCAGAGCTCGCCGATCAGGGCGCTTTGGCGCTCCTGTTCGTCGCTCTCGGCATCACGATCTATCTTACGTTGCGGTTCGAGTGGCGCTTCGCGGTCGGCGCCATCATCGCGACGATCCACGATGTCGTGATTGTGCTCGGGGTGTTCGCGCTTTTCCATATCAGCTTCTCGTTGACGGTATTGGCGGCGGTGCTCGCGGTCTTGGGCTACTCCGTGAACGATACCGTGGTCGTGTTCGATAGGATCCGCGAGAACTTCCGGCGTATGCGCACCGGCACGACCGCCGAGATTATCGACAGCGCTATCACGCGTACGCTCTCGCGCACGATCATGACCCACCTTCTGACGCAGATGATGGTGTTGTCGATGCTATTCTTGGGAGGTCCGGTGTTGTTCGGCTTCGCCCTGGCCATGACCGTAGGTATCGTGGTCGGCACCTACGGCTCGGTGCTCGTGGCAAGCCCTATCGTCATGTGGTTGGGCCTCACGCGCGAGGATCTCGTGCCGCGCAAGAGCGCGGCCTCCGAGCGTCCTTGAGTCCTCCTTCGGTCTCACCCCGGAGTCGACCCATCGGGCTTCGGTTGGCGTGGCAGTCTCGTCTGTGGTATTCAGTCCCTACCCCTTGAGGTGCAGGAGGTAGCGTTATGGATTTTTCCTATTGGACGCATACCGGACCCGCGGCGTCCGCCGTGGTGGCGGCTTGGCTCGTTCTTTATCTGGCTCGGGCGAGTTTCCATAAAGGGACGCGGGCGCTCGCACGTCTTGTGCGCCAGCCCCTGAAGCTTGGCCAGCGCTTTCTGCGCGTCGGGGCGGCCGATATCCGCAGGCGCAACGGCGCGCTGTTGCAGGCGCAAGCGCGTGCCGAGGCGACGCTGGCGATCGAGCGGGAATGGGCACGTCTCGACGAAGTGGTGCGGCGCGATGTGCAAGGTTTTCCGGCCCTGCAGGAGACCCTGCTGCGCCAGATCGAACAGTGGGAGGCGGAGTTCGCCCGCTCCGGAGAGATTCCGGAGCCCTCGCCGGAATGGACCAAGGCGGTGGCCGCGGTGGCGCGACTGAAGACCGGCGACGATGGCGTCGGTGAACGCATCCAAGCCGGATTTCAGGGTTTCGTGCAGAAGGCGCAGGACGCCGCTTTACGCGAGCGACGCAAGGCGGTGGCCGACCGTCACCGGCAACTCGGTCGCGCCCAACAGATGTGGCAGGTCGTCGCGCACCGTCTCGAGCGCGTCGACAATCGGCTCGCGCGCGTGGCCGAGTCCGCGTTCACCATCCATGAGGCGGTGGCGCGCTACCAAGATCTCTGCGAGGACGCGCCGGTCTTCGATCGCGCCTTGGTCGCCTCGGCCGCTTCGCGCTTGTTGGTGGCGGGCTTCGTCCTGGTGGTAGCCGCTGGCGGGGCCTTCATGAATGCCCATCTCATGGAGGCGCCTTTGCGGTGGCTTGGTGTCGGGCACGGTTTGGCGGTGGCCGGCCATCCGGCCTCCGAGATCGCCGCCGCCATTCTGATCGCCATCGAGATGGTGGCTGGTATCGTGTTGTTTGATGCCCTCGACGTGACCCATCTCTTTGGTGTGGTGGCGGTTTTGCCGCAACGCACGCGGCGCCGAGCGGTGGGCGGGGCGCTGGCTGTGCTCGTGACGCTGGCCGCCTTGCAGGCGCTGCTGGCCTTTGTGCGCGAGAACGCCGTGCAAGTCATCCCCATGGTCAAGGGGGTGGCGGTGCCCGATCTGCCGTTATGGCAGACCGCGGCCGAGGTGCTGCTCGCCTTTGTGCTGCCAAGCCTCATGGCCTTGGTCGCGATACCCCTGGAGGCCTTTATTTTTTCCCTGCGGGCGGTCATGGGCGTCATGGTCGAGGGCCTGGTGCGCACACTGGCCGTCACCTTGCGGCTCGTTGAACGCATGTTCGCGGGTGTGATCGATTCCCTGAGCGCCTTGTATGACCTCTTCATCCTGCCACCTTTGTTGCTGGAGCGCGCCTTTCACTACGGGGCCCACCTGTCCTCGGAACGCCGGCGCGGCGCCTCTCAGAACCACTGAGGGCGCGCACGCCAGCCATGGGTCCGCGGGGCGATGACGCCGGCGGCGCCGGGTACCCGGCGTGCCCTCAGGCCCCCTCAGCTGCGTCCTTGATATCGTTCAAAAGCATATAGCCCTTAAGAGATACACGCGTGCGTCATATTTGATGCATAACGCTCAACACGATGTATTTCTTATGGAACAATTATTAGCGTGGACGGACGAGCTCAGTGTCGGGATCGAGGAGATCGACCGGCAGCACATGGCGTTGGTCGCGCTCTTGAATGAGTTGCATGCGGCCATTACGGAGCATCGGGCGTCAAGTGCGTGCCTTGCGATCCGCGATAAGCTGATCGAATACACGCGGGTGCATTTCACGGTGGAGGAGAGTCTGTTCCGCATCCTGGATTATCCGGGCTATGGCCCCCATAAGCAGGAACACGAGAAGCGGATCGAGCAGGTCGTCGGGTTGCGGCAGAAGCTCAAAAACGAGAATGGCAATGTCACGTTCGAGCTTTTGCACTTCCTGAAGGGGTGGCTCGCCCATCATATCCTCGGGACCGATAAGGCCTATGTACCGTATCTGCTCTCCAAGGGCGTTAACCGCAAGTTGTCGTCGAAGACCTTCTGGAAGTTCTGGTAAGCGAATGGTCGGTGTGAACCTGTAAGGCGTCGTCGGGTCCCGGAGATGTCGGGTCTCAGGCGTATAGGGGCGTGGGGGCGAGCTTGGCTTAAGCGTGCCGATGCGACGGGCGGCGATGGCGCGCTATCATAGAGGGATGAAGGCACTCTTCCGTCGTGTCGCCCATCTTGATATGGACGCCTTCTATGCCTCCGTCGAGCTGTTGCGTCAGCCGCAACTGCGCGGTCTGCCCGTGGTTGTCGGTGGCCGGCGGGGCGGAGCGATGGCGATGCCGCTACGCGCCTATGAGGGCCGGGGCGTGGTGACGACATCGACCTACGAGGCCCGCGCCCTCGGGGTGCATTCGGGGATGAGTCTCATGCGGGCCGCGCGACAGGCCCCGGACGCGCTGCTCCTGCCCCCGAACTTCGAGGCCTATCGCCACTACTCGGCGCTTTTCAAGAGGGCGCTCGTCGGGATCGCGCCGCTCATGGAAAACCGCGGCATCGATGAGGTCTATCTTGATCTGACTGATCTCGATCCCGACTCTCGATCCCTGGGTCTGCGACTGAAGGAGGCGGTGCGTGGGGCGACAGGGCTTTCCTGTTCGCTCGGGATCGCCGCCAACAAGCTGCTCGCCAAGATTGCGTCCGACTTGGACAAACCTAACGGCCTGACACTGCTCGATTCGGACGATATCCCGCGCCGTATCTGGCCTCTGTCGGTCGCGAAGATCAATGGGATCGGCCCCAAGGCGGCAGCGCGACTCTACGGTCTCGGCATCCGCACGATCGGAGAACTGGCGATGGCCGACGAGAGCCTCCTTGAGCAGGCCTTCGGCGCGCGACTGGCCGTGTGGCTGCGTGAATCCGCGCATGGCCTGGACGCGCGGCCGGTAGTGACCGAAAGCGCCCCCAAATCCGTGAGTCGCGAGACGACGTTTGAGCGTAACCTCGATGCGCGCGCCGACAGACGCCAGCTTTCGGCCATCCTCGTCGAGCTGTGCGAGCGCCTTGCGGGCGATCTCGCCCGCAAGGATCAGGCGGCGCGCACCATCGGCATCAAGCTGCGCTATGCCGACTTCCAGACCGTGACGCGCGACCTCACCGTGCCGTACCCAGTGACCGGGGCGCGCGATATCCTGACCGGGGCCCGCGAGTGCCTGCGCCGCGTCGCGCTTGACCGGCGCCTGCGGCTGCTGGGCGTGCGCGCAAGTTCGCTCTCGGGGCCGTCTGACGGGGCCATGCCCGGCCACCAAGGCGAGCTGCCCTTTGGGGAGGATGCGGCACGGGCGGTCCCTGGTGTCATCACTTGAGATGGATCGCGCGGTGCGGGGCCGCCTTTACCGAGGTCGGGTTGGTCTTGCAGCCCTTGATCGAGCCCGCGGGCCGCGTGGCCGAGGGCTGTCATCGACGCCATGCGGGCGCCGTTCAAACGGCTGCGGTCTGATCTATCCGTGCGCCGCCGCCCTCGCCATCATGGGCGGGGCGAGGGGTCTGTGGGTTTTCTGTGACGGTGCGCATGATCGGGATTTCGGGGGAGTTCTGGCGCAGATTTGGGGGATTTGGGCCACGCGGCGCCTCGCTATCCTGATGGCCGGGCGCGGCGCGAAGTTATGCACAGCGCGCCCAGATCGGGTATCCTTGGGAGATTGTCACACTGACCGCCGCCAGAAAGAGGAATCGGATGTTTAGCGAACAGAGTTTGAAGGACGTCGACCGCCCCTTGTGGGAGGCGATGACCCGGGAGCGGACGCGCCAGGAGGATCACATCGAGCTGATCGCCTCCGAGAACTACGCGAGCCCCCAGGTGATGGCGGCCCAAGGGTCGTGTCTCACGAACAAGTACGCGGAGGGCTATCCCGGGAAGCGCTACTACGGCGGCTGCGAATACGTGGATCAGGTCGAGACCCTGGCCATGGAGCGGGCGCGGGAGCTGTTCGGGGTCCAATACGTCAACGTGCAGCCGCATTCGGGTTCGCAGGCCAATGCCGCGACCTATCTGGCGCTCATCAACCCGGGGGATACGATCCTGGGCATGAGTCTGGCGCACGGTGGCCATTTGACCCATGGCGCCAAGGTCAACTTCTCGGGGCGCCTCTTCAATGCCATAAGCTATGGCGTCGACCCCACGACCGGGCTCATCGATTACGAAGAGATCGCGCGGCTTGCCCGCGAACATAAGCCCCGCGTCATCGTGGGCGGTTTCTCGGCCTATTCGCGCGTCATAGACTGGACGCGGTTTCGCGAGATCGCCGACGAGGTGGGCGCCTATCTCTTCGTCGACATGGCGCATGTCGCGGGTCTCGTGGCCGCGGGCCTCTACCCGAGCCCCGTGGGTATCGCCGACGTTACCACGTCGACCACCCACAAGACCCTGCGCGGGCCGCGCGGGGGCCTGATCCTGGCGCGTCCGAACCCGGAGATCGAGAAACGGCTGAACAGCCTGATCTTCCCCGGCACCCAGGGCGGCCCGCTCATGCATGTGATCGCCGCCAAGGCGGTGGCCTTCGCGGAGGCTCTGACCCCGGAATTCCAGGTCTATCAGCAGCAGGTCGTGAAGAACGCCCAGGCGATGGCCGACACCCTGATGGGTCGCGGATTCAAGGTGGTCTCCGGCGGTACCGACAACCACTTGATGCTCGTCGACCTGATAGAGCGCCCGGTGACCGGCAAGGAGGCCGAGGAGGCCTTGGGTCGCGCCCACATCACGGTCAACAAGAACGCCGTGCCGAACGATCCCCGCTCGCCTTTCGTGACGAGCGGCATCCGTCTCGGCACCCCGGCGATCACTACCCGCGGCCTGGGCGAGCGCGAGACGCGCGCCCTGGCGGGCTTTGTGTGCGACATCCTCGAGCGGCCGGGCGATGAAGGTGTGACCGAGCGT
>JAKAXK010000102.1 GCA_021827145.1 Pseudomonadota bacterium
TCTGGTCATCGTGGCCACAGATGAGCTCAGTGGGCCAAAATTGGACCAAGAAAAATCAAATAAAGCGAGTTTTACAAGGAGGGAACATCATATAACTGCTTGTTTTTATTGGTGGAGCCAGGCGGGATCGAACCGCCGACCTCCTGCATGCCATGCAGGCGCTCTCCCAGCTGAGCTATGGCCCCGTAACGCGGCGCTACTCTAAGGCTTGGCCTCCCGAAATGCAAGTGTGATTGCTGATTGAAGACGTGCGACAGAGCGATCGCGGCCAAGGAGGGCGCATGTGATATCGATCGGCGGCGACACTGACGTTCCGGTGACGGCGATGCGCACAGGCTGGGCAAGCTTGCCGAAGGTGAGGCCATGGTTGGCTGCGACCTGTTCGAAGGCGGCATGCACGGTCTCGGGCGTCCACGCGGGCAAAGCCGTGAGCGCTGCGACCAGTGCCGTCAGCGCATCGTGCGGGGCCGCGGCCAGGGTCGCCTGGTTTTTCGGATCCGTGACGGCCACCTCATTGCGGTAGAAGAAGAGGGCCTGCTCGGCCATCTCCACCAAGGTCTTGGCCCGCTCTCGCAAGGCATCGACGACGTCCTCGATTCCAGGTCCGGCGGTGAGATCGGCCCCCCGGTCGGTCAGGTAGGGCCGTAGCCGTTCGGCGATAGCGGACCTGGGGAGGGTCTTGATGTAGTGCTGATTCAGCCACAGGAGCTTTTTCGGATTGATGGCGGCCGCTGCGGCATGGACATCTTTGATGTCGAAGAGCGCCACCATCTCCGCGCGCGTGAAGATCTCCTGATCGCCGTGTGACCAGCCCAGACGCACGAGGTAATTGATGAGGGCCTCAGGAAGATAGCCCTCGTCGCGATACTGCATGACGCTCACGGCCCCATGGCGTTTGGAGAGCCGTGCGCCATCTTCCCCAAGTATCATCGGGATATGGGCATAGGCCGGTGGCTTGGCGTCGAGGGCGCGCAGCATGTTGATCTGCCGGGGCGTGTTGTTCAGGTGGTCGTCGCCGCGGATCACGTGCGTGATCTCCATGTCCATGTCGTCCACCACGACCGTGAAGTTGTAGGTCGGCGTGCCGTCACTGCGGGCGATGATGAGGTCGTCCAGTTCGTCGTTGCGGAAGACGACGCGTCCCTTGACGGCGTCGTCTACGAGCACCTGCCCGTCGAGCGGATTCTTGAAGCGCACCACGGCGTCCGCGGACGGTCCGTGGTGTGCGTCGCGGCAGCGGCGGTCGTAGCGCGGTTTCTCTTTGCGTGCGATCTGCGCGGCGCGGCGCTCCTCGAGTTCGGCCTTGGTGCAGGTGCAATAGTAGGCGTGGCCCTGCGCGACAAGCTCGGAGAGCACGTCGCGATAACGGTCGAAGCGCTGGGTTTGGTAGAATGGACCCTCGTCGTAGTCGAGGTTCAGAAACGCCATGCCCTCGAGAATGGCGGCGACCGACTCGGGCGTCGAGCGCTCCAGGTCGGTGTCCTCGATGCGCAGGATGAAACGCCCCTCATGTCGTCGGGCGAACAGCCAGGAATAGAGCGCGGTGCGCGCCCCGCCGATGTGGAGATAGCCCGTCGGGCTGGGAGCAAAGCGTGTGCGTATCGTCATAGTGGGGGCCTATGGTACTGAAAAGCGCGAACGAATTCACTGGCGGGGCGGGTTTTGAGCTGTACGCCGCGCTTGAAGGGGGGGCGTGCGTCATCACCGCCAACAATCGCCTGGCCCGCCGTATCCGCCTCGGTTATGCGAGGAGCCGGTATCAGGCCGGACAAGGGGCCTGGGAGGCGCCGGACGTACTGCCCTGGTCGGCATTCGTCGCGCGCGCGCGGGGCCTGGCGCAGGCCGGCGGGCGCTCCCGCCCGCTGCTGACCGCCGCCCAGGAACAATGGGTCTGGTCGGAGTTGGTCGCCGAGCTGGCCCCGGAGTTTCTTTGCCAGGACCGGGACTTCGGGGCCCTTGCGGCCGAGGCCTGGCAGTTGCTCGCGGATCACGCGCTGCCGCTCCCGAGTGCCGCGGGCGATCGTGAAAGCGAGATCTTCGTGGCGTTGGCCCATGGCTTCACGGACCGTCTCGGAGGTCTTGGACGGGAGGATGCGGCGCGTGAGGCGGCACGCGTGGCGGTCGCCATACGCGAAGGGCGCGTGCGGCCGGGCGCGCCCCTTCTCTGGGCGGGGTTTGAACGCTTGACGCCTGCGCAAGAGGCGCTGAAGGCGGCATGCGAGGCGGTCGGCGTGGCGTGTGAGGTTCTGCCGCTTCCCGACATCCAAGGCCAAGTCGATGCCCGCGTTTACGCGCTGTTCAGCGAGGAATTGACGGCCGCGCTCCTCTGGGCACGCGAGCGCATCGCGGCAAACCCGGCGGGGCACTATGCGCTCGTGCTCCCGGACCTCGCGGCCCACAGGACGCAGCTCTTGCGGCTGGCGCGGGAGATTTTTGCCGTGGACGGGGCGCGGGCGCGCGTGCCTTACGAACTATCGCTTGGGGTGTCCTTGGCCGAGGCGCCAGTGGCCGCCACGGCGCTGCGTGTCTGGAGTCTCGCCGGCGGTGCCGTGCGGGCAACGGAGGCCGCCTCGCTGATCCAATCACCATTCCTCGTTGGGGCGCATGACGAAAGCGCGCCGCGCGCCTTGGCCGCCTATGGACTTCTGGGCGACGCGCTTGAGATTGATATCGTGTCAGTGGTGCGGGCGTTACGGCGTGCCGGGTCCGCGTCCGGCGAGGCGGGCTTCGCGCGCCTGACGGGGATTGCCCGCACGTGGCCGCGGCGGACATCGGCCAGCGCTTGGGCGGGATTTTTCATGGGGGCGCTGCAGGCCGTCGGTTGGCCAGGTGCGGCGCGGGAGGGGGATTACCAAGCGGTTGCGGCGATTAACGAGGTGCTGGAGTCGGTGGCGACACTGGAAGCCGTAGCCGGAAAGCTGTCCTACGGGCAGGCGTTGGCGCTGATGCGGGGCGCCTTGCGGGATCGTGTCTTCCAAGAGGGGGGCGGTGACGCGCCCTTGCAGATCATGGGCCCACTGGAGGCGCTCGGATTAACGTTCGATGGCTTGTGGATGGTGAACTTGCACGACCGGGTCTGGCCGTCCGTGCGTCCCCCACATCCGCTGTTGCCTCTCGCCTTCGTGCGCGCTCATCGCCTTCCGCATGCCTTTGTCGAAGACGATGTCCGCTACGCGGCGCAGCTGGTGGCGGATCTTGCGCGTGCTGCGCCCGAGACGGTCTTGAGCTGCGCCTTGCACGATGGGCTTGAGCCTTTGCGCCCGAGTCGCGCGGTGCTCGATCGCAATCCCCTGGAAATTCAAGGTGTGACTTTCACGACCCGCGCGCGGCGCGCGTTCGATGCGCGTGCGCCACTTGAGATCAGTCCATGGCGCGCGGCGCCCCTGGCTGTGCCGAGTGCGGCCGTTTATGGGGCCGGCATGCTGGCGGCCCAGGCGGCGTGTCCGTTTCGGGCCTTGACTCAGTATCGCTTGCGCGCCGATCCCCTTGATGAGCCTGGGTATGGCCTTGCCGCGTCCACGCGCGGGGCCGTGACCCATAAAGTCATGGAAATGTGGTTCGCAGAGTTTCCGGAGCCTCGTGCTTGGCTGGCGCTTACCACGGACGAGCGGGATCGGCGTATCAGCGATACCGTGGCCGCGGCGCAGGCGGGTGCGCGCGATGAATACGCCGCCCTCCCGGCGGCGTTCATGGCGCTCGAGGCGCGGCGCATGGAGCGGGTGCTCGCGGAATTTCTGAAACGCGAGGAGATGCGTCCGCCATTTCAGGTCGTGGCCCGCGAGAAGGAGGTGACGCTGCAGTGCGGTCCGCTGGCCGTGCGCGGCCGCATCGACCGTGTGGACTTGGTCGACGGGCGTCTTGTGCTTATAGACTACAAGACCGGCAAGATGCCGACCGTGGACTGGGAAAGTGCACGGCCCGAACACCCCCAACTGCTTTTCTATGCCGCCGCCGAGGGCGCCGCAGTGGCGGGCATAGCCTACGCCGGACTGGCCGCCCGCAACGGGGGCTACAAGGCCTGGACGGCGGACGAGAGTCTCATACCCGAGGCTCGCGTAGTCGGTGACTGGGAGGCCGTGACGCGCGCCTGGCCTCCGCTGCTTGGTCATCTGGCCTCCGACTTTGCCGACGGCCATGCGGCCGTGGATCCCTTGGAAGAGGCCTGCATGTATTGCGGGCGCGAAGGCCTTTGTCGAGTGGCGGAGGATGGGGGGCAGGATGGCAGCTGATGCCGAGGTCCGCCGTGTCGCGGCCGATCCGGAGCGCTCGCTTGTTGTGCAGGCCCCGGCTGGGTCCGGCAAGACCGCGCTCTTGATCCAGCGCTATCTAGCCTTGCTGGCGCGCGTCGACGCACCCGAGGAGATCCTGGCGCTCACCTTTACGCGCAAGGCCGCAGAGGAGATGCGTGCGCGGGTCTTGGCGGCACTGGCCGATGAGGTCTCCAGATCGCAAGAGAGCGATTATGAACGCGAGATCGCCAGTCTTGCGCAGGCGGCGGCGCGCCGGGGCGAGGAGCGCGACTGGTGCCTTACCGAATGCCCAGGCCGTTTACGCATTCAGACCTTCGACGCCTTTTGCGCCCAGGTCGTGAACCAGTGGCCGGCGGCCGCGGGTGTGGGTGTGGCCCTGGAGGTCGAGCCGGCGCCCAAGGTCCTTTATGCGGAAGCGGCGCTCGCCACCTTCGCGTCGCTCGGGCAGGACGATGCGGTGGGAGGGGCGCTCGCCGATCTTCTACCGGCGCTCGCCAATGATGTGGACCGCTTCGTGGACCTAGTGAGCGAGCTTTTGGGCCGCCGCGAGCAGTGGCTGCCCATCGTTCTTGCGACCGGGCAGGCAAGCCCTGAGGCCGCGCGGGCGCGTCTCGAGGGGGTGTTCGCGCGGCTCGCCTCGGAGGCCCTGGTGCGTGCCCAGGCTCTGTTTCCGGAGGAGGCCTTATCGGGCACCTGCGCTTACCTCTCGGCGGTCGAGGGGGATATCGAATGGCAGGCGGCGCGGCTTATGGAGGACGGACCGGAGGTGCTCGGGCTCTGGCAGCGGCTGGCCACGCGCTTTTTGACCGCTTCCGGGGGCCTGCGTAAGCAATTGAAGGATTGGCCGAAGGAGTTTGGGCCCGTGCGGACCTTCATGGCGCAGTTCGTTGAGGCGGACGCGCTCGCGGCAGCGCTGGCGGAACTCGTGTCCTGGGGCGATTGCGCCTATGGTGAGGGGCAATGGCGGCGACTCTCGGCCTTGCTCCGCATCCTGCCCGCGGCCTCCGCGCAGCTGCAGCTCGTGTTCGCGCGTCACGGGCGCTGGGATTTCACGGAGGCCGCCCTGCGCGCGCTGCAGGCCCTGGGCTCGGAGGATGAACCCACGGCCGGGACCTTGCGCCTGGATCGCAAGCTGCGGCATGTACTGGTGGATGAGTTTCAGGACACTTCGGTCCTCCAGTATCGGCTGTTGGAGCGCCTGACCTCCGGTTGGATGGCCGGCGAAGGGCGCAGCCTGTTCGTGGTGGGCGATCCCATGCAGTCGATCTATAGCTTTCGCAAGGCGGAAGTCGGTTTATTCTTTAAGCTCGCGAACGAAGGACTGGGATCGTGGCCACTCGAATCGGTGGCGTTATCCGCAAACTTCCGTTCGCGGGCGGGGCTCGTGGAGTGGATCAACGATGCCTTCGCGCGGCTTCTGCCGCAACACTTCATAGCCGACGAGGGCGCAGTGCCCCATACCCGGGCGATGGCGGCGCGGGGTGCCGGGGGTGCGGTCCGTGTCCATGGGCTTGGCGATGTCGATATGGTCACCGAGGCCCGCTATGTGGCGCGACTCGTGGCCGAGATCCGCGCCGAGCGCTCGGACGCCGAGATCGCGATCCTGGTGCGATCGCGGGGGCATGGTCACGCCATCGCCGAGGCCATCACCGCAGCTGGCCTGCGTTTTGTGGGCGAGGACCTCTACAGTCTCGGCACGCGGCCCGTGATCCGTGATCTGCTGGCCCTCACCGAGACTTTGATGTTCCCGGCCGCGCGCTTGAGCGCCTTGAGCGTCTTGCATGCCCCCTGGTGCGGTCTGGATGTCGCGGATCTGGTCGCGCTCTGTGAGGGGGACCGGCGCTCGCTTATCGATATTCTGGGCGATGCCGCGCGCCTTGCGTCTTTGAGCGAAGATGGCCGCTTGCGCGCCGCGCGTGCGCGCGACGTCCTGGCGGTCATGGAAGCAGAGCGCGGCCGCGGCGCCTTGGCGCGGCGGGTGGAGGAGGCCTGGCTTGCGCTCAAGGGGCCGGAGGCGCTTGCCACGCCCACGGCGTTCGCCGAAGCCGAGGCGTTTTTTCAGGCCTTGGGAGAGATCGAAGAGGCGGGCGAAGTCGACATCTGGCGCTTGCGTGAGCATCTCGAAGGCCTGTACGCGCCACCCGATCCGCAGGCCTCGGGTCTGCATATTCTGACCATACACAAGGCCAAAGGGCTCGAGTACGACGTCGTGATCTGTCCCGGGCTCGGCCGCAAGACGCGCGCCGATACTCGCCCGCTGCTTCTGGCGCTCGAGACAGAGGGTCCGGTGGGCCCCGATCTGTTATTGGCCCCACTGAAGGCGCACGACGAAGACAAGGATAGGCTCTACGACGCGCTGTGGCGTTTTGCGGCACGTAGGCGTGAGCACGAGGTCCGGCGCTTGCTTTATGTGGCCTGCACGCGCGCCCGCGAGGCTTTGCATTTGGTGGGTCACGCCCAGGCCCGAAATGATGGCTCGCTGCAGCCGGGGGCGCTGCTGTCGGTGCTCTGGCCCGTCATAGAGGCGTCCTTCGTGCAGGGGCGGGTCGCGCCGGAGGCGCTGACGGACGCGGCGGCGCCGCAGATTTCGGGCCCTTGCCGCCTGGGGCGAGGCGCGTTCGAGCTACCGCTTTCCGGGGAGACGGGACTGGAGCGGGGGGGGCGGGGTACGTCGTCTGCGCCTATCGCCTTCGATTGGGCAGGGAGCTGCATCCGCATTGTCGGCACGGTCGTGCATGATCTGCTGGCGGGCCTCACGGACGCCAAGCTGCCGGAGGGGACCGCAGTTCCCGAAGACGTCATTGCGCGCGCGGAGGCTCTCCTGCACGCGCAGGGGCTAGCCGGCCATGAGTGGACAGCCGCGCGCGCGATCGTGGTGGAGGCCTTGCAACGGACGCTCGCGGACACGCGCGGGCGGTGGATATTGGGTGAGCATGAGCAGGCGCGCAATGAGTATGCCTTGAGCGCCCTGGAGAACGGCGAAGTCAGGATTGCGCGCGTCGACCGCACCTTCATAGACGAGAGCGGCGTGCGCTGGATCGTCGACTACAAAACGAGCCGCCACGAGGGTGCTGATCTCGACGGCTTTCTGGCGCAGGAGCAAGACCGCTATCAGGAGCAGCTCGTGCGCTATGGGCGTGTATTCCACGCCTTCGATGGGCGTCCCGTGGAGCTCGGTCTCTATTTTCCCTTACTGTCGGCATTTCGTCATTGGCGTTTCGAGCCCTAGGGCAGGGCCTGCCGCAAGTGGGTGTGTCCGTTTGACGCCTGCTTCGACCAGCCGGCTTCGGAGTGGTATTTTCTGAGCCGTATTCGGAAAACTCAAACCTGTCTATCGAAAGAAAACCGCAGGGCGCGTGTCACGGGCACCCTGCGGTGAATTACCTACATTGCGCGCCGCTTCCCGTCTTTACAGCTTACTTGACGACGATCTTGCCGAACATGCCGGTAGCGGCATGGCCCGGGATCTCGCACACGTAGTAGTACGTGCCCGGCGCGGCCTTCCACGTGAAGTTCGCGTAGCTGAACTGACCGCCGGTCGGGACCGGTGAAAACCCAGTGCCAACCACAACCGGCGCTATTTGTGGCATGACGGCATACGGCGGCCCCTTCTTGGTCACGTCGAAGCTATGGCCAAAGCCCTTATT
>JAKAXK010000103.1 GCA_021827145.1 Pseudomonadota bacterium
CGGATCGAGCCGCAAGCGGGACACCGGCTTGCCACCGATGACGTGCTGCTCCAAGATCTCGTCAATATCCTCCTGATCCACGTAGGTGTACCATACGCCCTCCGGATAGATGACCAGGACCGGCCCCTCCTCGCAACGATCCATGCAGCCCGCGGTATTGATGCGCACGCCCTCCCGGCCGGCAAGGCCCAGCGCCTTGATGCGTTGTTTCGCGTAATCACGCAGGGCGCGAGCGTCCTGCTGCTGACAGCAGCGCCGACCGTCGGATCGCTCATTGGTGCAAAAAAAGACGTGCCGTTTATAGTACAAGAGGTCCCCCATGCCGCCTTCAGGTAACGATCAATCGAGTGACAAGGCCATGCCCGCGCCCATCGACGCCCTGCGGGCCGCCGCCGATCGCTGTGTGGCCTGCGGCCTCTGCCTGCCCCACTGCCCCACCTATGGCGATAGTTTAAACGAAAACGAATCGCCCCGCGGACGAATCGCCTTGCTGCGCGCGACGGCCGAGGGCGCCTTGCAGGCCACGCCCGCGGTGGTCGCGCATATCGACCGCTGCCTCGGCTGCTTGGCCTGCGAAGCGGTCTGCCCGAGTCATGTGAACTACGCCGCGATCCTTAGAGACGGCCGCGCCCTACTTGCGCGCGAGGTCACCCCATCGCGGCGCGCGTGGCTACGCCGCCTCCTGATACGCTCGGTCGATCGCCCTGGGGCGATCGCCGCCGCTTACGCCGCGGCGCGCCTCATCTCGCGTCTGCCGATACCTCGTGCGTGGCGTGGACCTCTGGCCACGGTGCTGCGCGGACTCCCGGCGCGGGCGCGCCCTCCTCTCGCCTGCACCGAAGAGGTGGATCACGCCAACGTAGCACTCTTTCTCGGATGCACGGCCGATCTGGACCGAGCCACCCTGAACGCCGCAATCCGCGTCCTGCGCGCCACCGGCCAAGCGGTCGATATTCCACGCACGCAGGGCTGTTGCGGGGCGCTCGCCGCCCATGCCGGGCTCGCTGACCAAGCCCACCACCAAGCCCTCCGCAATCTGCGCGCCTTCGAAGGCCGGGCCCCGGCGCTCGTAGCCATCGCCTCCGGCTGCGCCGCACAGCTGCGAGACTACGACCCGGCCGCTGGCGCCCGGTTTCCACAGGTCTTCGACATCCACCGCTATCTCGTCGAACGGACCGACCTCGACCGCCTGCGGCTTTTGCCTCGACGGCAGACCATCGCTGTACACGACCCCTGCTCTTTGCGTAACGCCCTGAAAGGCGAGCGCTACGTATATGAACTGCTCGCGCGCATCCCCGGAGCCCGAGTCCTCGCATTGCCGGGGAACGGCACCTGCTGCGGGGCGGCCGGCGATTACTTTCTGCGGGAACCCGCGCGCGCACAGGCCCTGGTGGCCGCCAAGGCCGCCGCCGCAGCCGCGAGTGGGGCCGATATCATCGTGTCGGCCAATATCGGATGCGCCTTGCACCTCTCCGCGTCGCTCGCCCGCGCGGGGTGTACGCTGCCGGTCTTGCACCCGCTCGTGGTCCTGGACCAACAACTCCCGCCATCGCAAGACGCGTGTTAAAGTGGGCCCATGAGAATGTTCACATTGACCGATCGCCTCATAGATCAGCTCGACCAGGGCCTAAAGGCCGTGCTGGTACCGCCACCGGCCGACCCCTACCCGGAGACCATCCCTCGCGAACAAGACGAGTTATCGGCGGAAGATCGTGTCTTGGGTGGCCGGCTCATGAGGGTCAACCACTCCGGCGAGGTCGCGGCCCAGGCGCTCTATCAAGGGCATGCCCTCTGCGCGCGTGAGCCCAAGACCCACGAGACCATGCGCGCCGCCGGCCGCGAAGAGCTCCTGCATCTCCATTGGACCGGGGCGCGCATCAAGGAACTGAAGACACATCGCAGCTACCTCACGCCCGTCTGGTACCTGGGGGCGTTTACGGTCGGTGCCGCCACCGCGCTTTTCGGGGACAAGCTGAGCCTGGGTTTCGTCGCCGAGACCGAACGCCAGGTCGTCGAGCACCTGCAAGGTCATCTGAGACGGCTTCCGGTCGCCGACCAGAAGACGCGGATGATCATCGAGCACATGGCGGCCGATGAGGCGCGCCATGCGGCCTCGGCCATGGAGGCCGGCGGGCGCCCGCTACCCCTGCCGGCCCGCCTTGCGATGCGCCTCGCGGCGCGGGTCATGACCAAGACGGCCTTCTGGATCTAGCGATCGTGTGTGTGCCCCGCGCCCGGGTGCAAGGCCTGCGGCGGAAGATGGATCAACTGCACCAGCACCCCCCCGGGATCCTTGCAATAGAGGCTACGCGACCCATCCCGGTGCGTGCGTGGCGCAGCCGCGATCGGCACCGACGCCGCCCGTAACCGGTCATGCCAGACGTCGACCTCATCCGGGGTCGCGACCGCAAAACCGATATGATCGAGGGCGCCGCCCGTTTGGGGCCTGCCCCTATGGAGAGCCAGATTGTCGGTCCCCGAGGACAGATAGACATTGTCGGGGTCCGGACGCCAGACAACCGCAAGACCGAGCACGCCTTCATAAAACGCCTCGCAGGCCTCGATATCGGCACACACGAGCGCTACATGATTGAGGCGCAGGCGCCCCAGCATGGCGCCGTTACTCGACATCCACGATCTCGAACGAATGACTGATCTCGGCGGTCTTGCCGAGCATGATTGAGACCGAACAATACTTCTCGGCGGACAGGCGGATGGCGCGCTCCACGGATGCCTCCTTGAGGTCGCGGCCGCTGACCACGAAATGCACATGCATGCGGGTGAAGACCTTCGGATCCTCCTCCGCGCGCTCGGCCTCCAGACGCGCCGTGCAGCCGCGCACATCGGCGCGCCCCTTGCGCAGGATATGGACGACATCGAAGGAGGTGCAGCCGCCCATGCCGAGCAGGACCAGCTCCGTGGGCCGCGGACCGAGATTGCGCCCTCCATGATCCGGCGGCCCGTCCATCGCGATCCGGTGTCCACTCTCCGTGGTCCCCGTAAAGGCGGCCTCACCATCCCACTCAACAACTGCCTTCATGCTTCCACCCCTCGAACAATTCACCAAGCCTCACTCCGGGGTCGGGCGCGACCATGAAGGCCTCGCCTACAAGAAAACCCTTAAGTCCGGCGTCTCTGAGGCGCGCGACCTCGCTTGGTCCCAGTATCCCGCTCTCCGTCACTACAAGACGCGCCGGAGGCACAAACCCTACCAACTCCAGTGTCCGATCTATGCTCGTGGAAAACGTCCGCAGATCGCGATTGTTGATGCCGAGCAGGCCACCCGGCAGCGCCAGCGCACGCTCGAGCTCAGCAGCATCATGCACCTCGATCAAGGCATCCAATCCATAGGCCCGCGAGGCCGCGTAGAGTTCGTGAAGCGCGCCATCATCCAGGGCAGCAGCGATCAAAAGGACGCAATCGGCACCCATCGCGCGCGACTCGGCGATCTGATAGCGATCGATCATGAAATCCTTGCGCAACACGGGCAAGGCACAGGCCGCACGCGCTCGCGCGAGATCGTCCGGGTGGGCCCCGAAATAGCCCTCGTCGGTCAAGACCGAAAGCGCCGCCGCCCCGGCCCGCTCATAGGCACGCGCCACCGCCGCCGGTTCCAGGTCCGCACGCAGCACGCCGCGACTTGGCGAGGCGCGCTTCATCTCGGCGATCACGGCAGGCCGTCCCGATGAGACTGCGCGATTCAAGGCATCGATGAAGCCCCGCGCCGGCGCCTGCGCGCCAATCTCTCTTTCGAGATCAGCAAGGGATCGATATGCGCGCGCGCGCTCCACCTCCACGCGCTTATCGGCCAAAATACGCGCCAGAACCTCGTTCATGCGAAACCCCGTGTGAAGGCCGCGAACTCGCGCAACTTGGCCGCCGGCAGACCCTGGGCGAGGAGCTCACGCGCGCGCGCCACGCCGGTCGGCATATCGGCGGCGATACCGGCCACATACAAGGCCGCCCCGGCGTTCAGTGCCACCGCGACCATGGCCGGACCCTGGTCGTGGCCCGCAAGCACGCGCTCGAGGATAGCGAGGCTCTCGCTCGCCGACTCGACCTTGAGTGCGCCCAGATCCCCGGATGGGAACCCGAAGTCGCCGGGCGTCACTCGATAGCGGCGGAGCACGCCGTCCTTCATTTCGCACACCTCGGTCGGCGCCGCCGGGCTGATCTCGTCGAGACCGTCATCGGAATGCACTACAATCGCGTGACAGGCGCCCAGTCCCGCAAGCGCCTCCGCGAACGGCACAAGCAGCGCCTCCGAAAAGACACCCACGAGCTGGCGGCGGGCGCGCGCAGGGTTGGTGAGCGGCCCCAGAAGATTGAAGAGGGTGCGCACGCCGAGTTCCTTGCGGGCCTCCGCGGCATGGCGCATGGCTTCATGATGGCGCGGGGCGAACAGGAAACCGACGCCGATCTGGTCGATGCAGAGCGCCACCTGCTCAGGGCTGAGGGCGAGGTGAGCGCCCGCGGCCTCCAGTACGTCGGCACTCCCCGAGTGGCTCGAGACCGAACGGTTGCCGTGCTTGGCCACCCGCGCGCCCGCGCAGGCACACACAAGGGCGGTGGCCGTCGAGATATTAAAAGTCGATGCCCCGTCGCCCCCGGTGCCACAGGTATCGATCAAGTGGTCCGTGTCGGCCACTGCCACCGAGGTCGACAGGTCGCGCATGACTTGGGCGGCGGCCACGATCTCTTCGACGGTCTCGCCCTTGACTCGTAGCCCCATGAGAAAGGCGCCGATCTGGGCCGGCGTCCCGGCGCCGCCCATGACGATCGACAGGGCCTCCCGCATCTCGCCCGCGGCCAGGTCATGACCTGCAGCCAAGCGCGCAAGCGCGTGAGTAAGGCCATTCATGGGCGCTCGCCGCGCAGGAAATTTTCGAGCAGGGCGTGGCCGTGTTCGCTCAAGATCGACTCCGGATGGAACTGCACGCCCTCCACCGGCCACCACTTATGACGCAAGCCCATGATCTCGCCGTCATCCTCGCTCACGGCCGTGACCTCCAAGCACTCCGGGAGATCATCCTGGGCCACGACCAGCGAATGATAGCGGGTCGCCGTAAAGGGCTTGGGTAAGCCACGGAAGACGCCTTCGCCCTGATGCAAGATGGCCGAGGTCTTACCGTGCATCACCCGTCCGGCACGCACCACGCGGCCGCCGAAGGCCTGGCCTATGCTCTGATGGCCAAGGCATACGCCCAGCAAGGGGATGTGTTCGCCAAAGCGCATGATGAGATCGAGCGAAATACCCGCCTCGTTCGGCGTGCAAGGCCCCGGCGATATGACGATACGCTCCGGCGCCAGACGCTCAATCTCGTCGAGGGTGATCTGGTCGTTGCGCGCCACGCGCACCTCTTGACCGAGTTCACCCAAGTACTGCACGAGGTTGTAGGTGAACGAATCGTAGTTGTCGATCATCAGCAACAAAGGCGCTCTATCTCCTTGTCAATCATATGGTTATACGCCAACCGCGGCCCCAATGCCCGCCCCCTCCCGCGCTGGCCATCGGGGTTCGCTAGGACCGCCCGCAAATACGGGCATTGTGCCAGACGCACGGGCACTTCGTCGATCAATGGGCGACGTAGACGGCTTGAGGGTCGCTTGAATGTGCCCCCCTTCGACAGGGCAAGGCCCGGCGACGGGTTTTCCGGAGCGGAAAGGCCGAACGCGGCCTCTTGCGCCCCGATCGGGCCGCATTTCGTCGTGACAGGGTCTGTGGGCGGAATCCAAGGGGGCGGCGTAAGCCCCCGTCCTGGGACCGCGGGCCGATCGAATGATCACGGCAAGCGGGAGGCGCCCCAGCTTAGGGTGTACAATGAATAATGCGGACACTTTGGGATCGATGATTTCGCCCCAAATCGACGCGAGGAGACGGATGCAGGGCGATCCGCCATAAGCCCGTCGGTCGCGGCCGCCGCGATCGGCTCACGCTCTCTCATTGAGCGCTGGCACGCCACGACAGGGGAGCGGCCGGTCTATCGGGAGTGAAGCTGCATGCCGGAAGCCCGAGCGAAGAGATCGCCCGCAGTAAGCGTCCAGTGGCCGCGGGCCAAGGAAGCACTGTGCCGCGCCCCCAGAGACACTTACCCCTTACTATGGCATCCCGGCGGCTTGGAGCACAAATGAAATGTGTTGATGATTTCCGATGGCGGATCGGCAAGAAGGAGCTGGTACCCATCATGACCGGCGGGATGGGCGTCGATATCTCCACCGCGGAGCTATCGCTGGCCGCAGCGCGCCTGGGCGGAATCGGACACATTTCCGACGCCATGGTCCCAACCGTATCCGATCGGCGCTTCAAGACCCGGTTTGTGAGGGAAAAACAGAAAAAGTATAAGTACAACGTCCTGAACCAGGACAAGTCGGACGTGAAGTTCGATCTCGTACAGCTGGCGGAGGCCACCAAGCTGCACGTCGGCCGCACCATGGAGGCGCAACAGGGTACAGGCCTGATCTTTATCAACTGTATGGAAAAACTGACCATGGGCAGCCCGCGCGAGACGCTGCGCGTGCGACTGTCCGCGGCGATGGATGGGGGCATCGACGGCATCACGCTGAGCGCGGGGCTCCATCTGGGCTCGCTCGCGCTGGTCGCGGATCACCAACGCTTTCGCGATGTGAAATTCGGCATCATCGTTTCCTCGCTCCGGGCACTGGTGCTGTTCCTGCACAAAAGTGTACGTCTCAACCGCCTGCCGGATTACATCATCGTCGAAGGCCCGCTCGCCGGCGGACATCTCGGTTTTGGCATGGACTGGATGCAGTACGATCTGAAGACGATCGTCAACGAGATTCACCGGTACCTCAGCGAGAAAGGCTTGAATATCCCGCTGATCCCGGCCGGCGGCATCTTCACAGGCACCGACGCCATGGAATTCCTGGAAGCGGGAGCGGCCGCGGTGCAGGTCGCGACGCGCTTTACAGTCACCAAAGAGTGCGGCCTGCCGGACAAGGTGAAGCAGGAGTACCTCAAGGCCAAGGAAGAAGACATCGAGGTCAACCTGACCTCTCCCACGGGCTACCCCATGCGCATGCTCAGGAACAGCCCCTCCATCGGCGCCGGTATTCGCCCCAATTGCGAGGCGTACGGCTATCTCCTGGATGGGTCGGGTCATTGCGCTTACATAGACGCCTATAACCGTGAGCTCGATAAACATCCGGACAGCGACGCCCTATCCGTGTCGGACAAGACCTGCCTATGCACCCACATGCGCAACTACGATTGCTGGACCTGCGGGCACCACACCTATCGGCTGAAAGACTCCACACACCGACTGCCGGATGGATCCTATCAAATACTGGATGCGGCCCATGTGTTCCGCGACTATCTCTACAGCGTAGACCATCAAATCATGCTGCCCGACAGGTACAGACAAACGATGCCGCCGCTAGATTGAATCCCCCACCCCGATAGGTCGTGGGGGATGCGCGGCCTACCAGGGTGGAAAGGACGCCCAAGCCGCCTGTGCGATCACAAGGATCATCGGTCGCCGGCTTGCGGCGCCGCACTCGCGGACTCATGGGTCTTGTCGCGCGGCCCGAAACCCGACGCCGCAAGCCCCGCGGCCTTGATCATGGCGCGCGCCTTGTTCATGGTCTCTTCCCACTCGCGGTCGGGGACCGAGTCGGCAACGATCCCCGCGCCGACCTGCAAAAACAGCCGACCGTTGCGTAGGACGGCCGTGCGGATCGCGATCGCCATATCCATATTGCCGTTCCACCCGACATAACCCACGGCACCGGCGTAGAGTCCGCGCTTGACGGGCTCCAACTCGTCGATGATCTCCATGGCGCGCACCTTGGGGGCGCCGGTGAGGGTGCCGGCCGGGAATGTCGCGCGCAACACATCGAAGG
>JAKAXK010000104.1 GCA_021827145.1 Pseudomonadota bacterium
CGCGCTCGACCCGTTGGCGACGATCGCATTGATGATGTCCTGACCCAAGGTCGCATCGTTTCCGCAGGCACGGCCCACGCCGACACTGAGATACACCGAGCGCGTAATGCCGGGGTTGATCCAGGCGCCCGTGGCCGTGGCCGGCGCCTTGGGTCCCTCGCCCACGATATCCACTTCTCCGCAATAGGTGGGCGCGGTAAACGTGGTGCCGCTCGACCCGATATAGGCAAAATTTACGGGGGAGGCCCCGCCGGTCGTGGCAAAGGCCACGGGATCTGGCAAGCGATCACTGAAGGCGGGGGCCTCGGACCCCGAGGCTTGAGTGGCCGCCGCTACCCCCTGCGTGTTCTCAAGGGCAATGAGGGTAGCCTGTCCGGCCTGCGCGCCCGATATGGCATCGGTCACCGCGCTGATCGCCGCATGGAAATCCTCGGCAACATCCTGGGCCCTGGCGACCGCGGTGTAACGCTCGTACACCGGGATGGCGATCGCCGCCAGGACACTGATGATGGCGATCACGACCATTGCCTCGATCAAAGTAAAACCCGTACCCCGCGCGCCCGTCCGCGGGTCCCCGCCCTTCGCGACCATAAGCCCCCACGCCCTAGCGCCGGTTCACGGTGACCGGCTTTATGACCATGGCCTTGCAGGATTCATGCTAGACGCCAAACCATCCCCACCAACGTGAGACAATCTCCTTATCGAGCAAAGAGATATGGACGATTCGTGGGGTCCGTCGCGATGGCGTGCAGGCGCCCTCCCCGTCCGCAAAGGCCGCGCCGTGGCAGCTATCAGTCGGCCTTGTGACGGCCAAGGGCCAGCAGCGGCCGGGTCGTAACGGCCAACGCGCGCGAAGCGGCCACGGAGACTGATCTCGGTCGTTTTGGTGACGGCCGTCTCGGGGGCAACGGCCATGGGGCTGCCCGCGAATGGCGCGCCGTACCCGCCGCCCTCACGCTCCAGGTTGTAGGACACCTGGGCACTGACGCTACGCGCCAGGCGTTTGCTCACGCCGACGGTAACGCCCGGGTTGTACGAATCCCACAACTTTTTGGGGATCGTAGGGGGCGAGCGCTTGCGCCAGGGTCATAGACATCACTTGCCCGCCGGCCGTGAACTGCTTGCCGCCCACCCATATCAGCGGGCCACCCCACCCGTGCTGGCCGCTACCGCCATCCCGAACGCCTGGCGCGTGGTCGCGTCGATGATCACCGCGCCGTCAGCCGCGGGCGTTCGACGGTGGACGACCCCCATGTACTGCGAAACAATTTTTGCACGCGGAATGCCGGCCGCGACCAGATCGTCGCAAATCGCCGCGGTACGCTTGCCGGACAGGACGAAATTATACGAGCGCGAACCCACGGGAGACGCCCCTCCACGAAGCAAGATTACACGCCCGTGTGTGCGCCGCCGCCAGCACCTGCGCGACCAGCGCCGCGGGGATCTTTGTTGGTTGGGTGCTGCCGTTCACAAAATTCACCACGCCCAGCCGGGAGGCTAGGGCGAGCGCGGGGTGATCAGGGCCGCCCACGCAAACCACCTCATGCGCTTCCTGTGATTCTCCTTTGGCCTCCGACATGAGGGCTTCTGGAGTTATCACCACGGACGGAAATTCGGGTTGTGGTCACCGCATGACCTGGATCTAGCAACCTGGGTGGGATGTTGGAATAATCTCGGACTATGCGGTAACTTTCGCCCTCGATCCAAGCCCCGCACGAGATTATGCATGTCAGGAAGAATAATTATCCACAGAGACGACACTCTCGAGTATGACGACGGACACAACTGGCAGACCTTCCTCGAAACTGCTGATGGACGAGTGACCGGTCACCGCTATTTATCCGAAGAGACTGCACGAATAGGCGCCCAAGGTCAGTGGCCCGGCGTGAACACTATTGACGTGGAATAAGGGGGCGGATTGCGGTTGATCTCGCCCTTCGTGGTCGCCAGAGGCGTTTGACGCACCCCCTCCTGGGAGGTTATAAATATACCCCTTCTCGTAGGGGGTGCGTCATGTGCCTCCATCGCGCAAAAGGCCTCATGCGGGGGCCTTTAAAGAATTGGCGCGGGAATTCCCATCCCCTTTGGGGATTGGGATGATAGCGCCTACCGCGTCCAGCGGGTCTTACGGGCTTGCCGGGTGTTGTTCGTGTGGGTATAACAACGAACATGGAACGTGTTCGCATAGTCTCGCTCAAGGGCATTCGCAATCGGCAATCCGCCATGATACGCGCAGGCCAAATGGAAGCCGCGCGAGTCTGGACGGTATGCCGCGATATGCATATTGCCGCTAGACAGGAACACGGCCAATGGCCGAAGCGCGATGCGTTGCAAAAGGCCACCAAGGGCCGGTTTTCTTTGCACTCCCAGTCCGTGCAAATGGTGACGCACGCTTTTCTGGCGAATGTGGATACCGCGCAGCAGCTGCGCACCCAAAGCCGGACCAAGATCCGCTACCCCTACAAGGACAAGACTTTCTATCCGCTGATATGGCCCGCCCAGGCGATGCATCTGCGTGATAAGCGGATCGTGCTGCCCATGGGCCGCGGACACGCTTCGCTGGTGGTGCCGCGGCCCGACTGGCTGACGGAGAAGGCGGCTTGCCGGATCGTCTGGAACGGTGTCCATAACGAACTCCATGTGACGCTATCTAAGCCCGATACCCCGCCTATGGACCTCTCGAGTCTCGAGACCACGGGTCGCCAGGCGACGGTCGATCTCGGCCAAATCCATCAAGCGGCGGTGGCCACCAATACCGGCGAGGCCTTGGTTGTCTCCGGGCGCGGCCTTCGCTCCTTGAAGCGTCAACACAGCAAACAGCTTGGCGAAATGGCCAGTAAGCGCGCCCGCTGTACGAAGGGTTCCCGGCGCTGGCGGAAACTGAGCAAAACACGCGCCACATTGACCTTGCGGTGTGAGCGCCGCGTCCGCGACCTGCGCCATAAGGGGACCCGCCAGGTGGTGGATTTCTGCAAGAAGCGCGGCATCGAAGCCCTTTTCGTCGGCAACCCCGATGGGATACGACGCAAGAACTCCGGGCGTCACCACAACCAGCGCATAAGCCAGTGGGAGTACGGCCGGGATATTGATTACCTGCAACAGAAGTCGGAACAAGACCGCATCGTGTGCTTCATTGGCGACGAACGAGGTACATCCAGCCAATGTCCCGTATGCGGCCATCGTCATAAGCCTAAAGGGCGGAACTGGCGATGCAAAGTCTGTGGATTTGAAGGCCACAGGGATATCGTAGGCGCGGTGAACATGCACCCCATCGCCTATGGTCAGGTGGTGCCGTTTCCCAAACGCATCACGTATCTCCGTCCGGGCAGTCTCCGGCGTAGTAGTAGCCCGGACACGGGCCATCGGCCGGATTCGTCCGGTCGGCGTTGTCTTGCTAAAGCACGGAATCAAGCACCGCGGGATGTTTGCGCGGGCTCCCTGGAGCATGCCCATGAACCGTGTGATTCAGCAAGAAGCTTACCCGCTTTAGCGGGTTGAGAGTGTCACTGGTGCGTTTCAAGCCACTCCTTGAGAGCGGCGTCTATACGCGTTTGCCATCCAGGCCCGGTAGCGCGGAACCTGCCCACCACGTCCCTGGAGAGCCGCATGGTCACGCGCTCCTTGGTCGTGGTCGCCGGGGGCCGCCCCATTCTCTTCAGTTGGCGAAACTCGGTATCCGTTAGCTCGTAGGTATCAGGGTCCTCGACCACTCCCGCCTGGATGGCGGATTCTTCCTGGGCCGTGGGGAGTTCAAACACCCGCCCGGATTTAGATTTGACTCGCATAGCGCTTGACCTCTCTGGCATTGGCTTTTCTAAGACTGATGATGCGGCGCTGGTCGTCGCGATCCGTAAAGACCACACAAAACACCCGGTCACCGATAGGCGCATAACCGATCATGCGCAGCTCGCCATAATCGCGGCGCGTGTCGGGCCGAGCCAGGAGATCACCCCATTCCAGTTCCGACGCCAGCGCCAAGGACACACCGTGCTTGGCGGTATTGATAGCATCCTTTTCCGGATCAAATGTGGTCTCCACGCCACTTATTGTATGCACAATAAATAGGGAGCGCAAATCGCGACCACCACGGCCCTGTCGAGTAGGTCACCACGTCCGGCATGCGCCGAACGCGACTCGTCGCCCTACGGGCGGCATGGGCGCTGGTATGGGCGCCCTGGTTCTGCAGGGGTGTCCGTGGGTAGAGTGTTGGAGGCCGGCACGATGGCTACAAGCCTCGCCCTCAGAGAAACGGGGCCGGACTCACATGAAAGCGGTACGCGAGCCGTCGGCCAGCGCGTCGTCGCGAATGACGACAACCTCCCCCTTCGCCGCAATCGCAAAGGGGCCAACTGGCAGCGGCACTGGTGAATTGCGGCTCCAGTAAGCTAACACGTTGCGTGCATTCATGATGCTTGGGCCCCCGCGCACGCGTGGCGGAAATTACCATTGCATATCCGCTTGGGGCGCTAAACGCCCGCCATTTGACGGGGTTGCGCGCCCGTCGCCCAGCCTCCCTTTCTCCTTCAAAACCACCCGAGGTGACCGCGCCCCGACGCCGGGCGTCCATCACAAAGTCCGCGACCATCCGTCGGCCTGCGACATCAACTCGCAGAGCCGCGCCTCATAAAGATGGGCAACAGATGAGTCGCCGCGGTCGGCATCCTCATGGGCTATGTCGCCCTGGAGGCCGCGTTGCGGGACACGAGCGGAACTAAGCTGCTCAGCGCGCTTATCAAAGAAGAACTGGACCAGGAGGCCCTAAAGAACGTCATCATGAGGGAAAGCATCGTGCGGATATTCGGCGATACCGGCGGGAATCTTCCGGAGTACAGCGATTAGCTTGTCACAAATCGCCTTGATAAATGGGAGCGTCAGGTATCGGCGACGGCGCGGATGCGGAACGCGCTCGCACATGGTGACAAAGAGCTCTTGAGTGAGGCTACCTGTGATGAGGCCGGCAGCCGGCTTCACTTTATCGGAGAGATGATCAACCGAATCTGCGGGGGCGACTTTCTGAAACTCAAAGCCGCGCCTGGAGCAGAGTGACCAAGGTAGCGCTCAGGCACTCCTCACTTCCTTGAGGAGATCGGGATGACGATCCAACACCTTAAGAAGTTTCACAAGGGCGAGCGGCGGCCTCGTCTTGCCGGTCTCATAGCGAGAGAAGGCGTTGACACCACCGCCGAAGATCTCGGCGGCCTCGCGCTGATCGAGGGCAAGCTTCTTGCGCACGTGGACGATGAAAGCAGGATCAACAACGGCGGCATTGACCTCCTTCGCAAACGCCTTCATCTCGCGCATGACGCGATCGGATTCACCGGACCCCAGAATCACCTCTCCGCACGCCGGGCAGAACTCGCCCGTCACCGCCGGGATGGTGGTGGCTTCATTCTTGTAGGTGTAAGGCAGGTCGCGGGTGTCGGGGATCAGTTCCACGCCGCCGCATACGGGACATTTCATGGCTAGAGCTCCTTAAACGACACGATCAACACATCGTCGATCACGGTCAACTTCAGATAGACATCGCCCGCTGCCGTGTGCGGCCTGTATACATCCTGCCAGACCCTGTGGTCGGCATGCGTGGTCATACTCTTATAAAAGTCTCCTGACTCCAGGGCCATCACAACCGCGACCATCCCCGTGAGATCAAAACCCAAGGCCACGGCCCCGACGCGCGCTGCCTGCGTCGTACGGAACATGCCGGCCCCGACCAAGGCATTGACGGTAGCAAAGAGCAATGAGGAGTCTGTTTCTTTATGGCGAAACAATAACCTTCTTGGTTATTGATGTACACCCCCTGACTAGATGCCGCTGCCGCGCATCCCGGTCACCGCGCCCCGGGCATGCGCCGAACGCCACTCGTCGCCCTACGGGTGGTCTGGGCGCGGGTAAGGGCGCCCTGGTTCTGCAGGGGTGTCCGGTGGTTCAGTGGTTGGAGGTAACAGCTGCTTCAATATCCGGCCATGTTTCTTGTGGTAGGCAGCAACGCCGAGGGTCTGTAGCGGTGAGGCGAGGCCTGGGCTGATCCTTGACTTCGACAAGACCGGTAATGTCGTCAGGATAGAGATGCTGAAATCGTCCGAGACAGTCGTTATGCCGACGTCTATCGTTGCCTTGGCACAGAAAGCCTTGCCTGGAGGGCCCTACCACATAGGTGAACTCCTACAGGCCCATCGCCTTCCTGTTCGCTCGAAACCCGCCCCCGGTTATCTTGGCCTTGGCGCACCGAGGGAATGGCGGCCGAGTGCAAATATGGCCAAACGCGCTATCAGCACCGATACCGAGGTGCATGACATGCCCTAGGGAATGTCTGATCTAACCCCTTATTTCGACGACCGTATGGTTCAGAATCCAGATCTGGCCAGGGCGGAACGTCCAAACGCACCGTTCTGCGCCCCGATGGGCTTCGTTTTGTGGCTTGGGAGGCCTTTTCTGGCCTGAAACCCGAATTCCAGACGGACTACGCCCTTGTGGGTCGCAACAAGCGTCGGCGGACGACGTACAGATTGGCGAGCGCGCAGGTCACGAACAGGCGATGGGCATTCTTCTCAAGACCCCGGTAGCGGACCTTCACGAAGCCGAACACGCCTTTGATGACGCCGAAGACATGTTCCACGCGGCTGCGGACCTGGGACTTGATACGGTTACGGGCGCGCTCGATCTCGTTTACGACGCCCTTGTACCGGTAGCGGCGATTGGTGAGGTCACGGGCCTTCGGCGCCTGCGCTCGGATCACCGCCTCCTGACCTTGGTAGGCCGAGTCGCCCCACACTCGGGTTTCGTCGCCATGAAGGAGGTCGGGGAGGATGGTGGCGTCATGGACGTTGGCAGCGGTCGCTACTACAGCGTGAATCACCTTGGTTTTGTTATCGACCCCGATATGGGCTTTCATGCCAAAAAACCAGTGATTACCCTTCTTGGTTTGATGCATATCGGGGTCGCGTTTCCCCTCTTTGTTCTTTGTCGATGAGGGCGCGTTGATGATCGTAGCATCAACAATCGTGCCTTGGGTGACCTTGACGCCTTGGGATTCCAGATGCCGGTGGACCTCCCGGAAGAGTCTCTTACCCAAGTGGTGTTTCTCGAGCAGATGGCGGAACTTCAAGATGGTGGTCTCATCCGGCACCGGCTCCCGGCCGAGATCGATACCCACAAACCGACACATGGACACCGATTCGTATAAGGCTTCTTCCGCCCCTGGATCGGACAGATTGAACCACTGTTGGAGGAAATAAATGCGCAACATGCGCTCAAGCCCCACCGGCGGTCGGCCGTTCTCACCTTTAGGATAATAGGGTGCAATGACCGCACAGAGGTCCTGCCAGGGCACGACCTTCTCCATGTCCGCCAAGAACTTCTCTCGACGGGTAGGCTTCCTATGGGTCTCGAAGGTGCCGGTGGCTAAGGTGAGCTGACGCATGCGTTTTATCCGTTTTGACTGGTGTCATTTTACCATAACGGCTTGTATGTAGGGACTAAATCAGAGTTGCCCTAGACATCAAGGCCTTTGGCGAATGGCAGATGATCGTTTTCTTCGGGAATATTGGCTTGCCAAAACAGCGGCCCAATTCAGGCCATGCAAGCCCCACGACAAGCCCAACCCGCAACGAATCGAGTAGGGTGAGGGGTTACCCCCTCAGCCCTCTCACACCACCGGACGTGCGGTTCCGCATCCGGCGGTTCAAGTAGAACACTGGAGCCGCTGGTGGACATCCACTAGCGAG
>JAKAXK010000010.1 GCA_021827145.1 Pseudomonadota bacterium
AGGGGTCAAGCCCATCCCTGGGGTCAAGAACATCATCGCCATCGCCTCCGGCAAGGGTGGCGTCGGCAAATCCACTACTGCCGTGAATCTGGCCCTGGCGCTATCGGCGGAGGGCGCGAAGGTCGGCATTCTCGACGCGGACATCTACGGCCCGAGCCAGCCGCGGATGCTCGGTTCGCGCGCCAAGCCCGAGTCCAAGGACGGGCGGCGCATGGAGCCGGTGCCGAGCTACCATCTGCAGTCGATGTCCATAGGCTATCTGATCGACGAAGAGACCCCCATGATCTGGCGCGGCCCCATGGTCACTCAGGCCCTGGAGCAGCTCTTGCGCGATACCAACTGGCAGGATCTGGATTACCTCGTGGTCGATCTGCCTCCGGGCACGGGCGACATCCAGTTGACGCTCGCACAGAAGGTGCCGGTGACCGGCGCCGTGATCGTCACGACCCCTCAGGACATTGCCCTGCTCGATGCCCGCAAGGGCTTGAAGATGTTCGAGAAGGTCGAGATCCCCGTGATTGGGATCGTGGAGAACATGAGCACCCATATCTGCAGCCAGTGCGGTCACGAGGAGCATATCTTCGGGGCGGGCGGCGGGCTCAAAATGGCGGAGCAATATGATGTCGATTTTCTCGGCGCCTTGCCCCTCGATCTGCGCATCTGCGCCGACGCCGACGGCGGCCGCCCCACGGTGGTGGCCGATCCCGAGGGCCGCATTGCGGAGATCTATCGGGAGATCGCGCGGCGTATCGGCGGGCGGCTCGCGCTCATGAAGAAGGATTTCTCGGGGAGCTTCCCGAATATCGTCATTCAAAACACCTGACGGCGTCAGGGCCTCTGGGAGGAGACCGGCGCGGTCCGGGCGAGGGATGAGTATAAAATCCGACAAATGGATCCGGCGCATGGCGCAGGATCATGGGATGATCGAGCCCTTCGAGCCCGGTCAGGTGAAGTCTCGAGGGGACGAGCGCCTCGTATCCTTCGGCACGTCGAGCTACGGTTACGATATCCGCTGTTCCAACGAGTTCAAGATCTTTACCAACATCAATTCTGTGATCGTCGATCCAAAGAACTTCGACGCCAATAGTTTTGTGGATTTTCATGGCGACGTATGCATCATACCGCCCAATTCCTTCGCCCTTGCGCGAACGGTCGAATATTTTCGTATCCCACGGAACGTCCTTACGATCTGCCTTGGTAAGTGCGTGACCGGCGATACGCGCGTCCTCGACGTCGACACAGGCGAGTATCTGCGCATCAGGGATTGGGACCGTGCGCGGCGCACCGCGGCGCTGGCTGCGGGCGGGATGCGTCAGGCGCGGGTCGCGGCACTGGCCTCCCATGGGGTCAAGCCCGTATGGCGGCTCGTCACGGAAAGCGGCCTGTCGCTCACGGCGACTGCCAACCATCCCCTGCTCACACCCACAGGCTGGGTGCCGCTTTCGGATCTCGCCGTAGGCGACCGGCTCGCGGCGGCCGTGTCGGCCCCGTTCTTTGGGACCAAGCCCTTGATCGCGCCCGAGCGGCTTGGGCGCCTCGTGCGGGCGCAGGCGCGGGCGGGCACACTCGATGTCCTTCCGGACGCGGTCTTTCGCGCCCCGCGTGCCGATATCGCCCGTTTCGTGGCAGCCGTCATGGGGGATTGCGCGAGCGAGGGCTTGTGTGCCGCGCGCTCCCTGGTCGATGAGGTGCGCCACCTCGCGACCCGTCTTGGTATGTCCTGCCGGACGGTCGAGGAAGGCCTCGGCGCGCGCCTGCTCGCGCGGGACTCAGCCCTCGCGTATCGCGGTAACGGCACCGATGGCGCTTACGCTTGTGGCGCCACCGAGTGGGATCGGGTGGCGAGCCTTCAGGCCGCCGGCCAAGAGCCGGTCTACGACATCGAGGTCCCCGGGTTGCACAATTTCCTCGCAAACGGACTGATCGTGCACAACTCCACCTATGCGCGCTGCGGCATCATCGTCAACGTGACGCCCTTCGAGCCGGAGTGGGAGGGTCATGTCACGCTCGAGTTCTCAAACACCTCGCCCCTGCCGGCGAAGATCTACGCCAACGAAGGTGTGGCGCAGGTGATCTTTTTCGAGGCCGACGAACCCTGTGAGACCTCCTATAAGGATCGCGGCGGCAAGTACCAGGGCCAGAAGGGCGTCACCCTGCCCAAGACCTGAGCCCTTCAGTCCGGCCCCGGTGGTGCGCGTAGCGTGAGGCGCGTTGGTCCGACGCCCATGTCGGCGTGAGGGCGCGGGGCGAGCCGCCTACGAAGCCTATCCCGCCGCCCCACCGGGCATGAGTAACCCCAAATCGGTGACGCTCGCCGACGGGCCCGTGCGCGCCGACGCAGGTGATACTCTCCGCGGCTGTGATGCGCTGCCATAAAGGCGTGATGAACGGCGAGATCGAGAGAGGGCAAGGCCATGGCCGTCGTGATGCCCAAGAAGGGCCTGCAAAGCCGGGGACTGAAGGAAGGCATGGACCCGCTAGGCCGTGATCAAGGTCTGGCGCGTCATTCTTGCGGCCCCGTGCCCTCAGTTGAGATTTTGGAGAGAGTCATGGGTCTTACGAGACGACAGTTTTTGTGGGGAACGGTGGCCGGACTGTCGGCGCCTGGGTGGGCCATGGCCCGCGCGCAGGGTGTCTTACAAGTCGCGTACGCCGGTTCCATGGGTGCGCTCATGCATGGCGGAGTGGCGCCTGCAATGGCGCGTGACTTCGGGCTTCGTATCGAAGGGCGGGCCCAGGGGGCCTTGGGATTGGCCCGCATGATCACGAGCGGCAGCCTACGTCCCGACGTGTTCATTTCGATCACGCGTGGGCCCATGGATCTCGTGCTGCGCGCGGGCCATGCGCGGGAGGCCTTCGCCGTGGCCAGCACCGAACTCGTCCTTGCCTATAGTCCGCACACGCCGGCGGCGGCCGCGCTGGCCGAGGCTGGCCCCGGCGACCATAAGCCCTGGTGGCGCGTCTTGGAGGAGCGAGGTGTGCGGTTTGGCCGCACGGATCCCCTGACCGATCCACAGGGCCTCAATGTCCTTTTCATGATGGATTTGGCGGAGCGCTATTACGGCGTGCCCGGGTTCGCCCGGCGTGTCCTGGGCCCGGTCATCAACGATCGTCAAATCTTCCCGGAGCCCGAGGTCATGGCGCGCCTCCAGGGCGGCCAACTCGACGCCACTTCGGCCTACAAGCCGCAACCGGCAGCCCTGCGCCTGCCTTATCTGACCCTGCCACCCGCCATCAATCTGGGCGATGCGGCCTATGAGAAGACCTACGAGACCGTGTCCTTGCGCCTAAAGGGTCGCGTCTATAGACCATCCCCGCTCGTGTTCTACGCGACGGTCTTGAAGGGCAGCACCAACGCGGTGGCAGCCCGCCACTTCATCGCCTGGCTGCGCGCGCCCGCAGGTCAGGCGGTTCTGCGCCGTTATCACTATGACGGCCCCAAGGGTGCGCCCGCGCTCCACGCTTAGAGCCGCCTCTGCGGTGGCCTCAGTGCGCCCCATCGATGGGGCGGCGGGGTGCACAGGCTCGCTCCATGTACATCGCTGTCGGGCGAGGACCAAGGCCGGATAGCCGCGAACTCGCGAGTTCCTCGTGGGTCTCTGAAAGTGGATATCCGGGATGCGCCGCGCAGGTCGCTGGCGCCCCGGGTGTGACGCAAACCAGCCCCGCCAGGAGGATTGCCTATGAAAGCTGTGGTGTACGAAGGGGAAAATCGCATGCGTGTGGTCGACGAGAAGGAGCCGGGGTCCACGGGTGCCAGGGACGCGGTGCTCAGGGTCACGACGTCGGCGATCTGCGGAAGCGATCTCCACATGTACGAGGGGCGCACGGCGCTTCCCGAGGGGCATGTCGTGGGTCATGAGATCATGGGCGTCATCGAGCGCACGGGTGACGCGGTCACGAGCATCAAACCGGGCGACCGGGTGGTGCTGCCATTCAATATCGCCTGCGGTTATTGCTACAACTGCCACCGCGGCTTGACGAATATGTGTCTCACCATGAATGCCCAGAAGCCGCATGCCGCCTATGGTTATGCGGGCATGGGGCCCTATGGCGGCGGGCAGGCCGAGTACGTTCTGGTGCCGAACGCGGATTTCAATTGCCTGAAGCTACCCGGCCGACCGTTCGATTCCTGGGAAGAGGACTTCATCCTGTTGGCCGACGTGTTCCCGACCGGCTTCTACGGGGCGGAGCTTGCCCAGGTGGCACCCGGCAAAAGCGTAGCGATCTTCGGGGCGGGACCCGTGGGTCTCATGGCGGCGTTGAGTTCCTTGATCAAGGGCGCGGCGGAGGTATATGTCATCGACTTCGTGCCTGAGCGCCTGGAGAAGGTCAAGGAGCTGGGCGCGACCCCCATCAATGCCCGCGCTGGCGATCCGGTGGAGCAGATCTTCGCCTTGCGCGCCAAGCTTCCCGGTCTGCGGGGGCGCCTGCGTCCGGGCGAAGACAAGCTCCAGGGTGTCGAGTGCGTGATCGATGCCGTGGGCTACCAGGCGCGGGATGATCAGGACTATGCCCGCGAAAAACCGACACAGGTCCTGGACAATATGGTCAAACTGGTCAATCCGGCCGGTCATATCGGCATCGTCGGGGTCTACATGGCGCCGGACCCGGGCGGGAAGACGGCTCAGGCCAAGCAAGGAGTCTTCGCCTTGCCCATGGCGGAGTTGTTCGACAAGGCCGTCACAGTCGGCATGGGGCAGTGCCCTGTGAAACTGTATAACGAGTCCCTGCGCGATCTCATCATCGCCGGACGCGCCAAGCCCAGCAAGATCGTGAGTCACCGGATCGCCATCGACCAGGCGCCCGAGGCCTACCAGAAATTCGATCAGCGCGTGGAGGGGTACACTAAGGTCTTGATCCAATTTCCGTGGGCGCGCGCGGCCTGACGGTGGGGTCCCTAGGGCCGTACATAGGCCCAGCCCTGGCGCTCGCGGCGCACAATCTCGGCTACGCCTGACGCGACGTAGTGCACGAAAGGGAGGATCTTCGAGGGCTCGACACCGGCCTTGCGGAGGCCGGCCTCGCAGGTCTCGATCGCAACCCCCGATGCATGGAGGACATCCAGATTGGGGGCCACGGGCGAGCCTTTCAGCAGCATACGCGATGCGCGGGAGAAGACCACGATCTCAATGTGATTGCCGGCTATGCCGGTCGCCCGCTCGAGGTTGCGGACGTTATGGACGGCCACCTTCCAGGAAGCGGGGGATCTCGTGCTGATCTGGAAGATCACCCCCGTGTCCGCCGCCCGCGCCGACTGGGAGCTCACCAGGAGGACGGTGATTGCCAACGCCGCTCCCGCCTTGCGCATCGCCTTTACCAGTTACCCTGGGCGCCGGCCCAAAGGATGGAGTCGAGGTCGTTACGCACCCGCACGGCCTGCGCGCGCATTTTGCCCTTCATGTGCGCCCCATTGATGATCATGTTGAGGTTCATCATTTCGAGCCAGACGCGGCCGCGCGAGGCCACCATGGTGATACGGCAGGGCAGGTAGGCGGCGAAGGCGGGATCAGCTTCCACCATCACGTGCGCTATGGGCGGGCTGCAGAACTCATACACGGTCAGGACGCCCGATTTGATGCCCATTAATTTCAGTTGTTTCGAGAGCGGCAGCTCGCCGACGTATTTCATGTTGACGGTGTTCGCCTCGATCTTCATGGCCTCCACCGCGTCTTTCGGGGAGACCCCTTTCGCGAGCGGCACTTTGATCACTGTCTTGTCGAGGTCGATGTGGGGCCCCTGGATTGCGTTCAAGGGGTTATGCGCATAGCAGACGCCAGCGGTTCCGAGCGCTAATGCGGCTCCAGCGAGAAATCGACGCATGATGACTGTTCTCCTCATTCTTTGGTTATCGGATCGTGCCACAGCCGTACAGGATGGCGCCAAATCCCCCTGCTGACAAGCCCGGACCCTGTCGGATTCACGGAAATTTCCGGGGAATAATTACGTTGGGCCGTGCGTCTACCACGTCGCGAGCGCCGGCCGCACACCCCTCATGAGGTCGCGGAAGCGCGCTTGAATGCGTGCGAGCGCCTCGTGCGTCGTGCCCTCGAATCGGAGCACGAGTATGGGGGTGGTGTTGGAGGCGCGTATGAGCCCGAAGCCATCTGGAAAATCGACCCGCAGGCCGTCTATCGTTGTGACTCGTGCGTCCGGGAAATGCGCGGCCTGCACCAGGAGATCCACCAGGGCGTGCGGACTCTCCGTCGTGACCGGGATCTGGATTTCCGGGGTATTGACGGTGTTGGGAAGCGCGGCGAAGACCGCCGCGGGAGGCACCGGGCTCTTGGCCAGGAGTTCCAAAAGTCGGGCTCCGGCATACAGCCCGTCATCGAAACCGGTCCAGCGCTCCTTGAAGAATATGTGTCCACTCATCTCACCGGCGAGCAACACATCACCCTCGCGGATGCGGGCCTTGATGAAAGAGTGCCCGGTCTTCCACATGAGGGGGCGCCCGCCGGCCTCCCGTATCGCCTCGTCCAGGGCGCGTGAGCACTTCACGTCGTAGAGGATCTGGCCCTTGGGGTGTCGGGACAGGACGTCGCGAGCAAACAGAATGAGTTGCCGGTCCGGCCAGATGATAGTGCCATCCGGCGCCACCACAGCCAGACGGTCCCCGTCTCCGTCGAAGGCAAGCCCGACATCGGCCTCTTCCGCGATGACGCGCTTCTGGAGGTCGCGCAGATTTTCCGGTTGGCTCGGGTCGGGATGGTGGTTGGGGAAGTGTCCGTCGATGTCGCCGAACAGGGTCGTGATGGAGCAGCCAAGCGCGCCAAAGAGGACCGGGGCCAGCTCTCCGGTCGCGCCATTGCCGCAGTCGAGCACGACCTTCAAGGGGCGCTTGAGCCGCACGTCGCCTGTGACGCGGTCGAGATAGCTCTGGCGAATGTCGGCGTGGCGGCTTGTGCCGGCGCCGCTGGCGAGGCGGCCTTCGACCAGACGTTCATAGAGGGCTGTGATCTGTGCGCCGGACAAGGTCTCACCGTCGAGCAGGATCTTCAAGCCGTTGTACTGGGGTGGGTTGTGACTCCCGGTCAGCATGACGCCCGATCCGGTCTCGAAGGCCAGGGTGGCGAAGTAGAGCAGCGGCGTGGGGACCAGGCCTATGTCGATGACATCGCAGCCACTTGCGGTGAGTCCCGCGCTTAAGGCCTGAAGCAGCACGGGGCCTGACAGCCTCCCGTCGCGGGCGATGACGACCGTGGAGCGTCCGCGGTCACGCGCCTCACTGCCGATGGCCTGGCCGATGGCGCGCACATGCTCGGGCTTCAACTCGACGTCGACGATGCCGCGGATGTCATAGGACTTGAAAATGCCGGCTTGTGGCAGATCGGTGCGCTGGAGGCCTGGTGCGGTGGGCGTCGGGGTCATCGGTCAAGTGTCTCCTGGTGGGCCCGTGGCCGGGCGCGGTTTATGTATTGTGCTTTATATGTTGCGGTTCAGCGAATACCCGAGTGACCGAACCCGGACTCGCCACGCTCGGTCGCCTGCGCGAATTGGTCGACGATACGGAAATGCGCCGCGACCACCGGGACGATCAAAAGCTGGGCCACGCGGTCGCCCGGGGTAATGGTGAAGGGTGTGTCGCCGCGGTTCCAGCAGGACAAGCTGATCTCGCCCTGGTAGTCGGAGTCGATGAGGCCCACGGTATTGCCGAGAATGAGCCCTTTGTGTCCAAGCCCTGAGCGCGGCAGGATGAGTGCGGCATAGGCGCGGTCGGCGATATGGAGGGCGAGACCCGTCGGCACGAGCCGACAGTCCGATGGCGCCAGAGTGAGCGGTCCCTGGACACAGGCGCGCAGATCCACGGCGGCGGACCCCGCGGTCGCATAGGTGGGAAGCGGGAATTCCTTCCCGTAGCGCGTATCCAGGATCTTGAGGTCTACGATGGGTCCGGTCACGCCTGTCAGTTCCTTGGTAAGCGTTTGATGATTTCCCGCACGAGTTGGCGCGCGATCTCGGTCTTGGCTGCGGCAGCCCATGCGACGGTTCGGTCTTTATTGATCACGGTCACGCGGTTTTGATCCGTCCCAAAGCCGGCGCCCGGCTCCCCCACGGGGTTTGCGACTATGAGATCGAGCCCCTTTTTTTCAAGCTTGGCGCGCGCATGGTCCTCGAGTGCCTCGGTCTCGGCGGCAAATCCCACGGTAAACGGCCGCGGCTGCCATTGCGCAACCTCGGCCAGGATGTCGGGATTCCGGACAAAGGTGACGGTCAGGGTATCCGCCTGTTTCTTCAGTTTCTGCGGTGCCATCGTTTCCGGTCGATAGTCCGCAACGGCGGCGGCGCCCACGAATAGCCGCAGCCCCTCGCGATGGGCACGGACCGCCTCGCGCATCTCGATCGCGCTGGTGACGAGGATCCGGTGCACCCCCGGCGGGGCGGCGAGGGCCGTGGGCCCGGATACCAGGACCACCTGCGCCCCCTGCTCGGCGAGTGCCGCCGCGACGGCATAACCCATCTTCCCGGAGCTTCGGTTCGTGAAGCCGCGGGCCGGGTCCAAGGCCTCGTAGGTGGGGCCGGCGGTCACGAGCGCCGGGATGTCGCGCAAGGCACCGGTTTCGCCCCAGAATCGCTCAAGAAAGGCTGCGATCTCAAGGGGTTCACTCATGCGCCCCGGACCGTTCTCGCCACAAGCCTGGGGGCCGGCTCCGGGTCCTACGAACAGCACGCCGCGCTCCAGGAGCTGTGCGTGATTGGCGCGCGTCGCCGGATGCTCCCACATGACGCGATTCATGGCGGGCGCGACACAGAGGGGGGCCTCAGTGGCCAGACACAGGGTCGTGAGCAGGTCGTCCGCGGCGCCCATGGCAAGGCGCGCCAGGAGGTGTGCTGTTGCAGGTGCGATCAGCACGATGTCGGCCCAGCGGGCGAGGTCGATGTGCGGCATCCCCCGGTCCTCGTCATCGACCAGTTCCGCTCCCACGGCGGCAAGCGCCCCTGGGGCGACGAAACGGGTGGCGCTCTGCGACAGCACGGCACGCACCACGGCGCCGGCGGTACGCAGGCGGCGCACCAGTTCCGGCGTCTTGTAGGCGGCTATGCCGCCGGTGATGCCAAGCACCACCCGACGACCTTGAGCTCGGGCCTTATCCCGCATGTTCCGTTCCCATCCTTCTTGGTCAGCCGGTGATTTTCCGGACGGCGCGTGACGCGTCCTCTTGCTATCGTAGCGGCAAGGAGTCGCCATGACCATTTCTGCTTGGCCTGTAGATGAACGCCCGCGCGAGCGCCTGTTGCAACACGGCCCTGAGGCCCTGTCCGACGCCGAGCTCTTGGCCATTGTCCTGAGAACCGGGGTGAGCGGCAAGACCGCCGTGGACCTCGCGCGCACGCTGCTTGCGCGATTCGGAGGATTACGCGGCCTGCTGACCGTCGACCAGGGCGCGTTTTGCGAGGCCCCTGGTCTTGGGCCCGCCAAGTATGCCCTAGTGCGTGCCGTGTTGGAGATGGGGCGGCGCCATTTGGGTGAGAGCCTGCGCCGCGAGACCGTTCTGTCGTCGTCTTTGGTGACGCGCCGCTATCTTACGGCCGCCTTCCGGGATCGCCCCCGCGAGGTCTTCGCCTGCCTGTTTCTCGACGTCCGTCATCGTCTGCTCGTGGAGGAGGTCCTGTTCGAGGGCACAATAGACGCGGCGGCCGTGTATCCGCGCGAGGTCGTCAAGCGCGCCCTGCTCCATAACGCCGCCGCCATCATCTTTGTCCACAACCACCCCTCGGGACACGCGGAGCCGAGCCTGGCCGATCGGGACCTCACCGCGCGGCTCGCCGCGGCCCTGGGTCTGATCGGCGTACGCGTGGTCGACCATCTCGTGGTCGGCGATGGTCATATCGTCTCCTTCAAGGAGCGCGGCTGGCTGTAGCACAAGCCCAGGGGCCTCAGAGCAGGGGTTCGCGCGGCGGCGGCTTGGGGGCGGCCTCGTCTTTGGCCAGGGTCTCGCCGAAGGCCTTGAGGCCATCCAGTAAGGGGCCCAAGGCGCGCCAGAGGGCGTCGTCCCGGAGAAAACGGTAGGCGCCCGTGATCCCTGGTGGATCACCGACCCCGTCACGCGGTGTCTCGGTCTCGCGTTCCACGCTTTGTGTGGCGACCGACGCGGCCTCCATGAAGCGAGAGAAGTCCTGTGGGGGCACGCGCCCCAAGGCCTGCAGGAGGGCGACGATGTTTTGAACCGTATGGCGCGATGCCGTGGTGTTCAGGCCGCGAGCCACGATGAGGCTGGCGTTCGGCAAGGCACCTACAAATGCCGTCAGGGAGCGCAGAATGCCCTGTCGGGAGAGGGCCTCCAGGAGTTCGAGGAGTTCCTGTTCGGCGGTCGCCTCCCGCGGGGGTTTATGGCGGTAATCGATGAAGGCGCTCATGACGGATCCCCCGCGCGGGAAGCCAATGTGCCCGGAATGGGCCGATACTCGTCACGTTTCCATTTGCGTTCGACCTCGACGCCGGATTGGGGGGTGCGCGTACCAAAGCGGGGATTGGAGCGGGGTACCGGCGAGGGGCCTTCGCGCGTGAGCACCTTGAGCTTCACGGCCAATTCCTTGAAGGCGGGTGTCTGGGTCGCCGCGTCGACGTGGTTGCCGGTGAGGCGGTTGATGGGCTCCTTCAAGGAGAATTCGACCGTATAGAGTTCGCGCCCGATGACGCGGGGACTCACCAATACCCGGGCGTCCACGCTGCCGCGGCGCGACGTGAGTGTCACGCAAGCCCCGGTCTTGATATTCAATTCCTCGGCGAGAGCGCGCGATACCTCCACGTAAAACTGATCGACCTTGGAAATGATACCGGGCACGCGGGAGGTGAGATTGCCCTCCTGGAAGTGCTCGAGTACGCGGCCGTTGTTCAAAGTGAGATCATATTCGGCGCCGGCCTGCTCCACCGGGGCGTGCCAATGGACAGGATAGAGCTTGGCCTTGCCGTCTTCGGTGTGGAAGCTCTTGGTGTAGAGCAGCGTTTCGGAATGGCCTTGGGTGTTGACCGGCCAGACGAGCGATTCATAGCCTGCGAGTCGATCGTAAGTGACCCCAGCCAGGATCGGCGCCACCTTGCTGGCCTCCGACATGATCTCCCGAGGTCCGGTGTAATCCCAATGGTGACCGAATCGCTGGGCGAGTTCGCAGAGTATCAGCCAGTCGGGTTTCGATTCCCCGAGGGGGTCGAGGGCGCGCTCAAAGCGCTGGATGCGTCGTTCCGTGTTCACGAAGGTGCCTTCCTTTTCGAGGCTGGGGCACGCTGGCAGCACGACATCGGCAAATTGGGCAGTGGTGCTCATGAAGATGTCCTGGACGACCAGGAACTCGAGCTTCGCCAGCGCATTTTGGGTGTGGTGGGTATCGGCATCGACGACTGCCGTGTCTTCGCCGATGATGTACATGGCCTTGAGGTCGCCGGCGTGCGCCGCCTCTATCATGCTGTGGTTGTTGAGCCCGGGCTTGGCGGGGATCTCGACCCCCCAGGCACGACCGACGTGTTCACGCGCCTTGGGGTCCGAGACCTTCAGGTAGCCAGGCAACTTTTCGGATAAGGCGCCGAAGTCGCCCGCTCCCTGGACGTTGTTGTGGCCGCGCAAGGGGTAGGCCCCGGAGCCCTTTTTTCCATAGTTGCCGGTGACCAAGAGCAGGTTCGATATGGCGGTGCTCGTGTCGCTGCCGGTCGTGCGTTGTGTCACGCCCATGGCCCAGAGGGCGCAGACACCCGAGGCGGCGACGATCATGTCGGCGATGCGCACGATCTCGGCCTCGGCGAGGCCGGTCTCGGCGTGGGCATAGGCGAGCGTGAACGGGGCGAGCGAGGCGCGCAGGGCATCCAGATTGTTCACGCGTTTTTCAAGGAACGCGCGGTCCTCGAGTCCGTGGTCGAGGATATAGCGGGTCACGGCACAGAGCCATACCAAGTCGGTCCCCGGCCTTGGGCGCAGGAACAGGGTGGCGCGCTCGGCCATTTCGTGGCGCAGAAGGTCTACGACGATCACCTTTACCGCGCCGCGCTTGAGGCGGCGCTTGATTCGGCTTGCCAGCACCGGGTGGCTGTCAGCGGTGTTCGTGGCGATCAGAAGCAAAAGCTCGGCGTCGTCGATGTCATCCATGGTGCCCGAGTCCCCCGCATAACCCACGGTCCGTGTGAGCCCCTTGGTGGCTGGACTCTGGCAGTAGCGCGAGGTGCAATCGATATTGTTCGTGCCGATGACGCCGCGCGCGAACTTTTGCGTGAGATAGGCCTCTTCGTTCGAGCCCTTGCTCGTGGCCACGAAGCCCAGGGCGTCGGGTCCGTGACTGGCGCGAATGGCGCTGAATCGTTCATGGATGCGCGTCAAGGCCTCGTCCCAGCTGGCCTCGCGGAACGTGGACCCTTCCCGGATCAGGGGTTTGACGAGGCGGTCCTGGTTGTTTACGAAGTCCCATCCGAATTTGCCCTTGACGCAGGTCGAGATCCCATTGGCCGGTCCCTGCTCCGGTTGGATTTTCAGGATATTCCGGCCGCGGGTTGTGATATCGAAGGAGCAGCCCACACCACAGAAGGTGCACACGGTTTTCGTGATCCTCTGCTCCGCATGGCGCAGACATTCGTCGATCTTTGACAGGGCGGTGATAGGGATGTAGGTCGTGGTCTGCTCCACGCCTTTCACGAAATCGATCATTTCGCGCTTCAGCGGCGCGGGCCAGCCAGTAAAGGGGCCGGCCTTACCGAGTAGGGTGTTTTCCATGAGGGCATTGCACGGGCACACCGTCACGCAGTGGCCGCAGGACACACAGCTCGACGCATTGATCGGCTGACCACCGTCCCAGAGGACGCGTGGATGCTCGAGTTCCCAGCCTATGGTCAGGGTTTCATTGACTTGTACGTTCTGGCAGGCCTCCACGCAGCGTCCGCAGAGGATGCATTGGGATGGATCGTATGTGTAAAAGGGGTTCGAGGCGTCGATGCTATAGGGCTTAGTCCTGTAGGGGTAGCGTTGATGGCGCAGGGAAAGCTTGTCGACCGCGTTGTGGATCTCGCAGTCGCCGTTATTGTTGTCGCACACGGAACAGTAAAGTTCGTGCTTTTCGAGGACCCGATCCAAGCCTTCGTGGCGGGCCGCTTCCGACACGGCATCCTGGGTGCTGACCTCCAGGCCCTCGTGGGCGACCAGGGTGCAGGCGCGCACGAGCGCCCCGTCGACCGTGACAAAGCAGGTGTCGCAGGTCTTCAGGGGGCCTAAGGCCGGGTTGTAGCAGAGGTGGGGGATAAATCGCTGGGCGCGGGCGAGGGCATCGAGCAGGTTTTCGCCCACATGACCGGCAATATCGATCTCATCGACACGTATGACGCAGGGGTGCAGGTGCGGGTCGGCGGACACAAGGCCTCCTTGACGATGCGTGGGCGGGCCGGCGGCGACCCAGGCGCCGCTCGGAATGGTGCCGCTACTCTAAAACGTGGACGCCCGCGGTTGTTATCGGTAAAAGGTGCGAGACGGGGCAGGGCCGGGGCCTACTGATGCCTTGAAAGCCCGGCATAGGGGGTTCGCGCTGAGGCGGGGGATTGGCAGCCGCCGTTCACTGTGGCAAAATCGCGGGATTCATCAGGGGGTCACCATGTCCAAGGTATGCCAGGTCAGCGGCAAGCGGCCTATGAGCGGCAACAATGTGTCGCACGCGAACAACAAGACGCGTCGGCGGTTTTTGCCTAATCTGCATTACCGGCGCTTGTGGGTCGAAAGCGAAAAGCGGTGGGTACGGTTGCGCCTGTCGCACCACGCGCTGCGCACCATCGACAAAAAGGGCGTCGATGTCGTGCTGGCCGAGATGCGTGCCCGCGGCGAATCGGTTTAGGAGACGGATATGCGCGACAAGATCAAGCTCGTGTCGACGGCTGATACCGGCCATTTTTACACGACCACCAAGAACAAGCGGACCATGACCGAGAAGTTCGAGATCAAGAAGTTCGATCCGGTCGCTCGCAAACACGTCGCCTATCGCGAGGCGAAGATCAAGTAGCCATCACCCTATCCCCCTGCTCCCGTGGCGGCCGTCAAGCTGCCGCGGGGTGCGGTCAAAACCCCTTCCAGTCCTGAGGCGCGCCCATCTTCCCATTGCGGGAGGCCGGGATAGGCGCCCTTGTCGCTGCGTCTAGTGATCGGTATATTAGCGGGAGCCCTCTGTTGAGGTCCATTGCTGCAGATGGCGGCCGGGGCCGCCCGAGGTTGCTATGTACCCGCTCAGTCAACAAGTGTTGCGCACCGATGTCGCTGGCATGCCGCTCGAGTGGATCGATTTCCGCGAGGCGGTGCGCATATGTCATCTCGGGCAGGTGGCCTATACCTGCGGCATTCTCTTGTACCGGGTCCACGGCGGTTTTAATGCCGCCACCGGACGGCGCAGCATCGTCGAGGTCAATTCGATCCTTGCCACTTATGGGGAAAACGGTCAGTTGGTCCGACAGCGGGACCGCTATGTGCCGCCGCTCAGTAACCCGGCCTTATTCGCGCGTGATGCGCGGCTCTGCCTCTACTGCGGGTCGCGGTTCGCGGTGCGGGATTTGTCGCGCGACCATGTGACCCCCTTGAGCCGTGGCGGAAAGGACGTCTGGAGTAACGTCGTGACGGCCTGCAAGCGGTGTAACAATCACAAGGCCGGCCGCACCCCGGAAGAGGCCGACATGGCCTTGCTCGCGGTGCCCTTCATCCCGACCCACGCGGAATACATCTATCTGCAGGGGCGGCGCGTGCTCGCCGATCAGATGGCCTTCCTGAAGGCCCATTTCCCGCGTACGAGTCCTTTGCACGAGCGCCTGGCGCACGTCTAGCCTGGCCTTGAACCGCCCGCCCCAATCCGCGGCGGCAGGACTTCATGTCACCGTGCGTTACGCGTTTCCACGCGGTTGGAGACCCCGGGAAAGACCACAGCGCCAGCTCGGAGGCGTGCGCCGTGGTCTTCAAAAAGGCGTGTCGGGGCGTGGCTAGGCGGTGATCGAGTGGGCCGCGTAGGTGCGAATGGCGGCGGCGAAGTCGTGCAGCGCCTCTATCCCCGTCGACTCGGCCTGTCGGCACCACTCCTGCAGGGCCTCGAGCAGCTGTTCTTGTGTGGTGGCGGATCGCCGCCACACATCCTGCAGGCGCTCCTTCATCGTATAGACCGTCTGGAGGGTGCTGTTCGTGGCCAGGATCTCTTGAAGCTGACGATGGCCCGCATCGCCTATGAGTGCCTTTTCACGCACCAGCAAACGTTTGGCGCTCTTCAGCATCTTGGCGGCCTGGCGGTTGGCGGCCGCGGCCTTCTGGACCTCTTCGTCGTGGACCTTATGCAGGACTTCGCGCGCAAAGCGCGCCATGACCTGGAAGCGGTGATGGATCACCGCCTTCACGGTCTCGAGGTCGCAGGATTCCTTGGGCGGCGCATAAGTGGGGACGGGCGCAACCTTCTTGACGACCGCCAGCCTCAAGGTTTCGAGAATCCGGATATAGCCCCAGCCAATGTCAAATTCCCAAGGCTTGCAGGAAAACTTCGCCGAGCTCGCGTAGGTGTGGTGGTTATTGTGGAGCTCTTCGCCGCCGATCAGGATGCCGATCGGCGAGATGTTCGTGGCGGCGTCCGCGCACTCGAAGTTGCGGTATCCGTAATAGTGGCCCACGCCATTGACCACGCCCGCGGCGAAAAAGGGGATCCACAGCATCTGCACGGCCCAGATCGTAAGCCCGATCGGCCCAAAGCAGATCAAGTTGGCGATCAGGGTGATGACGATGCCGTAGGCGCTGAAGCGTGAGTAGATGTGGCGCTCCAGCCAGTCGTCCGGGGTGTTGTGCCCGAACTTGGCCAGTGTTTCGGTATTCTTGGCCTCGGCGCGGTAAAGCTCGGCGCCTTGCCAGAGAACCTTTTTCAGACCCAGCACTTGCGGGCTGTGCGGATCGTCCTCGGTCTCGCAACGCGCATGATGTTTCCTGTGGATGGCAACCCAATCCTTGGTAACCATGCCGGTCGTGAGCCATAGCCACAGCCGGAAGAAATGCGCGACCGCCGGGTGCAGGTCGAGGGCGCGATGTGTCTGGTGGCGATGCAGATAGATTGTGACCGAGACTATGGTGACGTGCGTCAAGGCAAGCGCCACCAGCACATAGCCCCACCACGGCAAGACGATAAGACCTTGAAACATGCTAGTTCCTCTCATAATGTAAGACGATCACGCGGGCGCATTCAACCCCTTCGAGTCTGCTCACGCATCCTTGGCGCTCTCGCCAGCCCAGTCCCGCATTTGTGTTCCCCAGTCGAAGGCGGTCGCGGCATCGAGTTCGATGGTCGAATATTTTACGCCGTCGCGTATGATGACGCGCAAGAGCCGCACGCCGGTCTCATGGAAGATCTGGCGCAGTTCTATCACTTGCCCGGAGGGCGCGTTAATCTGTTCCATACGGAGATCATTGTAGCATGGACATCGGCAAATGACGGCCCCCCGGACCCCCCTTCTGACGGTCGACATTATCATACGCCTGGAGGCTCATCCGGAGGGCCTGATCCTGATCGAGCGCCGCCACCCCCCGCTTGGTTGGGCCTTGCCTGGGGGCTTTGTCGACATCGGCGAGCGGGTGGAGGACGCCGCCCGGCGCGAGGCCCTGGAGGAGACGGGCCTGGCCGTCACCCTGGAAACCCTGCTCGGCTGTTATTCGGATCCGGCCCGTGACCCGCGCGGCCACACGGTCTCCCTGGTTTATGTGGCGCGTGCCACGGGAACGCCGCGTGCCGGAGATGATGCGCGAGCCTGTCGGGTCATCGACATACATGATGTCACATGGCCGGTAGTTTTTGATCACCCGCAGATACTGAAGGATTACCGGAGGTTTTGGGAGTCGGGGGAGCGGCCGCTACCCGGATCGTGAGGGCGGCGATCCCGTAGGGGTCGGCGTAAGACGCCTCTCGCGTGGTCCCGATGGCGTGCAGCGTGCCGCGATGGCGATCGAGGCGATAGCGGCTGATCGTGCTGCTCCCGAAATTGACCGCGAACACGAAGCGCGCGGCGCGATCGAGCGTTAGGGAGAAGGGATAACTGCCCGTCGGCACACGCCCGACGTGATTGATACGACCGCTCGCCTGGTTGATATGAAAGATGGAGATGTCGTTGGCGCTGGTATTCGCCACGAATAGGTAGCGGCCGCTCGGGTCGATGACGAGCGAGTCCGGGTGGTGATCATAGGGTTCGGTCACCCGGTCCTTCAAGGTCAAGCGGCCGTGTGGCCCGATGGCGAGCACGAGCAGGACGTTGGCCCGAAAATCCGCGACATAGAGGAAGCGCCCGTCGGGTCCGACGGACAGGCCATAGGGCCCGTCGCCTGGTGGCTCATGAAAAACCCCGAGGGGCGTGAGGGCCGCATGGCCGGGCTGGCGTTGGAACATGCCGATCGTGGCGTTGCCATAGTTGGCGACATAGGCGTAGTGCCCGTTCGGCGTCAAGGCCACGGCATAGGGTTTGGCGCCCGGCCTCTCATGGACGCGCCCGGCGCGGGCCAGCGTGCCGGGCCCGGCATGGAGGTGATAAATGCCGACCGTGCTGTCACCACTGTTGGCCACATAAAGGAAGCGGCCGCTGGGGCTGGCCGTTAGGCTGAAGGGGTTGGTGCGGGGCCCTTCAAGGCGCACGGCTGTCCGCGTGAGCCGGCCGTTTGCGGGGTTTACGCGATAGGCGCTGACGCCGTGCGCGAGACTGTCGGCGGTCACGATGAAGCCCAATTTGTCGGCCACGACCGATTCCGGGCCGCCCGGTGTGCGTATGTTCTGCAGGGGCGTTAAGCGGCCATGGTCGCGCTCGGCATAGACCCCAATCGTGCTGTTGTTGTAATTCGCCACGTAGACGAAGGTATGGGCCTGCGTGAGCCCGCTGAGGAGACAAAGTCCCAGGCTCGCAAGCATGCGTTCGCGCCCCGCGCCGCCCGCACGGTGGCGCACTGGCCCTCGTTCAAACACGGATATAGGTCCAGCCGCGGTGTTGGAGGCGGACGATCTCGGCGATCGCCGAGGGGACCACGACCGCTTGTGGCAAGAGGTGGGGGTCCACGCCCTTGTGTCGCTCAAGGCGGTTGATGGTGTCTTGGCAGGCGGCGAATATCAGATTCGGGTAGCGCGCCTGGAGTCGCGCGATACGCGCGGAGAAGGGGGACAAGCGGCGGCGCAAGAGGGCCAGGCCCGGCCCATCGGCCAGGATCTCGACCTTGGCGCGCTTGTGGTCTGCTCGATAACGCGCGAGCAGGTGCTTGGCCTCCTCGAGCACTTGGCGCATGTGGGCGCGATCGCCATTGTCCAAGTGGAACAGGACCTTGGTGGTGGTCCCCGCGGCGGCCGCGATGGTCGTGGTCGCCTGGGGCGCGGCGGGCGCCCAGAAGCTGCGCAGCCACCATCCGAGCGTGACCCCAAGGAGCAGGACGATGGGCGCAAGCAGTGGCGCCAAACGTTTCGCCAGGGGCCGACGTGGCCGTTCGCGCTGCCCAGCGGGCGGCGGCGTATCGTAGGCGAGCCGCACGAGGTCCGAGACCTTGCGCAGTTCGCAGACCTTGCGGTTCAAGTCCGGGTCGGCGTTTATGAGCGGGTAGACGCGGCCCTTTTCATCACGGTCGATCTGGTTGTCGACGAAGGCATTGAGAAATTCATCCGAGAGCTCGGGTTCTTCCCTTTCCCTCATTTTATCCTCCGTATTCGCGGCACATGGTCGGACACCGCGACGTCGGGCAACAACATACCCCTCAAGGCCGCCCGTGCTCGGCACAGGCGACTCATGACCGTTCCGCTCGGTATCCCCAGAATCAAGGACACCTCATTATAAGAGAAACCTTCTAGATCAACCAGGGTCACGACCTGCCGCTGGCCCTGTGGGAGCTTGGCGATCGCCGCCCGCACCCGCACCGCCAGTTCCGACCGCATGTGTTCGGTCTCCAGGCAGTGCTCGCAGGGGATGTCCATGTCATCGATGTCGTCCGTTTCGCGCTCGCGGCGATGATAATCACGGAAACAGTTGGTCATTATGCTAAAGAGCCAGGCCTCCTCGGCCTCCGGGTCGCGGAGCTGGTCGTGCTTCTGCCAAGCCTTGGTGAGCGTCTCCTGGACCAGGTCGTCGGCGAGGGCCGCATTGTGCGTCCACGCGTAGGCGATACGGTAGAGGCGCGATCGGCTCGCATCCAAGGTCTTTTTGAGCTCCCGTGAGCGACAGAACAGCTGGCTGATGCGCATAATGGTCTCCTCGGGTGGGACGATACCCTATTGTTATTTATTCCGGACTGATGTCGACGGCTTCAGTTTATGCCGCTCGTGCGGGCAGGGGAAGCGTTGTGCGGGCGGTGGGTGAGGGGCCTTACCACTTCGCCGCGTGCCCATCGCTGGAGCACATAGGGGTAGAGATCATGTTCCAGGGCGAGCACGCGCGCCGCTAGGGTCGCGACATCTTCGGTGGGGGTAATGTGCAAGCCGGCCTGAGCGATGATCGGGCCGCCGTCGAGGGCCTCGGTTACGAGATGCACGGTGGCGCCGTGTTCGCGCACGCCGGCCTCCAGGGCGCGACGATGGGTGTCGAGCCCGGGGAACGAGGGTAAGAGGGAGGGGTGAATGTTCAAAAGCCTCCCCGGGTAGCGCCGGACGAAATCCGCGCCCAGGACCCTCAGGAACCCGGCGAGGGCGATGACGTCGGGGTTCATGTGGTCTATGGCCTGCGCCAGGGCATCCTCGAAGAGCGCGCGGGTGGCGTAGGCATGATGGTCGACCAGCTGGGTCGGCAGGCCGCAAGAAACGGCATAGTCGAGGGCGGGCGCCATCGGCTTGTTGCTGACGACCCCGACTATGAGGTAATCATGTTCCGAGGCCTTTTCATGGAGTGATCGCAGATTGCTGCCGCGGCCGGAGACGACCACGGCGACCCTGAGCGGGGGACTTAGGCCCACGCGAAATCGCCGGGCCCCGCGTCGATGTGGCCGATAACGAAGGGCTCTTCGCCCTGATCGCGGAGGAGGGTCTGGGCCGCCGGGGCGTCTTGCGCGCCGATGATCACGACCATGCCGACGCCGCAATTGAAGGTGCGGTACATCTCCTCGTCGGCGATCCCCCCGCCCTCCTGTAACCAACGGAAGATCGCCGGCCATTGCCACGAGGAGCGGTCGATCACGGCACGCAAGCCGTTGGGAATGACGCGCGGCACGTTTCCGGGGAGTCCGCCGCCTGTAATGTGGGCCATGGCGTGCACGTCCATGGCCGCATGGAGGGCAAGCAGGTTTTTCACATAGATGCGCGTCGGCGTAAGCAGGATATCGGCGAGCGTTCGCCCTTCGAGGGAGGTGGTAAGGTCGCTCTGGTGGCGGGCGATGACCGATCGCGCCAGGGAGTAGCCGTTGGAGTGCAGTCCTGATGAGGGTAGGGCGATGATGGCGTCGCCCGCCTGGACGCGCGAGCCGTCGATCAGGCGTTCGCGCTCCACCGCCCCTACGCAAAAACCGGCAAGGTCATAGTCCTGGTCACGATAGACGCCCGGCATCTCGGCCGTCTCGCCTCCGATCAAGGCCGCGCCCGCCAATTCGCAGCCGCGCCCGATTCCGGCGATAATGCGTTCGGCCTTCCTGGTATCGAGTCGGCCGGAGGCGAAGTAGTCGAGAAAGAACAACGGCTCGGCCCCCTGCACGACGATGTCGTTGGCGCACATGGCGACCAGATCAATGCCGATGTCATCGTGGCGGTCGAGGGCGATTGCGAGCAGGAGCTTGGTGCCCACGCCGTCGGTGCCCGAGACCAGGATGGGATCACGGTAGCGCCCGGAGAGCGAGAAAAGCGCGCCGAAGCCGCCGAGGCCTGCGAGCACGCCGGGGCGCATGGTCTTCGCGGCAATCGGCTTGAGGGCCTCGACCAGTGCATCGCCGGCCTCGATGTCGACGCCGGCGGCGCGATAAGTCAGGGGGGGCGGATTTTTGACTATCGTCACGAGCAGACTCCAAGATGCGCGTCATGTTAGAGCTTGGGGTCTCGCAAGTAAACCTTGACTTTGGCCGGTTAGGGGCGGTAAACGGGGCAGTGGCGTACCGCCTGCCCTCAAGGGCGGCTGCGCCGGGAACCCGAGGAGCGTACGTGAAGCGATTGCAGCATCTTCCCAACATGATCACCGTGCTGCGCATGGCGTTCGCGCCACTTTTGATTCTTGTATTAAAGGATCACCGTTACCTTGACGCCCTGTGGATCTTTTTGATAGCGGGGGTGTCGGACGGTCTCGACGGCTATATCGCCAAGCGCTTCGGCTTCGTGAGCAGGCTCGGTGCGATCCTCGACCCCTTGGCCGATAAGATACTGCTGGTAAGCGCCTATGTCATGCTGGCCTTGCTGACCCTCGTGCCCTTTTGGCTTGTGCTCGTGGTGACATTCCGCGACGTGCTTATAGTTGGCGGCTATCTGGTCTATACGTCCCTCTACGGTCCTGTGACCATGCGGCCGAGCCGGGTCAGCAAGCTCAACACCTTTGCGCAGATCCTGCTGGTGGTGGTGCTGCTTGCCGAGCGCGCCTTCGGGTTTCATATCGCCCATATTCAGGCGACGCTCATCTTTGCGGTGCTGGTCACCACGATCGCAAGCGGTGGACACTATCTCTGGACCTGGGGCGTCGTGCGAGAGATCGAGGTGGGGCGTGCCGGGCGGGACTGAATGCCGGGTCCCGTCTAGGGGAGCGGGCCTGCCGGCCGCGGGTGCGGCGACCTGCGTCCTGGTGCTGGCCGCCACTCTGTTTCCGTTCGCCGCGCTCATCAGCTCCGTCGCTCATCTCTTGGCCTCCCACGGCGAGCGGATCAGCGCGCCGCACGCCGTTGCCATCCCCTTCTGGCTGCGGCTCGTGGCAGTCGCGGTCGCCTTCATGCCCAGGGTGCAACACCCTTGGTCTGAGCCGCGCCGGCCTCGATTGGGTCTTGCCGATCGGTGTCATGGCCGGCGACGCGTTTCTTGGCTATTGCCCGGATTTTTCTGGCCTTACGGGCTGCGGCCGTGTTGAGGGTGTGGATCGAGCGCGCGTGGGTGCGCTACCGACAGGGCGCGTGGTTCCAATGACGCGTCAGTTGCCGCTCGACCTGTCGGTGCGCGATCACCCCTCGTTCGAAAACTTCTGGGCGGGCGACAACGGGACCGCCCTCGAGGCCGCGCGTGGCCTTGCGACCGGACGCGCAGCAGGCCCTTTGTATCTGTTTGGGCCGAAGGCCTGCGGCAAGACCCACCTGCTCGCGGCGATCGCGCGCGAGGCCCAGGGAAGCGGACCCTGTGCCTTTCTGTCGCTGGCGCACGCCCATCCCGAGGCCTGGGAGGGGCTCGTCGATCTGCCGCACGACAGTGTGGTGTGCGTGGATGACATGGATGCCCTGACGGACCACGCCGATGGCGAGCGCCGTCTCTTCGTCCTTTTTGAATCGCTTGCGCCCCATAGGCGCATCGTGCTTGCCGGACGCAGCAATCCGGCGGGTCTTGCGGTGTCCCGCGACGACTTGCGGACCCGGCTTGCGAGCGGCCCGATCGTGGCCATGCAGCGCCTATCGGACGAGGCCAAGGCGCAGGCCCTCTGTCACCGGGCGGCCTTGCGGGGTCTGAGTCTGACTGATGCGGCGAGCGCCTATCTGCTGGCCCACGGACCGCGCGATCCCCGGGCGCTTTTCGAGTTACTGGAGGATTTGGATCGCGAGACGATGGCCGACGGGCGTAAGCTCACCATTCCTTATCTGCGCACTGTGCTTGTTCGCGACCCGGGGAGTGGTGGGCCTTAAGGCGATCCCGCGATGAGCCGCTGCGCGATGTGTGCCACGCGCTCGCCGAGCCCGAGACAGAGGGCCTTTTCTTCGGCGGTCACGGGGCGATCATTGCGCACACCGGCCAAGTGGCTTGCCCCATAGGGCGTGCCGCCGGAGCCGGTGGTCGAGAGTTCGGGTTGTGTATAGGGGAGGCCTACGAGCAGCATGCCGTGATGCCAAAGCGGCAGACTCATCGACAAGAGCGTGGCCTCCTGGCCACCGTGCAAGCTACCCGTGGAAGTAAAGACCCCGGCGGGCTTGCCGGCGAGTGCCCCCGCGAGCCACAGCGGTGTCGTGGTCTCCAGAAAGTGCTTCAAGGGGGCGGCCATATGACCGAAGCGCGTGGGGCTCCCGAGCAGGAGCCCGTCGCAGGCGCGCAGGTCGTCGAGATCGGCATAGGGCGGACCGTCGGTGGGGACCCCCGGGGCCGTTGCTTCCGACACCGGGGAGATCTCGGGCACGGTACGCACGACCGCCTCGCAGCCACTGACCGCGGCGACGCCGCGCGCGACGAGATCCGCCATGCGCCGCACGCTGCCATGGCGGCTGTAATAGAGAATCAGGATGCGCGCCATCACCCTTCCCCGTTGCCGGCCGCGTCGGCCACGAGTTTGGCGAAGGCCTCCGCATCCATGAGGCCGTGTGTGGCGACCAATTCGGCGATAGGCCGACCGCTGGCCTCGGATTCCTGCGCGACACGTGCCGCGGCACTATAGCCGATGGCACGGTTCAGGAGGGTCGCGAGACCAACACTCGTGTGGGCATAGTCAAGGCACCGCTCGCGGGCAGCAACGATACCCACGAGGGCCTTGTCGGTCACGGCCCTTATGGCCTGTGTGAGCCAGTCCATCATGTCGAAAAGCGCGGATCCGAGCGCCGGCATCATTACGTTCAGTTCGAGTTGGCCGGCCTGGGTCATGGCCGCCACCGCCGCGTCTTGTCCTATCACTTGATAACAAACCTGGTTCAGCATCTCGAGCATGACGGGGTTCACCTTGCCCGGCATGATGCTTGACCCCGGCTGGACGGCCGGCAGGACGATCTCGGCGAGCCCCGTGCGCGGGCCCGAGGCCATGAGGCGCAAATCATTGGCAATACGCGTGAGCTCCAGCGCAAGCCCTCTGACGGCCGCCGACAATTGCATGAGGTCGGCCATCGATTGCATCTGCGCCGCGAGATCGCGCGCCGCCCGCACGGATTCGCCGGTGAGCGCGGCAAGTTCTTGGGCGACCTGCTTTGGGTAGTGGGGCGCTGTGTTCAGACCGGTGCCGACGGCGCTTCCGCCGAGCCCCAGGTCGCCCAGATCGACGGCCGTGTCCTGGATGCGCCGCGCGCAGCGTTTGAGGGTCCAGGCATAGGCGGCCAGTTCGCGGCCCAGGGTGGTCGGCACGGCATCTTGCAGGTGCGTGCGTCCGCTCTTTACCGTGTCGCGCTCGCGCAGGGCGAGTGTATCGAAGGCGCGCGCCATGTCGTGGGTGGTAGCGACGAGGCGTGCAAGCTTCGCGAGCGCCGCCAAGCGTATCGCGGTCGGGATCGTGTCGTTCGTGCTCTGCCCCATGTTGACGTGGTCGTTTGGGTGCACCGGGTGATAGACGCCGCGTGTGCCCCCGAGGGCGGCGTTGGCAAGGTTTGCGATCACCTCGTTGGTGTTCATGTTATGACTGGTCCCGGCGCCGGCCTGGAAACGGTCGACTACGAACTCGCCATGGTGCTCGCCCTTGACGATGGCGGCCGCGGCGCGCTCGATTTCACGGGCCAGCGAGGCCTCCAGCCAACCGGCGCGGGCGTTGACGCGCGCCGCGGCGATCTTGATGCGGGCGTGCGCTACGATGAAGTCACGGTCGGGCCCACGCCCCGAGATGGGAAAATTCGCCACGGCGCGGGCCGTCTGGATACCATACCAGGCGTCGGCTGGCACCAGGAACTCACCGAGACTGTCCTTTTCTATGCGTGTCGTCATGTCGTGCGGGATGCGGCGCTTGCGGGTCGCGGGCAGTCCACGGTGCAGGCCGTGCGCCACCGCCATCGTCCCTTGCTTTACGCCGGTCTCCTCGTCCTCCTCGAAATCTCACGTTGGGGCGGCCTCCAGGCTCCGCGCCGGCCCCCTTCAGGTTGCGCGCGCCCGCCGGTTCGCGTGGGGCGCTAGTATAACCGACTCGATCATGGGCCCGAACCTTGTCTGTGATCCGGCGAGGCGGTATCGTCCGGGCCTATGGAAAACCCGCCCGCTCCGCGCATAAGCGCCGCCGATAGTCGGCGCTTCCTCCAGTTCGCCTGGTCGCTTGCCGATCTGGCCCGCACGCTCGTGGCCGAGACGCCTTTGGGCGAGGACGATATCGCCATCAAGGCCGACGGCTCTTATGTGAGTGTCGCCGACCAACGCATAGAGGCGGCGTGGCGCGAGGCGATCGCGGCGCATTTCGGTGACCACGACCTCATAGGCGAGGAGTATCCGCCCGAGGGGCGCGGCAGCGCCTGGGAGTGGGTGCTGGATCCGATTGACGGGACCGATAACTTTGTCCACGGCGTGCCGACCTTCGGGACCTTGATCGCCTTGCGCCATGAGGGTCATCCGGTCCTCGGGGTCATAGATCACCCGCGGCTTGATGTGCGTGTGAGCGCGGCCTGCGGTTTGGGGGCTGTATGCAATGGGCAGGCGCTACGGGTCGCGGACCGCAAGGAGCCAGGCATACCCATGGTCATGGCCACGGCCCCCGAGAATTTCGTAAAGGGTGGACGCGGCGCGCTTTTTGGCCGATTGGCGGACGCCCACCCCAATCTACGGGTCTATCGCGACTGTTATGCCCATAGCGCGGTCTTGCGAGGCCAGGGCGCGGTCGCCATCGATTGGCACGCCCAGCTTTGGGACGTGTGCGCGGCTTGGGCCGTGGCGCTCGAGGCGGGGGCGGCCTTCGAGTCCCTGGATGGGCCGCCCGGGCGATACCAGGTTGTTTTCGGGCGACCCGCGGCGGTCGCCGCCGTCAAGGCCTTACTCACAGAACCGGAGAGGGGATCATGAAGCCGGGATTCTGGCATAACCGTTGGCATGAAAACCGGATCGGTTTTCATCAGGCCGAGGTCAACCGCTTCTTGCGTCGTCATGTCGATGCGCTGGGCCCCCAAGGGACCGTGTTTGTGCCGCTGTGCGGCAAGAGTCGGGACATGACTTGGTTGCGCGACCAGGGACGCGCGGTGCTGGGCATTGAGCTCAGTCCGCTTGCGGTGGAGGCGTTTTTCCGCGAGCAGGAGATCCCGGTCGACCGGGTCGGCCGCGGCGAGTTCCTCGAATACCAGGCCGAGGGCATCACGGTTCTACTGGGCAATTACTTCCACCTCACCCGCGCCTTGCTGGGGCCCGTGGCGGCGGTCTATGACCGCGCTGCCCTGATCGCAATGCCCCCCGCCATGCGACGTGACTATGCGGTCCGGATGGCGGAATTGACCGATCCCGGGACACCGGTCCTGTTGGTGGCCCCGTTCTCGTTGAAGGACCCCGACAGCGGACCGCCTTTTGCTGTGGCGGAGACCGAGGTGCGGGACATCTTCGCGACGCATTTCGCCATAGACATTCTTGAAAGTGAGCGCGTGACGGTGGATCAGGACCCAGGGCTCGCGGAGCAGGGGCTCGCCTGGCGTGAGGAGACGGTCTATCGGCTGCGCAGGCTGTAGATTGCGGTCTCACCGGTAGGCAAAAGCCGCCGAACGGGCTCGGGTATTGGCCTGGGCTTGTGCCAATATGGTGGCTAGGAGGCGCACATGGATCCGCTGGAGAACATTGATGGGGACCGATTCGATACCGTCTTTCCGGTGCCGGTCATGGATCGGGCGGTACGCGCGTTGGAGGGGGGAAAGGTCTTATTCTTTCCGCGGCTTGCATTCGCCTTGCGGGCCGATGAGCGCGCGTTTCTGGACCCCCGTTGTTCGGACGGGCGCGCCAAGAACGTAAGCTACGACCCCTCGTCGGGGGCCCTGAAAGGGACCGGCCTTGTCGGTGGCGAGCGCGATCGCTTGCAGGCCATGGTGGCGCGGTTCGCGCAGAGCGCGCGAGCGCTCGTCGCGACCCTTCTTCCGACCTATGAACGGCAGTTGCGCATGGGGCGGACGAGTTATCGGCCGGTCGAGGTCCAGGCGCGCCCTTCGTCTTATCGGAAAGACGACAGTCGCCTGCATGTGGATGCCTTCCCCTCGCGCCCCAATCAAGGCGAGCGCATCCTGCGCGTTTTCAGTAACGTGAATCCCGACGGCCGGGGCCGCATCTGGCGGCTGGGCGAGCCCTTCGAGGTCTGTGCCCAACGCTTCTTACCGACGCTGCGGCGCCCATTTCCAGGACAGCGCTGGTTATTACGCGCCACCGGTCTCACCGCGGGCTACCGTAGCGACTACGATCATTACATGTTGGCCTTGCACGACGCCATGAAAGGCGATGACTACTATCAGCGCCATTGTCGCCAGTGCGAGGTGTCCTTTCCGGCCGCCACGACCTGGATGGTCTTCACAGACCAGGTTTCGCACGCGGCCATGGCCGGGCAGTATCTGTTCGAGCAAACCTTTCATGTGCCGGTGCAGTGCCTACAGAGCGTCCCGAGCGCACCGCTCGCGGTTCTGGAGCGCCTGCTTGGGCGGGCACTCGCGGCGCGGTCGTCGCAAGAGGCCCTTCAGAAGCGTTCGATACGGGCCTCGTAAGGATAGAGCAGGAGGCGATAGAGGGTATCGCCGAATTGGATATGGGTCGCGGCGGGTTGCCCGATGGCTAAGGTGTGACCGCCGTGGGCTGAGAGCGCCGCAGTCCCGAAGCGGCGGGCCGCGATGAGCCCTTCCAGGACGTCGACGAGATCCTGGTGCGCCACCGAGCAGGTATTGTCGATGATCCGGCAGCTGCGTCCGCTGTGCGTCCGCCCTTCGATGATGACGGCGTCGGGCCGCAGGGATTCGGGGCCGGGGCAGCGGGCGTTCGGGTCAATGTAGTTCTCCATGGTCCCATTCTAGCGCCATTGAGAGGTCTCGGTCAGGTGTCAGAAGCTATTGACGACCGAGGAGACGCCAGGGACCGCACACACGATCTTCTCGACGACGTTGCGCAGATCCAGGACCGAGTTCGGGCAGCCGGCGCAGGCGCCTTTCATGCGGACTCGGACGCGTGCCCCTTCGATGGCCACGAGTTCGATGTCGCCGCCGTCGCGCTGCAGAATGCGGCGCACGTCCTCAACCGCCCGCTCGACCGCGCCGCGATCCGGGGGTCCGGCGTCAGCGGCCGGAATCGGCGCCGAGCGGTCGCGGGCCGCGATCGCTTGGGCACGCGCGATTCGGTAGGCGGTATCCGGGTCGGTTGCCTCGAGCGCGTCGAGCTCTTCTTCCGTGAAGAACCGGATCGCCTGTTTGCGGTCAGGACTATCGGGCATGGCGTGTTCGTGTCCCATAAGGCTCGGTCCTCGCATACGACTTTCGAGGAGACTGATTGACCCCGCTTGCGACCCGCCCTAATGTGGTTGTGGGCAATGCAGAGGGAGCTGCTATGTTATGGACCATCTTCGTTATTTTACTCGTATTGTGGCTCGTAGGTATCGTGAGTGCACGTACGCTCGGCGGCTTCATCCATATTTTGCTTGTCATCGCACTGGTCCTTTTGATCGTGAACCTAGTCCAGGGCCATGTCATCTGAGTTGGATTGACAGGGGTGACACACGCCCCTAGAGTGGCCGCACTCCGCGGGTCAAGGATGGCCATGGGGTAGCCGGGTCTCGCGTCGAGGACGCGACTTTGAAGGATAGGAACCGTAGTAAGGAGTCGCTTTATGTCAGATACCAGCGATATACGCAAGGATGTGATGTCGATCATAGAGACCTGCGGGAAGCTCGCAGGTCCCATCCCCCCCGATAAGGATCTCTATAGTGATCTGGGTGTCGAGTCGGTGAATGCGATTAGTATTTTGTTGGCGCTTGAAAGCCGCCTGGGCATGACGATAGACGACATGCGGTTCGTGGAGGCGCGCACCCTGAACAGGCTTGTCGATCTCGTTGCGCAGACCAAGCGCGCACCCGATTCCCGGGTCGCCTAGGGCCCTTGTTTGGCGGTCCCCAGCGACGGATCCCCAGGTCGCTGTCATTTGACTTTGGCGATTTTCCTTCTAAGGTCAAAGGACGGATGTGCGGGGGACAAGGCCTTGATCCGTGGGCCTTAAATCTTCGCCGCTAATTAGGGGTGAGTGTGAGTGCGACTACGGCGGTGGTGACGGCGCGCAATGGTGGCCGGGTTCTCGTGGTGGACGATTCTGCGGTTATCCGCCAGGCCATTAGCAAGATGCTGAAAGTGGACTTTGACGTCGCCGTTGCCGGAGACGGCGAGGCCGGGTGGGAGGCTTTGACGCAGGCCCCGGATGTCGGTGTGCTGATCACCGATATCGAGATGCCGCGGCTCGACGGCTACGCCTTCATATGTCGCGTGCGGGCAAGCGACGACCCGCATATACGTGACCTTCCCATCATCGTCATCACCGGCGCCGATGATGACGAGACCAAGGCCCGCGCGTTTGCCTGTGGCGCCACCGATTTCATCACCAAGCCCCTGAATCTCTCCCAGCTCCAGGCGTGCACTCAGGCCTATATGCGCTTCGAGCCGCCGGTATCCGAGGACGCAGCCGTTCATGAGGGCCTTCTTGGCCGACGCGCGTTTTATGACCAGGGGGAAGCCTTGTGGCGCGAGGTGTCGGCGCGGCGACCGCTCATCCTCTTGCTTGCGACCCTTGATCGGGTCCGCATACTCTACCGGGAATACGGGGACGAGCGGATGGAGGGGGTTGTGCGGCACGTGGGCTCGGTGCTGCGGGATGAGGCTGGCGCGGAGGTGGTGGCCGTCGCCCGGCTCGGCGGGACCGAATTCGGAATACTGGCGAGCGGCGTGTCGAAGGGGCGCGCACTGGCTTTGGGGCAAAGGTTGGTGGGCGCCTTTGCCCATCACCCGGTGGCGGATGGCAAGACCTTGACCATCAGTGTGGGCGTGGCATCGTCGGAGGAGGGCGCAAGTGGCTTCGAGGGTCTTCGTCAGATTGCCGAGGAGCGTCTGAAGCGCGCCGTGGCTTTGGGTGGGAACCGCGCGAGCGGCTCGGCCTTGAGCGATACCTTGGGTGGGGCCGAGGAGTTGGTTCTGGATGGCGTGACGCTGGCCGAGGAGGCTGAGCCCGAAGCGGATACCGTGGCCGAAGTCCTGTTCGAGCCCGAGTTTTTGCCGGAGCCGACGAGTTCCTCGACGTTTGCGGTTCCGGAGTCCGGCGCTAGCCAGCATCAGGCCCTGATGGGGCTCGATCGGGCTTTGTGGTACGTGGCCGACGGCCGTGGGGGCGAGCTCGAACCGTTTTGGGAGTTGCTGGCATCGGATCTCGCGGTGCTGCTTGAGTTCCTGAACACCCGCCGTCATCTGGGCCTCGAGACGGCCATCGCCGCTTTGCGCAAGGCGGCAGGCGTGGGCCCTGGGGTCTGACCCAGGTCCCATGCGAGCGGCGCCTTTGGAGGCCCGAGAGGGGCCTGCAAGGCCCCCAGCCGTCGTGCGGGGGCTGGTCGCGATCCCCGCGGCGCGGATCTTCCATAATGAGTCTCTGAGGCCGGCACAGACGCCCCATAGCCTGCTTGGCAGAGCGCGTTGCAAGGGGTAAGGTTGCCCGCGTGCGGCCGCAAGCCGCGAAACGACTGAGGGGGCGTAGCCTTCTTGGAGGCCGCCGCCGAAACCCTGAGGCGGTCGCCTGTCGGGGGCCGACCGCGGACCGTCCTTGATTCCCCGAGCCGCGCACGGCATGCGGTCACCGGGTTAGGGATTGGGTCTCGATCCGTGTCGGGGGGTCTTCAGGGAACCTCCGAGATGACAGGAAGTCAGACAAGAAAAGACGGAAAGCCACCCATTTTGGAAAGCCCACAAGAAGATCATGCGCCTCGGCGCTCTTGCACCGAGGCCCGCGCGCTCGCGTGGCCTAAGGGCGCGCGCCGCGGGCGGTTTCCCGGTATAGGCAGGCTGCGCCCCCTGGGTTGGGGGAAGTGGGTGAGGGGGCGTGCTGGTCGCGGCGCGGGTCCGCAGATCATCGATAGGCCCGACTCCGGGCCGCGCCCCGCACGGACATGAGGGCTTGTTTAGGCCGCCTGCGGCTCCCTGGGGCCGCCGGGCTCCTCATGGTCCTCGCCGTAGCCGGGCATGCGAGCGCCGCGAAACGCCTCCCGCAGCCCGGTTGGCATGGCGCCTTCGGGGCCGGTTTCTCCTCGTCTTCGGGTCTTGCGCTCACAACGAGTCTCAATTCCACAGACCGGATTCGCGACAACGTTGGCGTATGGAGTTATGGCGCGAACCTTTCCTACAATTACTTTTCCTACAACAAAGTAGCGGGAGTCGACCGGCTGCTGGCCACGCTCAAGGTGCAACGCTCCTTCCGATCGGCACCTGTCGATTTCGTCGTCGGCGCCGTGCGCTACGACCGTAATCTCTTCGACGGTTATAACCATTATTTCGTCGAGACCGTGAATGCCGGGCGCAAGGTCATCGACACGCGCAGGGTGCATCTTGATCTCGAGGCCGGCGGGGGCGCCAGACAGAACTTCTTTCCGGGAAGTGGCGGTTCGCAGGACGAGCCCGTGGTGGATCTGGCGATGCATTATGTGTGGCACATGCGACCGGGCACGCGTTTCAGTGAGCGCGTGAGCGTTATGGGCACTCCGAGCGGCACGCTCGTCACATCGACGAGCGGGGTGACGACCACGCTGATCTTCGATCTGGCGCTCAAGTTCTCCGAGCAAGTCATTCATTACACATGGCTACCGTCGACGGCCCTCGTCCATTACGCGCGCACCACCACCTTCACCACCCTGAATCTCATCTACCATCTCGGTTGAGGGCTCGCGTCCGTCGTCACGGCCGCGCCCGCTCGTACTGTGCGGGCCATGTGCAGTCGCTCTGTAAAGCGCGTGCCGCATGCAGCGGCCAGTAGGGGTCCCGCAAGAGTTCGCGTCCCAGAAAGACGCAATCGGCCAGACCTGTGCGGACGATCTGTTCGGCCTGCAGGGGGTCGGTTATGAGTCCGACTGCGCCTGTCGGGATGCCGGCCTCCGAGCGTATCCGAGTCGCCAACGGCGTCTGGAACCCGGGCCCCGCGGGGATCTGGGCGTCCGCGACCATGCCCCCGCTCGAGCAATCGACGAGATCGACCCCGCGCTTCTTCAGTTCGCGCGCAAGGATCACGGATTGCTCGATATCCCAGCCGCCATCCACCCAGTCCGTGGCCGAGATGCGGACGAATAGGGGTTTGGCCTCCGGCCATACCCCACGCACGGCCTCGGTGACCTCGAGCGGTAATCGCAGGCGGTTCTCAAGGCTGCCCCCGTAACGGTCCTCGCGTCGATTGGCGAGCGGCGAAAGGAATTCGTGGAGGAGGTAGCCATGGGCCATATGCAATTCAAGGACGTCGAATCCGGCCGCGTGGGCGCGACGCGCCGCGTGAGCAAAATCGCTGATTACGCGCTTTATGTCTGCGTCGCCGCATGCCTGGGGCTGCGGATATCCGGGCGCGAACGGCACTGGGCTTGGCGCGAGCGTAAGCCAGCCGCCTTCGGCCGGCGACAGCACGCGTCCCCCGCGCCAGGGCGCATCGGTCGAGGCCTTGCGGCCGGCGTGGGCGATCTGAATAGCGGCAGCCGCGCCCTGGGACGTGATGAAGTGGACGATGGGCTTGAGGGCCTCGCCATGGGCATCGCTCCACAACCCTTGGTCGCCGGGGCTGATGCGACCTTCGGGGCTCACCGCCGTGGCCTCCATCATGACGAGTCCTGCGCCGCCCACCGCCCGGCTGCCGAGATGCACGAGGTGCCAAGCCGTGGGGAAGCCATCGATGCTCGAGTATTGGCACATCGGTGACACGAAGATGCGATTACGGAACGTCTGCGAGCGCAGACGGAATGGCGAAAAAAGCGCGCTCATGCGGCCTCCTTATGGGAATAGTTGAGGGTCGTTCAAGTCTGTCCGATCGGAAAGGCCAGGACTTCGTCGATGTGTGTGGCGTCCAGGGCCAGCATCAGGACTCGGTCGAAACCGAGTGCGCAGCCCGCGCAGTCAGGGAAATCACCCTCAGCGAGCGCCGCCAGCAGCTGCTCGTCTTGCGCGATCGCCGGTAGTCCTCGCGCGCGCCTCTTGCGGGCCTCCGCGGCGAACCGTGCGGCGTATTCGTCTCGGTTCGCCTCTTCATGGAACCCATTGGCCAGTTCCAGCGCCCCGCAGTAGATCTCGAAGCGGTCCGCGAGCCCCTCTGGATTGATGCGCGCAAGGGCCGCCTGGCTTGCCGGGTAGTCCATGATCACGGTCAGACTATCAGTCGGGAAGTGCGGGGCCACGGCATGGCTCATGAGGAGATCCAAGAGGGCATCCCGATCGTTCAGGGTCAATGCGCGCGTCGAGGGGAGGTGTGCGTGCGCGCATTCCCGCAGGCGCTTGCTGGGATCGTCGATCGGGTCGATACCCAGTCTATCGCGAAAGGCCTGGCGGAAGCTCATGAGGCGCGCCTCGGACGTCAGGGATGGGACGAGTCGCGCGATCAAGGCGCAGGCCTCTTCTATGAGGCGCCGGTGGTCGTAGCCCACGCCATACCACTCCACGAGCGTGAACTCGGGGTTATGGAAGCGCCCCGCTTCGCCCTGGCGAAAGGCCTTCGTGACCTGAAAGATCGACCCGCTGCCGCTCGCCAGCAGACGCTTCATGGCGTATTCCGGCGAGGTCTGGAGATAAAGGCAGCCATAGAGCGGGTCGCGCAGGGCAAACTGGGCGAGTTGGGCATCGGCTGCCCCCGCGCGCCCGAGCACCGGCGTTTCGACCTCCAGATAGCCGCGCCCCGCGAAGAAGGCGCGCACCTGCGTAAGGAGCGCGGCGCGGCCGCGCAGCGCGCCGAGCCGGTCTTCGTGCCTCGCTTGACCGTTATTCCTTGGCGCGGGCAATGTATTCGCCGGTTTGGGTGTTGACCTTCAGGCTGTCACCCACGTTGATGAAAAGCGGTACGCGCACCACCGCGCCCGTCTCCAGGGTCGCCGGTTTACCGCCGCCGCCGCTCGTGTCGCCGCGCACCCCAGGGTCGGTGTCCGCGACCTTGAGAACGACATGGACCGGCGGCTCGACGCTGAGCGGTACGCCATTCCATAGTGTCACGAGACACAGGGCTTGTTCCTTCAGCCACTTGGCCGAGTCGCCCACGGCGGTCTTGTCGGCCCCGAGCTGCTCATAGGTCTCGGGCGACATGAAATACCAGAACTCGCCGTCACTGTAGAGGTATTGCATCTCCACATCGACGACATCGGCGCCCTCCACGGTATCGCCAGATTTGAACGTGCGCTCGACGACCCGTCCGGTCTTCAGGTTACGGATTCTGACGCGATTGAAGGCTTGGCCCTTGCCGGGTTTCACGAACTCGTTCTCGATGATAGAGCAGGGGTCGGAGTCCAGCATGATCTTGAGGCCGTTTTTGAATTCGTTGGTGCTATAGGTGCTCATCGTCATCTCGGGTTTGAATGGAGTCTGGCCGGCATCCCTTGCCTTTTGTGGGCCGAACACGGACAGTGCGCGCCTATGATACATGGAACTCCTCAAGCGGGGCAGGCGCCCTGGCGGGCTGAGCTTGCCGCGGCTGTTTGCGATCCGGAAGAGCTGTTGCGGGCCCTGGGATTGCCTGCAGAGCTTCTTCCGGCGGCGCGCAGGGCCCATCGCCTGTTCCCGCTGCGCGTGCCGCGCGCCTATCTCGCGCGCATCATCCCAGGTGATCCGCAGGACCCCTTGCTGCGCCAAGTCTTGCCGCTCGACCTCGAGGAGCGGGTCGTGCCCGGTGACGCCCGCGATCCGGTCGGCGATCTCGCCGCCCAGCTTGTGCCCGGCGTGCTCCACAAATATGAAGGCCGGGTGTTGTTGACCGCTACCGGCGCCTGCGCGATCCATTGCCGGTACTGCTTCCGTCGCCACTTTCCCTACGCGCAGGCCAATGCCGCGCGGGATCGGTGGCGGCCGGCTGTTGCCCATCTTGCCGCCGACCCGTCGATCCGGGAGGTGATCTTGAGCGGTGGTGACCCTCTGACTTTGGGTGACGACAAGCTCGCCGATCTGACACGGGCCTTGGAGGAAGTGCCCCACATAAAGAGGTTGCGGCTCCATACTCGCGTACCGGTCGTGATCCCCAGTCGCGTCGATGAGGCGCTCCTCGACTGGTTTGGCCGGATATCGCTTCCGGTTGTTATGGTGTTGCATGTCAATCATGCCCGCGAAATCGATGAGGCGGTCGTAGGGGCGTGTACGCGCTTACGCAAGGCGGGGGTGACACTCTTGAACCAGGCGGTCTTGCTGGCCGGCGTGAATGATGATGCCGATACCCTGACGCAGTTAAGCGAGCGCCTGTTCGAGGCCGGCGTCCTTCCGTATTACCTGCACATGCTCGATCGTGTTGCGGGGGCCGCACATTTCGCGGTCGAGGAGACCTCGGCTACGGGGTTCCTGGACGTTCTGCGCGCGCGCCTTCCGGGCTATCTCGTTCCGCGTTTGGTGCGCGAGGAGGCGGGCGCCGCCGCCAAGCTCCCCGTGTTTGCGGTTGGCGTGGACGGCGGTTGTCGCTAAAGTAGCCCATTGCGCGAATGGACGAGGCACGGCAGAGTGGCGATCGGCGATTTGAATCTTTGGGATCCGGGGCTTGCGGGTCTTAGCATAGGGCTTGCGCTCGCCACCGCCTTTTTTCTTGGCATGGTGCACGGGGTGACGCCCGATGAGCACACCTGGCCCATCACCTTCAATTACGCCATCGGATCCTACTCGATCCGTGGCGGGCTCAGGGCGGGACTGCTGTTTTCACTCACCTTTACGGCTCAGCGGGCCATCGCCTCCGAACTCGCCTACTTCGCCATGACGAGCTTTCTTGTAGGTGCGCGTTGGAGTTTCGCGGTCTACCTCCTTGTGGGCATCGTCATGGCGGGCTCGGGGCTTTTTATATTACGCAAGGGGCGCATCCCGCACATCTTTCACAGTCACGCCCTCGAGCGCGAGGCGGCCGGCCAGGAGCCCGCGGCGCTACCTACCTATATGCCGCTCGTCCATGGTTTTCTTGCCGGTTGGGGGACCGGGGCGTTCGCGATCATCGTTTATACGGTCTTGGCCCCCGCTATGCCGAGCGCCTATTTCGGGTTCTTGCCGGGTCTCCTCTTTGGTTTGGGCACGACGCTTACGCAGATGCTGCTGGGCGCCTTGTTCGGCGGTTGGATGGCGCGACGCAAGCTGGACGAGAGGGCGCGGGTTTATGTGGCGCGCAAGATGGCGGGCCGCACCTTGACCGGTGGCGGCATGGGCTTCGTTTTCGTCGGCATCCTGGGACTCGCCGATCCGCGGCTTGCCTCGCTATCCATTGCGACCGGTCTGCACGTTCATAACCTCGCGCATGTGGGCATGGGCCTCATCCTGGTTGTGTTCGTGCTTGTGCCCGTGGCCGGCTATGCCTTCTGGAAGTCGGTCCACGAGGCACGAAGCTTGTTTTCCGCCACCCGCTGATCGCAGGAGGATCAGTGCGTGGGCTGCGGCGTCACGCGCAGGTAAGGCTTGATCTCCCGGTACCCTTTTGGGAATTGGGCGGCCAGCGCCGCCTTGTCCTGGAGCGTGGGTGATATCACGACGTCGTCGCCGCTACGCCAATTGGCGGGAGTCGCGACCTGGTATTTGTCGGTGAGCTGCAGGGAGTCGATGACCCGGAAGATCTCCCCGAACTCGCGTCCGGTGCTCGCCGGATAGGTGAGCGTGGCGCGGATTATCTTCTTTGGGTCGATGATAAACACCGATCGCACCGTGAGCGTGTCGTTTTGGTTGGGATGGATCATATCGTAGAGCGAGGACACCTTGCGATCCTGATCGCCCAGGATCGGGAAATCGATGTGGGTCTTTTGGGTCTCGTCGATATCCTTGATCCAGTCCTTATGGGTGTCGACCGGATCGACGCTCACGGCAAGAACCTTTACGTCGCGGCGCTTGAACTCCTCCATGAGTTTTGATGCGCTGCCCAGTTCGGTCGTGCATACCGGGGTGTAGTCGGCGGGATGCGAAAACAGGACCGCCCAGTGCGGGCCGATCCACTTGTGGAAGGCAATCGGCCCTGTCGTGGAATCTTGAGTAAAGTCTGGCGCTATGTCACCGAGATGCAAGCTCATGGGAATTCTCCGTCGGTTGGATCAGGGGAAGGTCGTATGCGAGGATAGGCGCGAGGCGGCGGGGCGCGAAGAGTCTTAGGGAGGAGGATATGGTCTGCGTCCGATTGCGGGTCAGGGGTAGGGTCCAGGGGGTTGGCTTTCGCGCCTATGTCCGCGACCAGGCCCGCGGTTTGGGTGTGATGGGCTGGGTCCGCAATTGCGCGGATGGGTCGGTCGAGGTCCTGGCATGCGGGTCCGAGGCGGCAGTTGAGAGGCTCACGAAGTCGGTCTCCCAAGGTCCCGTCGGCGCACATGTCGCGCGCGTGGAACAGGGTGAACCCACGGACGCGCACGTCCCCGAGGGCTTCTCCGTGCGTTATGACGAAGAGGGGTACGGGGACCCTTGAGCGACCGCGCTATGAATAACTCCGATGGCGGTGGGCCGGGGGCGAAGAAGGAGGCTCCGGCACGCAGTCCCTCATGACGGCAAGGCGCGCGGTCTTTGCCGTCGATGGCGCAGACGAGGAGGGAGTTCCTTACTGACGAAACCAGCGCGCGTGGAATACGCGGTAGACGCGGTCCGGGTAATAGGGCAGGCCATTGCTGCCGTTGTAGGCGGCGAGCGCGGCGAAGAGATCGCCCCGGTGGCGATTCAGGTAATGGCGAAGGATATGGCAGCCCATGCGCAGATTGGTGCGCACCCGAAAGAGGTTGGCGGCGGGCTCCCCCAGCTGCTTTTTCCAAAAGGGCATCACCTGCATGAGGCCGAGTGCCCCCTTGGGGGACACCGCATAGGGGTTGAAGCCACTTTCCACTTGGATGACAGCCAGTACGATGCGCGGCCGCAGTCCCTCGCGCAGGGCCGCATAGCGGACGTCTTCGAGCAGCCGTAGGCGGAAGCGCTGCGCCGGAACGAGCGCCGATAGCCGTTGCGACATGTCGGCGAGCCAGACCTCGGCGGCATAGCGGTCGGGAAAGGCGTCGCGATGGATGGGGATATGGCCCCAAGGCCCCACCGCGGCCACGCCCGCGCGCGCGGCGAGCAGGGCGACGGCGAGTGCCAGCGTCTTAGCGCGCCAGTTTTTGGGCGATAAGGGTGCGCGCATCGGCGATCGGCCAGTTTTGGGGTTCGGCGTCCGTGCGGCCTTTGTATTCGATGGTGCCCGCCTTCAGTCCGCGGTCACCGATCACCAGCCTATGCGGTATGCCGATTAGGTCGATGTCCCCGAACAGTACGCCCGGGCGTTCGTCGCGGTCATCCAGGAGAACGTCTATCCCGTCGGCGCGCAGATCGTCGTAAAGCGTCTGAGCCACCTGCGCCACCTCCGGGGACTTGTGGAGCCCTATGGGCACGATGGCGACGGTGAAGGGCGCGATGGGTGTCGGCCAGATGATGCCGCGTTCGTCGTGGTTTTGCTCTATGGCGGCGGCCACGACTCGCGACACACCTATGCCATAGCAGCCCATGACGAAGGCCTGGGCGCGCCCGGCATCATCCAGAAAGGTCGCCTTCATGCCGCTGCTGTACTTGGTTCCGAGCTGGAAGATGTGGCCCACCTCGATACCGCGGCCCCGCTCGAGGCTCGTGCCGCATTGCAGGCAGGGGTCACCGGCTGCGACTTCGCGGAGATCGAAGGCCTGCGGCTCCGGAAGGTCGCGTCCCCAGTTCGCACCCGTGAGGTGCCGATCCTCATGGTTCGCGCCGCATACGAAGTCGGAGAGGGCGAGGGCCTCGGGGTCGGCATAACCCGCAATGACGAGCCCTCGCGGTCCTGCCGCCCCCGGCACGCCGCCTGCGGCGCGGACCTCCGCGGGGCTTGCAAACGTCAAGGGGCTCAAGGCCTCCGGTACCTTGACGGCTTTGATCGGATTGATATCGCGATCGCCGCGTACATACAGGGCAATGGGGCCGCGCGTGCCACGAATGAAGAGCGTCTTCAGGACGCGGGTGGCGGGGACCGAGAGGACTTGTGCCACCTCCTCGACTGTGTGTGCGCTCCCCGTGTCCACTTCGGCAAGTGCGGCCGCAGCCGGGGCTCGCGGCGCGCCCGCAGCGCTTCGCGCGAGCTCCACATTGGCGGCGTAGTCGCAGGCCGGGCAGGTGATGATCGCATCTTCGCCCGTGTCGGCCAGCACATGGAACTCATGGGAGGCGTCGCCCCCTATACTGCCGGTGTCGGCGCGCACTGCCCGAAAACGCAGGCCGAGGCGTGTGAAGATGCGTTGGTAGGTCGCGTGCATGACCTCGTAGGTGGCCTCGAGGGACGCCTTGTCGGCATGGAAGGAGTAGGCGTCCTTCATGAGGAACTCGCGGGCGCGCATCACCCCGAAGCGCGGACGCACCTCATCGCGGAACTTGGTCTGGATCTGGTAGAAGGTCATGGGCAGCTGCCGATAACTTTTGATCTCGCGCCGCGCCAAATCGGTGATCACTTCTTCATGTGTGGGACCGAAGCAAAAAGACCGATCGTGGCGGTCGGTCAGGCGCAGGAGTTCAGGCCCATAGTGCTGCCAGCGCCCCGACTCCTCCCAGAGTTCGGCGGGCTGGACCGCAGGCATCAGGACTTCTTGGGCGCCGGCGCGGTTCATTTCCTCGCGCACGACCGCCTCCACCTTGCGCAGCACGCGCAGGCCCATGGGCAGCCATGTGTAGAGCCCCGAGGCCAACTTGCGAATCATGCCGGCGCGCAGCATGAGGCGGTGGCTCACGATCTCCGCGTCCGCCGGGGTTTCCTTGAGAGTGGCAAGTAGTAGCGCCTGTGTCCGCATGGCTATACGAGTATCCTTAAGAGAGTGTTGTTTAAGGGGCGGCGCCTTCGGGCCCGATCCGCGCGCTGCCGCCCAGTGTCCATGATATACGAATCCGGCTGTGGGGACGGGGCTGGCCGTGGTTTGTGCCGGCGCCAGTCCTTGGGGCGCCTAGGCCGCTTGGGTTGGCCACAGATGGGCGGCCCCTCGTACACCGGAGGCGGCACCGTGGCGGGCGGGCACGATGGGTGTCGTGAACTCATCGGTGAACGCGGCGCGTGCCAAGGCCTGCGGGACCAGCGCATAGAGTGCCTCCACCGCGCTCAAGCCCCCGCCTAGCACGATCACATCGGGATCCAGGATATTGACCACGACGCCGAGCGCCCGCCCAAGCCGCGCGCTGTATTGTTCAAGTGCCGCCTGTGCGAGCGGGTCGTGTCCCGTGCGCGCCACGATCTCGGGGCCGGCAAACCCGTCTTGCCCGCCCAAGGCCCTGTAGCTTGCCGCGAAGCCGCCGCCCGATAGCAGGGTCTCCACGCATCCCGACCGTCCGCAATAGCAAGGCGGGCCGTCGGCCTCGAGGGTGTTGTGCCCCCATTCGCCAGCGATGTGTTGCCGGCCCGGCCAGAGCGCGCCATCGATCACGAGTCCTCCGCCGACACCGGTGCCGAGGATGACCGCGAACACGCACCGCAGGCCTTCGCCGGCCCCATCGCGGGCCTCGCTCAAGGCGAGGCAATTGGCATCGTTCAGATCG
>JAKAXK010000105.1 GCA_021827145.1 Pseudomonadota bacterium
ATGTCCGTGTCGGCGGCGATCTGTCGGCGCGCCCCCACGGCGCGGTTCGTCCCTTGGCGTCCGTCCAGCCGCGCCGGTACGGCCGGCAGGTCGATACAGGCCAATTCGTGTTCTTGCATGGCTCCTTCGGTCTCCGGGATTTTGCGGACCTTGTTTACCATGGTACGAAAGAATAACTTGCGATAATAGGGATTATCACAAATAATTACGGTAAATCGTACTACATATAATGTAATATCCCTGTTATACTGTTTACAGGGTACGGAAAAACAGGTGTCATCGGAGGGTTTATGGCAGGCCGTTTCAGCGATACCCGCGAGCGCGTGCGCGCGGTGGCCGACCGATTCGTGGCCGAAGGGTCTTCACCGCATGAGGTCACGGTCGATCGCCTCTACGCGGAGCTGAAGCAGGGAAGTCGCACCACGATCAATGATGAGCTCAGAATCTGGCGGCGCGAGCGCGCCAGGATGGACGCCCAGAGAGCCGCCCTCCCCCACCCCGTACTGAATGCCGCGCACGCCCTCTGGGACGCCGCTTCCCAGGCTGCGGAAGCGGCGCTGCTCGAGCGTAGGCAAGAGATCGAAAACCAGAGGGAGGCCCTCCAGGAACGCCTACGGGCGTTAGAGGGCGATCTCGCGCGTGCGCGGGATAGCCATGCCGTTTTACACGCCCAGATCACCAGTCAGGACGACACCATCACGGCGCTCCGCCAGGAACTGGTGGAGGCCCGGACGGCGGCTGACACCGCCCACGCGCAGGTCGAGATGCTTTCGGGTCAGCTGGAGGCACAACACGCCGACGCCGAGCGCCGGCTGAGCCGGCAGCAGACCGATTACGAGTCGCGTATCGCGGCACTCACGGAGGCCGCAACCCGGAGGGATGCGACGTACCGGGCCGAGATCGAAAAGGCCCACGCCCGCCTCGAGGGCGTGCAGAATCACATGCTGCAGCAGGTGGCCGAGGCCCGCGAGGTGGCCAAGCGCGCGGAGGCCGCGCTTGCCAAGGCACGGGAGCGCGGCGATGAGTTGGCCGCTGAGCTGCAGGCAGCCCGCGAAGACCTGGCAGCCACAAAAGCCGCAGGAAGAGAGCGCGAGGCCGGCAGCCAGCAGGAGATCGCACGTCTCCTTGAGACCACCAAATCCCTACAGGGTCAGGCCGACGAGGCCAGGCAGGGCGAGGCGATCGCCAAGGAGAGACTGGCGGCCGCCGCCGAAAAGATCGCCGCACAGGCCGAACAGCTGAAGGCGGCTGAACGCGAAAAAGCGAGCCTGTTGGATTTGCTGGCCAAGCGGTCCAAAATGGAAAAAACAGGCGGATTGGCCTCACGATGAAGGGGAGAGATTTCATGCACCTCGCCAACCAAAATGAGCGATCCTGGACGTATTGGCACTACCGTCTCGGCCTGTCCGCCGTGGATCACGTTCCACCATTGCCGGTGCGCCGTCAGAGTCCCGTCGAAGACCGGTTCGCATGAAACGCATATTCAAGGAGCACGCTATGACTCAACCGCAATTGGCACATCCGCCATCCGCTGACGTTGCGGATGAAAAGCGGCTCGACGAATATTTTCGTCAGCTCTCTGCCGGGCAAATAAGCCACCGCGAATTCGAGGAAGCGACAGGCCAGGAATGGTGGTGGGGAGACATCCTGGAAGGCCTTGGAAAGAGGAATCTTCCTTACCCGACCGTCGAACCGAAAAGAACAGACGCCCAACAGAAACTGGTGGAAGAGGTGTTTTGATGGAACCGGCAGGTTCCCAAAATCCAAAGGCATCCATTATTGTGACGGATGCCAGTCCACTGGTGACGTTGGCGATAGCTGGTGCACTCGATACATTGCTTTTGCCGGGATTGCGCGTCATCATTCCGGATATGGTGAGATTCGAAGTGACCCGTCATCTCGACAAGCCTGGCGCGCAGGAAATCCTGGATTGGATTCGCAGAAATGAACCTGAGAGGGTCTATGTCGGGACAACAGAGACTTTTGATGAATTCGAAATTCTTCTCAAGACAAACCCCGCGGCACGAAGTCGGTCGCGGGGCGAGGAATCCGCCTCCGAAATTCTCTCCCGTGAACTTGCGAAGTCGAACGACAGGATAGGAATCCTGCTCTTCGAAGACGCGGATGTGGCGAAAACGAATTTTTTGGTCCGACTTCCGGATCGAGTTGTCGTCTATTCGACCGCATCGTTTCTCAAAAGGCTGGAATCAAAGCATATGATAGACAATGCGAGGGTTATCCTTGACAGGGCTCTGTCTGTGCGCGGTGGTCGCATTCTTTTCGAACAGGAAAATTATATGGAAGGGGTCGATATTTCATTTGATCCCTTTTGATGTCCAGGAGCTATGACCATGAAATGTCCCGTCAAGGGCGAGACCACCACCATCCCGGCGGTGATGGGGGAGTTCTGCCCGGCGTGCGGGGAGGCCATTTTGGATGCCGCGGAATCCGATCGCGTCATGCGCGAGATGAAGGCCTTTGCGAAAGAGGTCAACGCCGCCGTCGTCGCCAACCCGCGCTAGGTTTGGAGTATCATGAATCCATGCTGCATCGTCACCTGAACCACCAAGGCTTTACACTGGCTGCCATCGACGACGTGATCGGCCGCGGAAAGCGACGCGACTGGGCCGAATTGCGCCGAGCCGCCTTGCAGGACCCGGCCTTGTTCAAGAAGGTCCTGCGCATTTGCGAAGCTTATACGCAGGATCCCTATGCCCAGCGCTACCATTTCTGGAAGCACTATGCCGAACGACATCTTGCCTGATTGGGAAGACGTTTTGTCCTCTGCGGCCCATCTGCAACGCATTCTGCCAGATGCCGTCCTGGTAGGCGGCACGGCCTCTGCGCTCTACGCTGGCCACCGGCTTTCGGTTGACGCCGACCATGTCGTGACGGACCTGCGCGAGCGCTTTGATCAGGTGCTCGCGCAACTGGAATCAATCGCCGGCTGGAAAACGGCCCGCGTGCGGCGCCCCGTGCAAATTCTTGGCAGCCTGGATGGCATCGAGACCGGCGTGCGGCAGTTGATTCGCAAGGAGCCGCTGGAAACCGCGCAGATTGACATCCTGGGCCAGAAGCTCACGGTGCCAACAGAGGCGGAGATCCTTCGGATCAAGGGCATCCTGATCCTCAAGCGTAACGCGACACGCGATTATCTGGACTTCGTTGCCTTGGCGAATCGGATGGGCGCCGAGGAAGTTGCCGCCGCCTTACGCGACTTCGACCGTCTCTATCCGCAGCCGAACGACGAGTCAGCCCTGCAACAGCTTCAGATCCAGTTGGGGAACGCCCTACCCTATGATCTCGAAGAGGTGAATCTGGCCGAATACAAGCACCTTGATCTGCAGTGGCAGGATTGGCAGAAAGTCAAATCGGCGTGCCTCGGTTTGGCCACACTGATTTTCGACCAAATTATTGGTCCAGATGACCACCTGGATTTTCATCCCTAAAGGCCCGGTAAAGATGAAAACATCCCACCTGGAAATGATCGCCGCGCACTTGAATGCCCCCTACGGGGATGTGGTCATGGCCGATGACGTGGCGGCCGTCCTGCGCACGGGGACACTTGCCAGCATTCCCCCGGGGCTTCCCCGGTCGGTACTCTTTTCGCTCTTTTCGGAATGCGCACCCGCCACTATCCTCTCCGCAGCCATCGGAGCGGGCGGCTCGTGGCGGACCGCACAAGCCCTGTACAAGGAGATCGTGGCAAGCGGTGGGACGCGCGTGAGTGCGTGGGAAGGCGCGGCATGATGCGCGCACGGATGAACATTCCCCCCGACCAGCAGCCTTTGCAGCGCGTGGTCGGGCGTCGACAAGCGCGCCCGATGGGCCAACCCCGATCGCCGGACGCAGCCCTGCAGGCGCTTTTGGTCGAGCTATCCCAAACGCGTACCCGTACCCCCAAGGGGATTTTTCGGTACCGGGCGCACGAGGAAGCCAACCGTGATCAGGAATACTGGCGGGCACTGGCCGTTGCGGCCCGACAGTCGCCAGATCTCCACGGGACTGAGCGATGACCTACGAGAAACAGGTGTGGCGCGCATGTCCACCATAGTCGCAATACTTTTCGGTGGGGTCTTGGCAGCTGCTATATCGAGCTGGATTTCTCATAAGGTCAAGATAGCGGAGTTTCGTCAAGCCTGGATTAATGATCTCAGAGCGGACGTCGCCCAATTCATCGGCCTAACCCATAAATGGGCACGGGAGTATGATGTTTTTCGCGATGCGCAAAATAACGGACCGCCAACAGCGCCAAAATACCAGAATCTATTTCAAATAAACAACAGGGCGCAGGTTGTATTGGCGAGAATAAAGATGCGACTTAATCCCAATTACAACAAAGACTACCCAAGCGATGAGACATTTTTGCGTACTCTTGACGATCTATTAGATCCAAGTACTTTTCCGACCCACACTAACACCAATTCTAAATTTAACACATTTGAGTCCTCATGGAAACCAAAGGCCGATTTTGCTGTTAATGAGGCACGTCAGCTACTTAAGCGCGAGTGGCAAGAAACAAAACGAATATGGCCAGAGTGCCTGCATATTTTTTTCCGGCTCCTCAGGAGAATTTGTAGACAGGTTTTTGGTCAAGAAGCGGGCGAGATGTAAGATTGAAGGCGGTTTAGAAGGGGCATCCTGGTGTCAAACAACCATATATTGATGCTGTGGTCTCAATCAAGCCGGCATCGAGCCACCCGTTGGCAGTGAGGATGACTCCTACGACAACGAGGCTGTAGGACTCGCTACTCTCGAATGGGTGTCCTGGTTCACGACCGTCGACTCATGGAGTCCATCTGGCATGCCCCGCCAAGGTTCCTGATCGCGATCCCACAAACTCCGTCACCAGATTTTCGCTTAATAATTTCGTTCGCTCGTCCGAGCCTACGCCAACAGCGCAATCGGATCTGCCCTACCCCACCCCTTGACTCGCGTGTTCCCAGGGGCTAAGTTTCACACAAATCCAGCGGAGAGGTGCCAGAGCCATGGGCGCGAGTTCACCAGCCGGTCTTTTAAATCCGTTTCAGGGCCCGAACGGCGAGTGGTACGAAGGCGACAAGCTGGGCATGGGTGCTGCCAATGCCGTCCTCGACGCACACCTTAAGCGACTGAAAGAGGAGCACGAAGAGGCCCGCGCGCGGCGCATCGCGGCGGAGGCCAGGCGGGACAACGTCCTCAAGTTGGCCGCCATCATCGACGAGTGGGAGGCAAGGTACAAGAAGCTGGGCGCGCAGTATGACAGACTGTCGGACCAGCATGACGCTTGGCGTGAGGTGGCGATCGCCGAGATCGAAAAGGCGCGCGGCTACCCCGTCCCGCCATTGGGGGATCCGCGCCGCGGTGAAGATCCGTTAATCAAAAGAGTCACTGCGGTGCGGGATCGCAAATTCGCGGCACGACTGGCTGGAAACCCAGAACCGGACTAAGGCATTACCGGGTTCTAAAGCCGATGAACCTCAGCCTTAGACTTCCTTATCCCCTCCCTTCTCCCCCGACGCCAACCCCGACTCCTTGCCAGTAGCTGCAGCGTTCTCGGTCTTCTTGGCCGCTGCTTCGCCCTGACCCTCCTTGATCTTCCCCTTGGCTTGGCGGACCGCATCCCGCTGCGTCCCGCGCGTCTTCGACATCGCCACGAATCCGGCCTCGATGCTCTGGGCGTGCTTCTGTTCCCCAAGCTGCGCGCCCTGACCACCGACCCAGCGCATCACGTTTTCCGGGATCCAGGTGATGAGCTCGAAGGTCTTGTGCGCGACCTCGATCGCGATGTACGTGACGAGACCCACCGAGCCGATCCACATGAGGGGGTTCCAGGAAATCCAGGCGCTCGCGTTCTCCTGCCCCCAGAAGGTGACGAATCCCGCGCCCACCCAGTTGCCGATGGTCGTGAGCAGGAGGAACGAGGCGAAGAATCCGATGACCATGAGAGCGGGCCGGAACATGACATTGAGGAACAGCATGAAGCCCTGCGACCCGCGCTCCCCGAGCAGGCCCTCTCCTTCCGGGGTCGCGACACCCGCGGCCCACAGGACGGACGCAATCAGGCTTTCCACGACCAGCATGAGCCACCCCAGGACCCCGAACACCCACAGGATGAACGGGATGCTGGGGATAAAGAACGCCCAGGCGAAGGCGACGAGCGTAAGGGCGAGAAGGAAAGCGATCACATAGGGCGACAGGTACCGCAGGATGCGCGCCGGCACGCCATCCGCCCCGCTGATGAGCTTACCCACCAGGGGGATGCCCGCCGTGGCCGAATCGACCGACTTGGCCGCGACCCGCGCGGTGACGTAGTTGGCCAGGATGCCGCCCATCTCGCCGTCCAGGATGATCTGCCCGGCGCGCTGGAGGTTCGCGACCGGGTCGCCGTTGAGCAGGAAGTCCGCGGCCGGCCGCGCGAAGATGGTCTGCAGGTTGGTGGGGATGAGCTCATCGAGCGCGGACATGATGACACTGCCGCTCGGTTTCGCCGGAGGCGCCACCGCCTGGGCGTCGTTGGCCACCCCCGTGAGGACGCCGGTCAGGCGCTCGGAATCGAAGGGGCCGAGATCCGCCGCGACGGCCTTGCTGTCGTACCCCGTCCACCCGGGCGTCTCGTCCACCCGGTCCTGCAGTTCGCTGTTGGACCGGGCGATCGTCCAGTAGTACGCGCCCAGCGAGAGCCACCCGTAGGTCTGGACGTGCGCGTTCAGGTTGTCCATGCTCTGCGCGAATTGTGGGGAGATCTGGGCTTGTTCGGCGCTGATGGCCCCGGCCACCGTCTGGTCGTATTGCTTCGCCGCCACATACAGGGGCGATGACGGCACCTGGATGGGGGGCGCCGTGGCCGGCCCGACCGTGCCCTGGGCGGCGCGTACGACCGCCTCGGCATACGGCGCCAGGGTCTGCGCCATCTGTATGACCGCGGTCTGCTGCGCCGTGCACATCGGCCCGGATTGGGTATGGCAGCGGATGATGATCTGCCCGAGCTGGCCGGGCGCGAACCCGCCGGTCGCCGGACTGGAGATCGTGTAGGTCCATTCCCCGCCGCTCCCCGCCGCCGTCCACGTGGGCGAACCGGGCGCGAACACCGGCACCGCCGACCCCGGGTTCGGTGACTCGAAGTTGTGGATGTACTCCCGGGTAACGAGGGACTGCAGCATCCCTTGGGCGAGCCGCGTGCCGCCCGAGGGCGCGAGCGCCGTGAGCATCCCGCCGTGCTTGGCCATATAGGAAGTCGCCGTGTTCGCCAGATAGTTGGCCCCGCCGATCGAGACCCACACAAACCCCAGCAAGACGGCCTGGATGGCGCTGATGCCGATCACGGGGATCGGCGCCAGCATGACCATGGCGATGGCCGAGCGCAGCGGGGTATACAGCGTATGGTACCGCTCTCCCATGATCTTGCCGCTGTGCGCCGTGTTCACGACCGCAAGCGTCATGGTGTACACCACCCACAGCGTCACGAACGCAAACACGATGTCATCGAAGGCCGAGAGGATCGGGAAAAAGGCGCTGGCCGAGCTCGCGGAAAACCCGATCGACTGCATGTACAGGTCGTGCCAGTTCGTGGTGCCGAACAGGTGGTTCAGGATGCCGACGGAC
>JAKAXK010000106.1 GCA_021827145.1 Pseudomonadota bacterium
CTGATCCTTCAATCGTTGTGCGTATCGTGCCATCGTTCTCTCACCTCGCCCCCCCAAGATTAACGATTAATGGAGGCGGCAACTACTGTGACACAGGGGGCCGAGACCAAGGCGCGGGCCGCATAATCGATCTGCGCCTTATCGAGATAACGGCCCACGGAAAAACGTAGGGCGCCCGCTACGCGCTCCCTGGCAAGCCCCATGGCGTTTAATGTGGTGCTTCCCTCCAAGGCATCACCATGACAGGCGGAACCGACAGACGCGGCGACCTCCGAGGCCACGGTTGCGAGTAATGTCGTGGCGTCGATGCGCGGAAACGAGACATTCAGGGTGTTCGGCAATCGCTCGGTCGGATGCCCATTCAGGCACAGTCCGGGGATCTGGCTCTTGAGGATGTGATAAAGATGATCCCGCAGGGTCGCCAGGTGGACAGGAAACGTCCCGAGTCCCTGCTGGGCAAGCTGTGCGGCCCTGCCCAGCGCCACAATAGCCGGCACATTCTCCGTCCCTGGCCGCATCCCCGCCTCCTGCCCGGCTCCAAACAGTATCGGAACGAGCGGGGGCGCGGCGGCCGCCCGATACAGGGCCCCTATGCCCTTGGGCGCGTAAAACTTGTGCCCCGCCAACGTCAGAAAATCGACACCGAGCGCGCGGACATCCAGTGCCACCTTGCCCGCCGACTGGGCCGCATCCGTATGCATAAGCGCCCCACGGGCGTGAGCCGCGGCGGCAATCTCGCAGATTGGCTGCACAGTGCCTGTCTCGTTATTGGCATGCATGATCGAGACGAGGGCCGTATCTTCGCGCATCGCGCGCGCCGCCGCCGCAATGGGAACCCGGCCATAAGCGTCGACCGACACAATCGTCACGTCCCAACCTTGGGCCTCCAAGGCCCTGATCGGGGCCAGAACCGAGGGGTGCTCGATAGCGGATGTGACGAGATGGCGCCGGCTCGGTAAGGCGCGCGCCGCCCCCTGTATCGCCAGATTATTGGCCTCGGTCGCCCCGCCAGTAAAACATATCTCTTCGGGATGCGCCCCCATAAGCTCGGCCACCTGCAGGCGGGCGAGCGCCACGGCCTCACGCGCCCGCAGGCCATAGACATGGGAGGAGGATGGGTTGCCAAAATCCTCTTCCAGGAAGGGACGCATCGCCGCAAGGACTTCGGGGGCGATGGGCGTAGTCGCGTTATAATCCAGATAGACGGGCTTATTCATCCTAAGGCCTGTCTGAGATCAGACACAAGGTCGTCCCGATCTTCAAGTCCGATCGACAGCCGGATCATTGTATCGGTAATGCCGCGTCGGGCCCGCTCCGCTACCGAGAGGCCATGATGGGTCGTCGTCATAGGTTGTGTGGCGAGGCTCTCTACGCCGCCTAGGCTGGGTGCGATCTTGATCAATCGCAGTCGATCGACAACCTGCGCCGCATCGGCGGCGTACCCCCGCACATCCACGGTGACCATGCCGCCAAAGCCCAGCATCTGACGACGAGCCACCTCGTAACCGGGATGGTCATCGAGGCCTGGATAATAGACAGTCTTTACGCGTTCGTGGCCACGCAGGGCCCGTGCCACCGCTTCGGCGTTTTCATTGTGACGCTCCACCCGCACCACCAACGTGCGTAAGCTGCGCGCCAGAAGTTGCGCGGTTTCGGGGGCGATGGTCTGACCTAGGTTGCTGCGCCACGCTCGAATGGGCGCAAGCAAGGCCTCCGACCCCATTAAAGCGCCTGCCGTCAGGTCGCTGTGACCGCCGAGATACTTGGTGGCGCTGTGCACGACGATGTCCGCCCCCCACGCCAAGGGGCGCTGATTGGCGGGCGATGCGAACGTGTTGTCCACGGCCACCAAGGCGCCGAAATCATGTGCGAGGCTCGCTATAGCGCGGATATCGATGATTTCCAGCGCGGGATTCGTGGGTGTCTCGAAAAATACGAGCTTCTTTGACCCGCTAAGGAGGCTGGCCAGACGCCCCGCTTCCTGGCTCAGCAGGAGCTGCGTGGGGATACCGAGGAGTGGCAACTGTTTTTCGAGCAGGTTGAGCGTGCCGCCGTAGGCGTCGCCCACACAGACGACGCCATCACGCCCATGGGTCAGGAAAAGCGCGGCGGTCGCCGCCATGCCCGACCCGAATGCCAGTGCCGATTCCGCCCCTTCCAGCAGCGCAAGCTTGGCTTCGAGACTTTGAATGGTCGGGTTCGACCCATACCGAGTGTACAGCGCGCCCGCCTTACGGCCCTCCACGACATCCAGAAGATCGGCGGTCGAATCAAAGGCGAACGTCGTTGTGTTATAAAGCGGCGTATGCGGTGCCCCATGGGCATCTTTCAGCTCCCCACCATGCACGCAGAGTGTGGATAACCCTTGTTTCTCTTTCATTCTTGCCTCCCAAGATGCGCGCCCTGTCGGCGCCTGTTCCGCTCACCACGGGCCTCCTCTAGTCGCCGCAAGAGCCGCGACTAGAGGTGTCGAAGGTAAAAAAGAAATACCCGTTCGAGCAGCATTTTGACTCGAACCAGATGGCGTGATCGTTTCGGGAAGATACCCCGGAAAGGTGGCCTGCCGTCCTCCGAGATATGCATCCACATCCCGTCGTTCTCCATATCCAGGATGCACGACAGCTCATGTCGATAGGTGTGACTCGCGCCTCGACCAGCGAACATCGCCTTCACGTTTTGGGCGGCGGCCTGCGCCCGCAGCTGAGCCATATGTGCCTGATGGGGTACCCAGGGAGGCGGCGCTTCATGGGCGGCGCAATCCCCGGCGGCATACACATCGCGCAAGCCCTTGACCTGACCGTATCGATCCACGTCGATGTGGCCGCCGATTGACGCGGGCAGGCAGCGCGACTGCTGAATAAGTGCCGGACCTGTCATAGCCGCCGAATACAGGACGAGATCCGCCTTGCGGAACGTTCCGTCGTGATCGACCATACCGCCTTCCACGAACTTTTCAGGCGAATAGCCGTCATCGCAGATGATCCCTCGCTCCACGAGCCGGTCAGTCAGTGGGCCCTTGTCCCCCGGGCTGCGGTTAGGCGAGAAAAAATGGATCTCGAAACGATCACGGACGCCCCTTGTCCTTAACGCCGAGTCCAGCAGGCATGCGCATTCATACATAGGGCCCGTGCGGCCCGCGACGAAACCATCTTTCTTGTTGATCGTAAAACCGATGTAAATAATTCCGCTGTCCAGGGCATCGAGCTTGGCTATAAAGCGATCCATATCGTCTGGCCCCGAGCAGGGCGAGTAAGTGTGCTCGGCTGTCCCCGGGATATCCGCCTTGCGGAAGGTGGGCCCGATCCCCAAAAAAAGCACATCGTTGCGGTAGGTGCCGTGATCCGTGACCACCGTGCGACCGCCATCCTGCAGCTCCACGACTTGAGCTTCGACGAAGCGAATGTTTCTCCGCCACAAGAACGGGCGAATGTCGACTGTGATGCCTTTCTTGTTTCTCTTCTTGGTCAAAAATTCGGGGATCGCGGGAAAATAGGTAAAAGTTCCGTTGCCGATGAGGATGATATGGTAACGGGAATAGAGTCTCCGAAAGATCGCCGCCACGAATGGGAAGATGGGGCTATCCAGCAAATACATGATGAAAAAGAGAGACGCGAACCCATTGCCCGCCACGATGATCGTTTTTTTCATACGGGACTCCTTTTCGTAGGCACCTTGTGCGCACCCAAGGGCGGGAGCACGGACCGTACCCATTTTTAAGAGAGCGCCGCCTGCGCCCATGCAGTGCACCCAAGAAAGCGAAGGCACACCGTCCAACTTCTTATGGGCGCGACAGCGGCTCGTATGCCTCATGGCGCATACCGCTGGCCGATCCAAACTTAAAGCGAGTAGCCCTCTTATGCCTCGCTGCGGCAACCTTGCGCGCGACATGAGTATGTTGAGAATAGTCTACGGGGCGCGGGCGTCCATGGGTGAACCGGGCCCCGGGGCTTACCGTAAAACACCATCTCGCATTCTCCCAGTCCGATCATCGCGTCCATCGGTTGAAACGATAGTCGTGCTCCCCCGGAGCCATCGTAAGCGCGGAGCGCCGATATCGGCACCGGCATGTACCCCGCCTCATCTTGTAAAACGTCAAACAACTAATATAATATACGAAGAGTATACATTGGGGATGGCGAGTGCAAGCGACGGCGGGCTTTGTTGGTATTGGTCTACTGGGGTGATTGGGCAGCAGCGGGACACTCATCCGGTAGCGGTGGCGGTTAACGCTTATGTGGGGTTTAGGGGCTACGCGGGTACGGTGGCGGTCAGTGAGCCTCTTACGGACGTGGCCGATCCGTGTGCCGGCTCCGCGCCCCCTAGCCGTCGTTTGGTCGAGATGATCCGAAAGGGCGCGGGCTATTCTTAGCGGTCATCGTGACTGACATTCTGTGGCAGAGGCAACAGCAGTGCTGCTTGCTGGGGCGCGCCGAAGGAAGCCGTTGAGGGGTGAGCGGGCGCCATCTGCGACCTTGAGGCGAGGGATCGCGCTACTATTATACTATTCGCTTATTATCTTGATATTGGAAGACGGGGGCGCAATGAGTGACACCGTGGAGCCGAAACGGTTGGTGTTTGAGCAGTTGGCGCGCGTCGCCAAGGCCTTGGGTCAAGCGGGTCGCCTGGAGCTACTTGAGGCCCTCAGTCAGGGCGAGCGCGGGGTGGATGAGTTGGCCCATATCACGGGGCTGTCGACCGCCAATACCTCACACCATTTGCAAACCCTTCGCGAGGGCGGATTCGTGACCTCACGCAAGAGCGGCGTGCAGGTCTATTATCGCCTCACGGGCGACGAGGTGATCGTGCTCTTGTCGGCGCTCCGGAACATGGGCGAGCGACACATGGCGGAGGTCGGGCACATTGTACGCCAACATTTTCCCTTGGAAGACGCCACCGCACCCATAAGTCACAAAGAGCTGTTGCCCCTCTTGCGGGGCGGCAAGGCGACAGTGGTCGATGTGCGACCGGAACGGGAATATCTGGCTGGCCACGTGAAGGGGGCGTTGAGTATCCCTCTTGAGCAACTCGCCCGTCGGCTGACCAGCCTTCCTAAGAATCGTGAAATTGTCGCTTATTGCCGAGGACCGTACTGCCTGCTCGCCTTTGAGGCTGTCGAGGAGCTGCGCCGACATGGGTTTCGGGCCCGACGCCTCCATGACGGCTTTCCTGAGTGGAAGGCAAATCATCTCCCCTTTGCATCTGGTCCCGGATAAAACGGGTTGAGGCGGGCCTTCCTCTGGCGCAGAGACGAAAAGCATGGGGATGACGACGACTTGAACGGGGATCTAACCTCTGGCCGCATTTATCGAGGTCCATTGCGTAGGGATCTTTCCGTGATTCCGTCAAAGTCGCGCCACTAACGCGGCGCCTGCATCATGCTGAATTATGGCGAAGACCTGGCGCTCCCGGCAATTATCGGGCGCATAACCCGACGTTGCCCCGCCATGGACAGCAGTTCGGCCAACAGCGCGCGGTTTTCTGTATCCAGCAGGTTTCCCTGATGCATGGCCCCCTCCACATCCCCAGCATCCAGGCGGAGCTTGGCCATACGGGCGAACCGATGAATCCGTTCGTGGCGGGTGAGGAGACCTGCAAAATCCGGTAACGCGCCAAAGAGAATCGCGCCTTCCCCCCGCAACCACCGCCCCAGATGGCAATACTCATCCGCATCGTCTTCCAGGACGTGGGTGGGGAATGGAGTTTCTTGGCGCAGGGCGCGGAGAAACTCTTGCACACGCAGGAGGTGTCCTTCCAGAATCGGCGGCAGAACGTCCATGGGGGGCAAGGCATCCTCCAACCGGGGAGTGGGGCGAAAACGGGCGATCCAGGCAGGAATGTCCTCGGCCGGGAGCGGCCGAGAGAAGAGATTTCCTTGCAAGTGGCTGCAGCCCATCCTGGCCAGCAAGGCGGCGTGCTCTGCCGTTTCTACCCCCTCGGCAATCACGTCCAGGCCCAACATGCGGCTGGCGGTGATGATCGCTGCGACGATGGCAAGATCCTTGGGATCATTGATCATGTCGCGCACGAAGCACTGATCGACCTTGATGGTATGGGCGGGGAGCTGCTGGAGGTAGCTCAGGGAGGCGTTGCCGGTGCCGAAGTCGTCGAGAGCGATGCGTACCCCCAAATCCTGGCAGGCTTTTAGGACCGTCTGGGCTTCCGCAAGATTGAGCAGGGGGGCCGATTCGGTGATCTCGATCTCCAGTTGCCCCAGCGGCACGCTCGGGTGATTGGCCAAGGCTTCGCGCAGATCCTCCAGGAAGTGGGCGTCGAGCAGGTGGCGCGTGCTGATATTCACGGCTACGCGCAGCGGCAGACCATTCCCTTGCCAGATCGCTCCTTGTCGCAAGGCCGTATCCAGGACGAAGCGACCGATGGGGCGCGCGAGGCGAGGATGATCCAGGGCAGAGAAGAAGGCCGCTGGCGCAAGCAGTCCTTTCTCCGGGTGTTTCAGCCGGATGAGGGCTTCCACGCTCAGAACCGTGCCGGCGCTGGATACAATCGGCTGGTAGTTCAGGACCAAGAGGCCTTCGTGCAACGCCTGATCCAGCAGGATGCGCATCCCCGCTTCTGCCTGTACGGCTTCATCCAGAGCCAGGGTATGCAGTTGAAACTGGTCCCGGCCCGCATTTTTGGCGGCATAGAGCGCCACATCGGCGTGCTGTAACAGAGTGCTGGCATCGCTGTCGTCCACGGGATAGAGAGTGACGCCGATGCTGCCGGAGACGCTGACCGCTTCGCCATGGATTTCCAGCGGTTCGCGGATGGCGACGAGCAAACGCTCGCAGACGCCTTCGAGATCGTCGGGGTGCTCCAGGCTGGACAACAGCAGGCCAAACTCGTCGCCACCCATGCGCGCGAGGGTATCTCCTGCCCGCAACTGCGCCTGCAGCCGTTGCGCCACGGCTTGCAGCAACTGGTCCCCGGCGCCATGGCCCAGGTGATCATTCACCTGCTTGAACCCATCTAGGTCGAGAATCGCCACCCCCAGCAGCCGCTCGTGCCGCAGCGTCTGGTCTCGGGCCATTTCCAGGCGATCCATGAAGAGGGCGCGGTTGGGCAGGGCGGTGAGGGGGTCGCGCAAGGACTGGTTGCGCATCAGGCGCACCAGTTCCCCAAGATGCGCAAAGGCGTCGAAGTACGTCGATCCCACCCGATGAAAATACCCCTTTTCGCGCACGCCGATCAGGCCCACGCCGCGCAGCTCCTCGGCTCCGAAAGGAAAAATGCCGATTTCCTCGATGCGGTTACGCAAACCCTTGATCCATTTCGGGGCTTGCGGATCATCCACGGACTGAATGACGGTGCGCCCGCTTTCCAGTGCCTCCCAGCAGGGATTTCCGGCGATCTTTGGGATCTGCAGCGTCGGCAACTGGAGCCCGGCCAGGCATTTCATGGTTAATTTCTCCTCCATGGCATCGCGCACCATATAACCGGCCAGACGCACGTTGGCGCTCTTGCGCGGCAAAGCTTCGCAGATATGCTGCAGCAAC
>JAKAXK010000107.1 GCA_021827145.1 Pseudomonadota bacterium
TGGGGTATTCACCCAAAGCGTATTTCAGTGCGGGAGAGGATCGCTAGGCGAGGGGAAAGTGGCTCCGGGAAATAGCGGGGATTTGACGTCCGAGAAGTGCGGAAAGTAGGCTTTACCATTCTCGAAGCACGGCGTTACCTTTGCGAAAGCGATGTCGCCGTTCTCAAAGTACGAATAGCCGTTTCGGACTTCAGCTACCGGCCGGGTACGGTCAAGAGTAAGCGAGCCGTCCTCACCAATTGCCTCCATCGGCAGAAATGACACGTTGGTATCTAGTGCCTCAAGAAGGTCGGCCCGAACACTCGGGTTAAGGTCTGCGACAAATCTTAGCCGCGTGATAGGCCAATCGCTCACTCCACCACCCCCTTCATCAGCTCGGGGGCGCACCTGTCCCGTCGCCAAGTCCACCTGCCCCGTCACCGCCGCAGAAATGAGCGATGCGCGATACTCCCCCAACAACGCATCCAGCCTCTCCTTCTCCCCAATCAGCGCATCAATCCGCGCCGTCTTCTCGTCGAGGAAGTTGGCAATGCGCTCCTGCTCCCCCAGAGGGGGCGCAAGAATGTGGGCCGAGCGAATTAACTCCTGATTGAGAAGTTTGGCTCCATAGATGTTCTCATCCGCATTGAGCGGCACAAACAGGGGCAAAGCCCAATACGCCCAGCGGGGATTAAAATCCGTCTGTGGCGGAAAGGTCGCGATAGCCTCATTGGTATACATATCACGGCCCGCGAACGATACTTGACCAAGCGACAACTTAAAGCTGAATAGCACACTGCCCGCAGGCGAAATACTGATGCCTGCCTGCTCCACTGCTTCATCCGAAATCCGTTTTGCCGTATCGCACAGCGTCCTCGGACCTAAATCAGAAATGTTGGCCCAGAGGTTGTCGCCGTCAAAAAAATCCTGATTGGCCGTCGAAGGCGTCCAGCCAGTATAGAACTTGGCAACATGCTTGACTTTTGACCATACCCAGCCACTTGGGGCTAAGACTTGCCCCTTCACTCCACCACCCCCTTCATCAGCTCGAGGAAGCGCTTCTCCATCTCGCGAATCTCCTCGGCGATGACATGCGGCGGCCGGGGCGGCTTGTAGACATAGAAGTAGCGGTTGAAGTTGATTTCATAACCGACCTTGCCGACTTCGCCATCCTTGTCGTCGCGAATGGTCGTGTTCACCCAGGCATCCGGAACATGGGGCAGGACCTCGCGCTGCATGTAGTCGTCGATGGACTCGGTGAGTGGGATGGTCTCCGTGTCGCGCAGGTCCTTGTCGTAGGGCTTCTCGCCCTTCTTGGGCTTCCCTTCGCTGCCGGACCGCGGGGGCCGGTCGACTGTGACCTTGCGGTAGCCGAAGAAGCGGTTGTCGAAGATCTTGGAGACGACGCGCGGAGCCTCGGGTTCGGGAGCCTTGCCGTTGGACTTTATCGGCTCGCGGTACTCCGTCGTGAAGGTCGCCCCCTCCTGGGCCTCGGCATAGACCCTTACGATTTCGGCCGCCTGCTCCTCGGTGATGTAGGTGCGCTTGTTGCCGAGGCTCTTTTTCATCTTCGCGTACATGCGCGTGGCATCAATCAGCTGGACGCGGCCTTGGCGGTTGGGCTGCTTATGGTTGTCCAGTATCCAGATGTAGGTGGCAATCCCCGTATTGTAGAAGAGGTCATTCGGCAGCGCGATGATGGCTTCTAGCCAGTCGTTCTCCAATACCCAGCGGCGGATTTCGGACTCGCCGGAGCCGGCGTCACCCGTAAAGAGCGGCGAGCCGTTTAAGACAATGCCGATACGCCCGCCGCCCTCGGCCGGGGGCCGCATCTTGGAGATGAGATGCAGGAGGAATAGGAGCGCCCCGTCCGAGATGCGCGGAAGGCCTGGGCCGAAGCGCCCACCATAGCCTTTCTTCTCGTGTTCCCCCTTCACCGCCTCCTGGACCTTCTTCCAGTCGACGCCAAACGGTGGGTTCGAGAGGCCGTAGTCGAATTTCTCAGCCGAAAAGGCATCCTCGGAGAGGGTATTGCCGCGGCGAATGGCGTTCGGGTCCTGGCCCTTGATGAGCATGTCGGCCTTGCAGATGGCATAGGACTCGTCGTTCAGTTCCTGACCAAAGAGGGCGAGTTTGGCCTTGTCGTTCATCTCATGCAGCGCCAGTTGACCGACTGAAAGCATGCCGCCGGTGCCGGCCGCCGGGTCGTACAAGGAGCGAATGACGCCCGACTGGGACAGGGCCTCGCTATCTTCGACAAACAGACACTGGACCATGAGGCGAATGACATCGCGGGGCGTGAAGTGCTCCCCGGCCGTTTCATTCGATTCCTCGGCGAATTTCCGGATAAGCTCCTCAAACACGAGCCCCATGGTCTCGTTCGGAACCGTATCCGGGTGAAGGTCGATGGTGGCGAACTTCTGGACCAGGAGGAAGAGAAGGTTTTTGTCGTCCAGCTCGCGGACGCGTTCGAGAAACTTGAACCGCTCGAAGACCTCGCGGGCCTCGCTCGAGAAGTCGCCCAAATAGGCCGTCAGGTTCTGGCGGATGTGCTTCTGGTCAGCGAGGAGCTCTGGCAGCGTAAACGGGCTCACAGTGTAGAAGGCCTGCCCACTGCGGCGCTTCAAGACGACGTCAGGGGCCCCGCCCTCCCCTTTGCGCTTGTCATATTCCTTGAGCACTTTGGCCTTGGTGGGCTCCAATACGCACTCGAGGCGCCGCAGGAGGGTAAATGGCAGGATGACCTTGCCGAAATCGGCGCGCTTATAGTCACCGCGCAGGAGGTCGGCGACACCCCAGATGAAATTGGCCAGTTCGGAGAAATTCATGCGTTTTGTGGGGTCCATGCGAATTCGTTGAGTAAGGGGCGCCCCTGGGCATCAAGACGAAATCTCCTGAAGTGGGAACGCAGGTCTGGCATCTTCCATTCAGGGGTTTCTCTCAGCAGCTGTCCGAGATATCCCGCGCCCGGGTGGCGCTTCATAGCCTCTATCACCGCCAAGTCGTGGAACTCAGCGTCTCGCCACACGTAACCGAGCTCCGCCTGTTCGTCATCTATTCGCCGAATAAACGGCGCAATCAAACCGCCACGTGTCCCCACCTCACCAGCCACATGCGACATCTCAATCGGAACCCAGCTATCCGGAAATTGTTGCCTAAGCCGGTCATAGCATCGCCGTCGCACCCCGATATCCAGGACAACCGCCTCCCCCGCCGCAATCAATTCCCATACCGGCGCTTGCCCGCACGGGCACGTCTCACCCCGCCAGTAGGCGCGAACCCACTCCAGGTTATGGGCATCTATCCGGCCGTCATCCCTTTTTGCGTAGGTAATCCAGTTCGCGTCGGCCCTTGTTATAGGTCGGCTCGGATACAACCGGAGCTCTAGGAGGTTGTGCTCCCGGAAATGTCCCGGCCAGTCTTGTCTAATTGGGGCCATGGCCTCGTCTAAAGTCGGGAAAAAGTATAGGCCCCGAAGTCTGGATATCTGCTCTGGAAATTCCTTGGCCCGAATTTCCTCAATAAGGCTCTCATTATAAAATCGCGTCTTAGCCTCACACTGAAGCATACCCGCCAACATAAACGATACGAAAGCGTTAGCTTCTGGCGTATTCGGTGCGACGCAATCCGCCGAAACGAGAACACCGCGCACCAGTGCCCAGGCTGTGGGCACAGACTCGGTATCCAAGTACGCGAATACCTGTATGCCATTTTCCGTCAACATCATGCACTCCATCGCCGCGAGCGGCCCGACATTTCGACCAACAGGCGACCTAGGGGACCCTACGCATATTCTCGGCCTATCGGATTGGCCGCGCGCCATTCACGCTCCGCTTTACGGATACGGTGGCGTAGCGAATCCAGGGCCCATCCAAGCATCGTATAAGTTGCCGTGTCGTTATCGGGTCAGAAGAGGGTTCTGTCCCCGCTGTTCCTACGACTGCGCCTCAGCGCAGCGCCTCTCCAGACTCCCTTGCGCGGGGATGCTGCCATGGTAGCACAAGCCAGCTCGGCCGCCCTTATTTGGCGCCGAACAGGCCCCAACCGTAGAATGCCGACACAGGGGCGTGTAAGGGCTGCGCAGCCAACAGAAGGAGATGCCTATGACCACAAGCAACGTCACTGTGGAATTCTTCGATAACGTCGTGAAACCCACTGTTGACGAATACCTTGCGCGCCCGGAAGATATTCGCCGTGGACGTCTGGCCGCTATCGTGCTGAACCACATGGTGGATTATTGGTGCGTGGATACGCTCGAAAAGAAAGAGGCTACCCACGCAGCCCTTCGAACTGACACGCCTATCCCGAATCATCCGGGCTATTGGTCCGTCGGCATTATCCGAGACCTCGCGGACGCCAGCAAACACGCGAATCTTGAACGGAAGTCGCGAACGCTGACCAACGCGGAGCAAGTCGAGCAACACTTCATCGTAGTCTACGGCACGGCTCCTTATGGGACGGTTGCCTTTGGCACGCAAGCCCCAAACGACGTACAGGTAACCCTGGATGATGGCAAATCCTTTATCTTGTCCTACGTCATTCGCAGGGTGATGGAGGTGTGGGACCAAAAGCAGGAATCTTTTCGGGCGGGACCTCAAGCCCTTACATGAGAAGGGATGCTGGAGTTTGGTGTCCCTTTTGTTTGCTTTAGCGGCGGGTTGCCGTTTTTGCAGACCCGGCTATTTTTTTGTGCAATCGGTTATTTCCTTCCGTAAGCCTCATCATGGTCGCGATGGAGGGTCTGGAAGCGCATGAATGCGTTTTCCCGTACCACGACCGCGCGGTAGGACTGAGATAACCGAATCGTGTATTTGCCTGGAAGGCTTTTCAGTTCTTCCCATTTGAGACCATGGTCCTGAAAGATCTCGTTCCAGGTGAGGGCTCTGAGTTTCTTGAGCGTCTTGAAGACCTTCTTGATTTCCGCGGCATCCAGGGAAAAGAGCTCCGACTGAAACCCTGGATGATTGAGGTCGAGCAGGACTTTCGCGGAATTTCCGCTCGCGTTATCACGCGAGGACGCCCCGGTCCGGCTCACGCGGGGCGCTTACGCTCATTACCGCCTGAACGGTCCGCGCCCTCGAGCTCTTCCAGCGAAGTTTCCACAGGCGGGTGGTCGCGCATCCAGGTGTCAGCCTGCGCGAGCTTGTCCCGCACGGCGGGCTCATGCGCCCACCGCTCGTTTATCGGAACGACGGCCGCCCGCTTCAAGACGATGTCGCCACCCGGTAGCTCTTCCACCAGGAACCCTGTTCCCGCGAGCGCCTTCCCAAGCGAAATCTGGCCGCTTTTGCCAACAATCTTGATGTGCATAACCCTACCCTCTTTCATGCGGCATGATAGCATGACGGGAGTCGGGAGGGAAGGTGGAGGGGCCAATCGACGGCAGGGTTCACTTGCGTTCATCCCGCCACTCCTGCCATTCACCGCTCTTCGAGATCAAGTCAGCTTCGCTTTCCCTTTAGTTTTCGCCTACTCTCACCAACCCGTACTGCGCCTGAGATCTTGGTAGGCGCGAGTTTGGACAAGTTCGGGCGCGGTGCTTACAATCTCCCTCATGCACGCCTCAATTTCCCCCGGCGGAATCCAATGCTGTCCATCTATCGTTTTCGCCAAGAGCGTGAGCGCATCTTGCGGGTAACGGGCACAGAGACCGGACTCCTTGAGAAGCGGCACAACAAGCATCAGATTCTTTAGTGGCACGAAAAACGGTCCCATAGCGGACACTGCATTCGGAAAGGCTTCGCCCGCAGCGATCACCAGGCGTGCCAATGGTTCCGCCAGTTCCGGCGATATGGGATCCTGAGATTTGGGCCACGCGCTATTCCAAAACGGGCGTATCCGATTGGTCCAATATGCCTCACGTTGTTTGCCTATAGATTGGAGCGCATTCACCAGCGATTGTGCAGACTCCACGAGACCCGCTTGCGGAAGGGCCGCCATTGCGGTCCGGACTTCATTCTTATTGAATAGATCGACTGGGTCGAGCGCCGCATAGGTTAAAAGCGTCGCATACTGACGCCCCTGATGCTCCTCTAATTGGTCATAGTGTGCGGCGGTCGCCAGAAAATCTGTTTTGAAAGCGGTTATCAAGGGAAGATACACCCGCGGGGACCACAGGAAACCGTCCCACGCGGCCTGCGCCTCCAGAGAAGACGTGGTCCAATGAAAGAGAGGAAACAGGTATCTCTCGGTCCACGCCCGGTCCACACGAAAAAAGGCGATGAGATTCGCGGCGAGTATTGTGCGGGCGGATACGTACTGCACGTTTTCGGTATCGCACAGCCTTGAAAACCGCGTCTTAAGATTACCCGGGAGGCCTTGGTCGTCGTGAGGCTTGCTCCGAAACCAAACGGTCAGCAGCGCTTGGGTGACGTGCCCTATGGGATGGTTTATGGTGGTATCCAACCGTCGGCCCATATCGATGGCGTCCGGGTACTCGGTGGCCAAGACGCGGTCGCACAACTCGAAGAAAACCCCTTCATGGCAATCCAAAACTTTAGCCACCGTCTCGAGCCACCACGGTAGGGTATCTCCCAGATCCCGGAAGACGTCGTCCGGCATAGCTTCCACCACGGAAGCCATATACCGCCACGAGCGATGCGGGAGAGCGCCCTGACACCACACGCGAAGGGCGCTGCGCCATCGCCCTTTTAGCCATTCGCCTTCTTTAGCTAAGTCGCACAAAGCGAAGCCACATACAAAGGAGCGGGTAGCGCAAATTTCATCCCAGTTGTCGACGGAAAACGGGGACGCGGGCCGTTTAGCCGAATGCGTTTTGAGCCACTCCACGAGATCTTTTCTTCGCCGGGGCGCGATATCCACCTGCCTTGGGTCCTGGTGACCCGGATCACCGGTGGCCGTCATCCAGTGTCGGAATTCATCTCGTTCATCGTCTGCAGGGCGCCAATCGGGATAGGCTGCGGACAGCGCACTTAGACGGACCTCGCTCTTGTGCCCCAAGGGGACCTCCCCCGACTTAAGCTTGGCGAGACGTAACCAGACAGTCCAGTCGGTCCACTGTTGGTAATAGTCCGACCCCACAAACTGGGAAAACAATTCCGGAGGTGGCCCGGTCACAATGGCGGCCTCCAATCTTTGACGCGCCCCAGTGGGCAGGCTGGCGCCTTGCTGGACCAGAAGGCGCATCATTTCGCGCCATGTTTCGTCTGCCCATAGCCACCACGTCCGATCTACTAAAAGCCAATCCACCCATTCACCGTTGGGCGCGATGTCGTTATAGGTTGCGGCGAATAATGCGAGCCGCCTAAATGTGGGATAAGGGCGCGTGGCCCAGTTCTGCGCAAGGCATCGGGCCTGCTCTCGGTTCTTCTCGTACACGGCAAGCCACGCATCCCGCAGGAGTTCAATTAAGACAACCCAGTCCCGGAATCCCCGGTTTTGCCAGTGGGGGCCGATTGAGGGCAGGTGCCAATGCCCATTATCGTGGCGGTCATCCGCCTGCCCAAGGGCGCGCAACAGATCTAGGGCGTCACT
>JAKAXK010000108.1 GCA_021827145.1 Pseudomonadota bacterium
CCGCGAAAGTGTACCCAAAAGTGTACCCAGCTTTTCGAGCGCGTCGAAAAAGTGCGCTAGGTGCTTGATTTTATGGTGGGCGATAGTGGGATCGAACCACTGACCCCTGCCGTGTGAAGCCATAAAACGGCCTTTATGGATCAATTGCTTGCGCCATTTCCGTTTTATAGTCAATCGTTTACGAGGACACTAGAGGACACATAAGGGCACCATTCGGCACTAAAATGTCGCAGGATTGTCGCAGACAATAAGCCCGAAAACGGCTTCCGACATTCATGTCGAAAGTCCAGTGGTCGGCGGAAACGCCACACTTACCCCACAGATCACACAAAAACCCACGCAGATCAGACCCCATCCGACGAACGGTAGCATACGCGAAACCCCTATATTTATAGCTGTTTTCGCGCGAAACAGACGACCGATAAGCGGCGAGTGTGTTAATGCAATGCGTGAACACACACAGTTATGGAATCGTTGTGGCATTCTGCAAGATGTGGGGTATGCTTGTTTCATAGCCATTTGGAGCATATCTAATGACGCAGAACACGACTTCCGTGAGAGACACGGACGAGATCGCACAAATACGGAGAGGGTTCGCAGACTACATTTATGCACGAACCGGCGGGGCGCACATCAGCGACACGACCATCGAGTGCATCATCGATGAGTGCCGCGACAATGCCACACAGCGCGGGGTAGGGCTGGTCGATGCGGCGCGCGACTTATGCCGGATCACCAGCGCGCATCTGCGCGCCCATAACGGCGACGCCAGAGCGGCGCTCCTAACGGTCGATGCGGAGGTCGGGGTCGACGGGGTGGCGCTATTGACGCTAATCATCGCCCAAAAACGGGTGCGCACAGAGCGGGAGGACACCATATGAGCCGCAATGTGGTTTTTATTGAGGATGCGTTCGGACCTGGATGGGAGAATGAACTGGGCGATGAGGCACGGATAGAGACACGGGAAGAGACCGTGCGTGGCTTGACCCAATCAAGGTATCTCCAGTTATGGGGACTCTTTCCCAACGAACCAGGGACGGACATCCTTTATTGCCTAAGCCGTGGATTCGATATTGCGCAGACTGCGGCCATGGTTGGGTTGTCGGAAAGGCAGATCAAAAATGCCATCAGGGATTTTCTATCCATGGCCAAAGCCGCCTTCTCTCAGCCGTCTTTCCTGCCACCACCGGTCGCAACGAATTTACACATTGAACGGCGCCCACGGTCTAAGCGTGGTCGGCCACCGAAAGACCGGGCACTCCCAGCGCCCGAGCAAGTCCAGATCGGGCTGCCGTTCTAGTGTGTGGTTTTCGGTACTACTTAACACACACTAGATAATGGAAACGCGAGCGGTTGTTTTTTTGAGAGAGATCGACTAGGCTTATTGACAAGCAAAAAAAGACCGTCGGGTGGGCCGACGGTCTTTGCAGATCACCACACACATGAGAGGTGTATGGCATGTCACAAATATTAGCACATCACAGTAAATCCGCAAGCCGCAATACCCGCAAAAAATGGGACCAGAACTGGGACACCGCGACCGTAGAGGGGTGCCAGTTTGTCGCGTCGATCATGGATCACGACGCTAAGGCGCTGGCGCGGGTGGCGCCCGACGAATCCCGTGCGCGCGCAGCAATGGCCCGCACTCTTCGCGGCCAACCGCGACTGACGGGAACCGTCATCCCGATCATACGGATTTGTCGCCGAGCGCGCCAGACACCGCGCGCACGGCATACACAGACGGCAAAGGCAACGTCAGATGGGGCAGACAGCGGAGGCGACCCCGAACCCCCGCGACGACCCCCGCTCCACATATACAGTCTCCCGCGCGTTGTGCTTGGGGGTGCCCTATGAGCGCCCCAACACCAAACAAGTTCCGTAGCGTCATCCCAGCACAAACAGCACCAGCACAGACGCCCAGTGACATCGACTTGCTCGGTGAAGATATCGACATTCTGGACTCTTTCAGCCGAGAACCCGAGCCGCTCGATTTTATTATCCCTGCAGGCTTTCTAGCCGGGACCGTAGGCATCGCCTTCGGAGCTGGAGCGTCAAGCAAGAGTTTTTTCAGCTTGCAGCTGGGGATGTCGGTCGCAGGAGGCGGGGACGCTGACATCTTGCTGCTGGAGCCGCAAAAAACCGGACAGGTCTTATACATCGGGCGAGAGGACCCGCCGCTTGTGATCCGCCACCGGTTGCACGCGATGTCAAAGCACCTACCCATAAATGTGCAGGCCGACATAGCGGCAAATTTCCGCATCAAATCCTCGTACGGTCGCGAGTTCGACGTCACAAAACCCGTATTCCGGGAAACGCTTATCAAAGCAAGCGAGGGGAAACGCCTCGTCATAGTAGACACACTTAGCCGTAGCCATTCGTTTGAAGAAAACTCAAACGAACAAATGGTCCAATTACTCGCGATCTTTGAAGATGTGGCGCGGAACAGTGGAGCCGCCATCCTTTTAGACCATCACATGAACAAAGGGTCGGGGCGGGATGGGGCGACGAATCAGCAATCCGCGCGGGGCGCGACGGCCCTGACTGACAACGCGAGATGGGGCGCGTCACTCACAAAAATGTCGCCGGATCAGGCAGCAAAACTGTGTGATCCAGACGACCCCGGGCACGCGATCGATGATGCGTTTGACCGATACGTGATGATCTCCTTAGGGGTCAAGCCCAATTACGGACCCAGCACGAAAGGGCGGTGGTTACGCAAAGAAAAGGGAGGCGTACTCGTCCCCGTTTTCCTAGAGCCATGGGACAAACCCAGGGGCGGCGACGGCGAGTCGCAAGTGCCCTCGCGGGCGGCGAGGAAATACAAAAACAAGGAGCAGTCTGGCGGTTTCCGTCCGCCCCGGCGCGGGGAGGCAAACATAATGGGTCCGGGCGCGAAGGAATTCGACGCGACGGTCGAGGCCTTGGAGTTTGAATCAAGATTCGCGGATGTGCCGCCAGTCGATCCGTCGCGCATTCCATCCACCGCAAAGGATGATGACGATGACTGGTTCAAGTAAAACGATTCCTTGGAGAGACCGGCTGCTTCCGACATCAACCGTCAGTCATGCGCGGCTCCAATTTTTTCAGCCCACATTTTTCCCGAAACTTTGCGAACGCCAGATCCAGACGCCGTACGGCGACGGAGTAGTCAAGGGAAAGTTGGGGATGACCCACGCCCTACTCCTTGAGCTGATCAACTTCTACGCAATCAGGACACATGTCGGAGACGATAAGGCGCTGCACGTGCTGTTCGATCTTCACGACATAAGGTCGGGCATGAGCAGAGCCGGGGGCAGGTATAGCCGCGAAGGACTTACACAGATCGCGGCCGACCTGAAGATGACAGCGATCATTATCCCCCACCCATCTCTAGGCGGAGACGCGATCGACGGCGTCTTGGACCGGCTCGTACCGACGCGAGTGACGCGCGTCGGACCTTTCGGCGACAGAGTCCTGTGGCGGGCGCAACTGAGCCCAGCCTACCGAGCGATCATTGAAAATGATGTACCCCTGCACTACGACCCGACCCCTATCGGAAGACTCCGAAACGGCGTCAGCGCAGCGGTCGCGCGCTGGGTTCTGACGCAACGGGATACGCCCCGAGGCGGATGGCATCTGAACACGATCCTCCAAGCCGTGGGGGCGCCTATAGACGGCGCTGCGGGAAGGAAGCGCAGATTCGAGGTGCGGGCAGATAGTGACGGGCTTGTAGTCGCTGGGGTCGATGTGCGGGGCGATCGTGTGTTCAAGAGCGTTCTCTCTACGCCCGCAGGCGTTCTCTCTACGCCCGCCCCGTTCTCTCCACGCCCGCAGGCGTTCCCTGGACGCCCGCGCCGGTAGGAGTCTTTAGGAGATTCTTTTAGGAATCTCCTAAGGAGGGATCGCCCTTGATGGGCGCCCCTCCTTAGGAGTGGGGGTCGGTGGAGTTTGATGCAGAAAAGATGTGAAAACAGCGCCGCCCCCCCCGAGGGGGGCAAAACGGAGTAGGAGGTGAGAGATGAGTCATAAGGATGCGATGTCAACAATGCTGAACTGGTTCCAGAACGCAGGTGTCCATTCCTGGAACTTTTGCGTTTTAGACAAGGGCATGCTCGGGCATGAGCGCCCAAGGGACCGTGACGAAGTCGGGAGGTCTTTGGGTTGGGCGTGGGTCAAGAATCAGAACGGCCGCGACGTCTACATACGCCCGGCGCGTGGTCAGTCCTGGCCAGTTGTCTTTTTGGATGACCTGTCGCCCCGTAGGGCCCGTGGCATTGCGCATAAATATGCCTCGCTGATCGTTGAGACCAGCCAAGATAACTGCCAAGCATGGGTGCGCACCACACGCCACTTGTCTGAGCCCGATCGTGCACTTGTCCAGCGGTCTCTTGCCTCCCTTGTCGGTGCGGACCCGATGTCTACGTCCGGTGACCATTTTGGACGGGCCGCAGGTTACTGTAACCGCAAAAAAGGACGTAACGATTTTTGCGTGTGGGTTTTAGAGGCTACTGACGGCACGTCCTTAGATCCATCCCCGCACCTTATCAAGCCTTCGGCCCTTCCCGCCCCGGCGGGGCGGCGCGCTGTTTTCACGCCTTCGCCTTTAAGCACTAGTGGTGCAAAATCGGAGTCGGAGCGGGAGTACCGGTACTGCCTCGCAAGGCTCGATTGGGCCCAGCGACGCGGTCGTGACCCTGCTGGGGAGATGGACTATCTCGTCGGCAACATTGCCGACAGGGCTGTTGAAAGAGGTAAGCGCAAAAGCTGGGCTGAGGCAATTGCCTACGCAGAAAAAACCGTTGCTAGGGCGATGGCGCAGATGAGCCTTTCTCCCTCCCTTTAATGCGGGTTGGGCCTCAAGCCCAATCCCGCGTTAAAGGTTTTTCTAAGTGTTTTCATTCCGGCTTCGTCGGCGGCGCTACATCACCAACCTCGCCGCCACCCGCCACATCATTCCCTGACGGACTCTCGCCTCCCACCTCCTCACCACCTTCCTCTCCCGCCTCCGCAGCAGCACCGGCACCCATGCCTTTGCGACCCCCACCAGCGCCGCGCGCTCTTCCCTTCTCTTTTTGCGGCCCGCCGCCTTTCACGATCCCCGCCGCCCCCACAAAATGCCCGCGCGCATGCTGCTCTCCTGCACCTTCTCCCAACTGAGGCCCTTGTCCGCCAACCCAACGCATGACGTTGTCTGGCACCCACAAGATGATGCTGAAAATTTTGTGGACCAAGAGGACGGCCAGAATGGAAATGATAACCGATGCCGCAATCCAGGTAATCGGATTCCATTGCACACCCGCACCAAATGCGGAACCCATAAAGGTACCGACATTCGCACCAACCCAGCTACCAACCGTGTCAAGCAGTAAGAACGATGCGAAGAACCCCACGACCATAAGCGCGGGCCGAAACATCACGTTCAAGAACAGCATAATCCCCTGATCGCCGCGCTGACCGAAGATCCCTTCGCCCTCGGGTAGAGCGATGCCAGCGGCCCAGATCACGGCTCCGACCAGTGATTCAATGACGAGGATGAGCCACCCGATGATCACCAACATCCATAGAATGAAAGGGATCGACGGCAGGTAATAGGCCCACGTCGCGCCGACGATAAACAGCCCCGCAAGGATCGCCATAACGATCGGCGATGCGGCCTTAGTGGCCGCGTTCGCCGCGCCCGTCGCCCAATTTGTCGCCTCACCAAACCAACCCGCGCCCTTGCTTTCCGCATTAGCCCCAGACGCGACCGACCGTGCGAGCATGTATGTTCCGACTGCGCTGGGGATCTCGCCGTTCATGATCCAATCCCCAGTTTCCTGTAGATTGGCGATCGGATCACCTTTAAGCAGCAAATCAACCGGACCCTTTGAGTACCACGCGCCTTGTGTCGAGAAAATCTTGTAAAGGTTTGACTTGTATTGTTTGATGCCGTCAGCGACTTCTGTCTTTTGCAGATTGTGCGATGCCTTATCGATGATCTGTCCAAGCCTATGCGAGTCAGTTTTGCCGATCTCTTTTTCGATCGCTTTTTGGCTATAGCCTCGCCATTGTGGGTATTGATTCACGCGCACCTGCACAGTCTGATTCGCATGCGCGATCTGCCAATAAAAGGACCCCAACGAAAACCACCCGAGATGGCTCACGTTCTGGTTTAGGCTCGTCAGTTCGGCCTGCAGCGCCGGTTTTGCTAATGCGACTTCCTTTGGTATCGCCGCCGCGACCGCGGCATCATACGTCTGTGCGGCCTTAAGGACGGCAGGGTCCTCCGCCTGCGGCGCGGTCGTCGCAGGTTTGTTGGTCGACGAGATCGCTGATGAGCCCGGCGCTGCTTGTGACGAGTTGACCAGTTTTTGCGCATACTTATATTCCGTGCTGATCATTTGGCTCACCGCGTCTTTTCGTGCCGTGCACATTGGGCCGCCTCTGGAGTAGCAAGGCACAACGATCGTCCCAAGGTCGCCGGACAACCCTGATCCTGATGGCGCATTGAACGTGAACGTCCAAGTTCCGTATGTGCCGGTCGATTTTTTATTGACGCCTGAAGTTGTGGTGTACGGCGGGACCCATGCTACAGTGTCCAACGTCATATTTGACGGTGGTGTTGAAGTCTCGTAATTGACGATGTACTGCCCCGTAATTTCTGATGTCAGTATCTCTTTCGCAATCTGTTGCCCGCCGCCCGGCGTCAGAGACGACACTTCCCCGCCGTGCTTGACCATGTATCCAGTCGCCTGGGTCGCCAGAAAATTCGCACCCCCTATAGAAAACCAGACCATTAATAAGAGGGCCCCTTGGATCAGAGACAACCCGACCCCGGGAATTGGGGCCAAAAGGATCATCGCGAAGGCGCTGCGGAGCGGGGTCCAGAGGGCGTGATAGCGGTTGCCGAACGCCTTTCCTTCATGCGCCGTTGATGTCGCGCCGATGCCCATTGTCACGAAAACCATGATGGTCACGAAGGCCAAAACAACAAGGTCGAAATCCTGGAGAAGGTGAAAGAAGAGCGACCCGGACCCGACTCCACCGATCGCTTGATAATAGAGTGAGTGCCAATTGCCGCCGGGGACGCCGAACAGATTGTTTAAGATGCCGACGGACTGGTCGCCCTTGGCGGGCGTCAATAGGGCCTGGGATCGCGCGAGGCTTGGGAGGGTCGTGTTTAAGGGCATGGGCGTGGTCCTCTAAAAAGGGGCTCTATATATAGAGCCCCAAGGTGGTAATTACTTGGCGGGCGTGATGCGCAGGCACAACGATTTTTTGCATGTAATGTGCAGAATGCCGAACCTGCCGGTAAAAGCTGTGATGTACGCGCCGCCGGGCTGTCTATAGATCTGCAGATCGCTTGGGGTGATGTGTTTCGCGTGCATGTATCGATACCCCGCGTATCCATTGATCACCCCAAAGATCAGAGATCCGAAAATTACTGAGGCGACAAGGCCCCAGC